>JALNYP010000091.1 GCA_023229795.1 Syntrophobacterales bacterium
CGTGATCCGGCTGCCTTTGGGGAGTTCTGCAAGTGTCCGTGCCATCTGCGGTCCTCCTGGGAAAATTTGACCCAGAATACCACAGAAATATCATTAAGTGAACAGTATTACCCCTAAATCCCCCTTTGTCAAAGGGGGACTTTTCGAGCAATTCCTTA
This sequence comes from Syntrophobacterales bacterium, assembly GCA_023229795.1. Taxonomy (GTDB): domain Bacteria; phylum Desulfobacterota; class Desulfobaccia; order Desulfobaccales; family 0-14-0-80-60-11; genus 0-14-0-80-60-11. The sequence goes on from JALNYP010000091.1 coordinate 159, forward strand.
TAGTTCCCCCCTTTGACAAAGGGGGGTTAGGGGGGATTTTGGTTTTTTGAGCATGTGCCTTAATGGAAAAAACTTTTGGCATTCGCTATAAAAACAGGGGCGGTCCTTAGACCGCCCCTGCCGCGTTAACCTTCTCTTTTATCTCCTGCTGTCCTACATCACCACGATCGGGTCCAGGTCGTCTTTCCAGCCATCCCAGAGGTAGTCGTCCAGGCGGCCCTGGGCGATGACCCGGAAGGCATAGCGGGCCTGCGCGGTATAGAAATCACACAGCGGCGCCGGCGCCTCCAGCTTGCCGTTGATGGCGTAGACCTCCGCCGGACAGGGCGCGCCGCAGAAGTGGCGCACCGCGCAGCGGTTGCAGGGCGCAAAACCCTCCGCCACCCGGGTGGTGACGTCTTGGAAGGGCTTGGTCTTCAGCAACTCCGGCACCGGCGTCTCCCAGAGGTTGCCGCCGTGAAACTCGGGCAGGCCCAGGAATTCGCTGCACGGGGCCACTTCGCCCTTGGCGCCCACCGCAAAGAAGCAACGGCCGCCGCCACAGGGGCTGATGTCGCACATGAGCCGCCGGGCCCCCGGAGCTACCAATCCCAACAGCAGGTTGGCGAAATTGCCGACCACCAGCTTGCGGCCGGTCTCCTGGCCCAGGGCGTAGGCCCGGTCCAGGGCGGCAAAGAAGTAGTGGGCCAGCTCGGCCTGATCCGGCAGGAGATTGCGCCCGCCCATTTGCGTCCCCCGCACCGGGTTCAGCAGGGCGTTGGTGACTCCCTTGGCGTGGAGAAACTCCACCATCTCCGGCAGGGCGCGGACGTTTTCCTTGGTCACCGTGGTGATCAGGTTGAGGCCGGGGTAGCCTACCAGCTCCTCCAGCACCTTCACCGTCTCGGCGAAGACCCCGGCGCCGCCCCAGGTGTGCCGGGTGCGGTCCGCCACCTCGGGGGTGGGGCCGTCCAGGGACAGGCCGATGCCCACGCTGTGGGCCACCAGGAAGTCTTTGGCCGCCTTATCCAGCAGGGTGGCGTTGGTCTGCACCCCGAACCGGAAGTAGTCGCCGTATTTTTCGATCCCGGCAAAGACCGCGTCCTTGGCCAGCAGGGGTTCGCTGCCGTGGAACACTAGTTGGGGCCGGGCCCCTTCCGGCAGGGTGGAGACGAAGAAATCCTTCAGGAGCTGGAGCGATTCCATGAGGCGGGCCGGGTCCATGTGCTCGCCGCCGCGCCGGGCGTCCCGGGGCAGGTAACAGTAACCGCAGTCCAGGTTGCAGCGCTCCGTGGGATTGAAATAGACCGCAGAGGGCAGGAGGTTGAAGCGCACGTTGTTGAGGTCCGCGGCCAGCCGGGCTTCTTTTTCTAAAAAGACCTGGGGCAGCTCCGCGCCCAGGAGATATTCCAGGGCTTCGGCCCGGGGGGCCAGCACCCAGAAGGCCGTGTCCGCGTTGATCAGGGCCACATAATCCTCGTGGCCGATCTCCAAAACGTCGAAATGGGGCCCGGCCCCGGCATTCACCGGGACTCCCGCCGGACCCCACAGAGGTGAAACTTCCTGCGCCATGCCTACTTGGCCTTCTTGGCGTCGGCCATGAGGTAATGGGACAGGCCCACCTGATCGCCGTTAGGGGCGCAGGTGTAGCGGATGCTGATGGGTTTCACCTTACTACTCTTAGATTTTTGCATATACTTGTCCTCCTTCCTCGTGTGGTTTACCGGGGTCAGCCGGAAAACGCGACCGCCGGGGATAAGCTTTTATTCACCGCAGAGACGCAGAGAGCGCAGAGGATTTTATAATTTCTCTGTGTTTTTCTCTGCGTCCTCCGCGCCTCTGCGGTTCAAGTTTTTGGTTTCTGCCTTTACAACAAAAAAAAGAGTCCCATCGCTTGGATGGAACTCCCTTTACCATCAGGAGTACTCTCGTCATGCACCGCCAGGCAGGTCTTCTGGCTCTCGGATCAGCCGGAGAACGTCAGCCTTCCCACCGGGGTTTTGATAACTCCCCGGCAGTGGCCGGCTTGCGCCTTAACGTCTTCCGTCCCCGATTACAGCGGCGGGACCGCCCCGGATTCACACCGGGTTCCGGATTGCCTGGGGGTTTAGTTATCTGAAAAAATTCATAACATGATAGCCGCGGTCTTGTCAAGCCGGTCAGCCCATGGGGCATTGCTTCTCTTTAGCGCTCCTAAATCACCTTGACAGTCAAGCCCTTTAAAGGTTATTTTTATTATTTCGGGTGGATGTTCAGCTATGATCAAAGCAATTCGCGGCATGCGGGATATCTTGCCGCCGGACACGGCGCGGTGGCAGTGGGTCGAATCCGTGGCCCGGGAGGTCTTCGACCTCTACGGCTACCGCGAGATTCGTCTGCCCCTGCTCGAACGCACCGAGCTCTTCGCCCGCTCCATCGGCACCGAGACCGACATCGTGGCCAAGGAGATGTACACCTTCCCGGACCGCAAGGGCGATTCCCTGACGCTGCGGCCCGAGGCCACTGCCTCGGTGCTGCGGGCGGTCCTGGAAAACCGCCTGGACAAAGGCGCCGGGATCAAGAAGCTCTATACCCTGGGACCCATGTTCCGCTATGAGCGGCCCCAGAAGGGACGCTTCCGCCAGTTTTACCAGATCAACTGCGAGGCTTACGGCGGCGAGGCCCCCGAGCTGGACGTGGAAGTCATCCTGCTCCTGTTGACCATCCTCAAGCGGCTGCTGGTCGGGGAGATGCGCCTGCTCATTAATTCCCTGGGCTGTCCCGACTGCCAGAAAAAATTCAAGGCGGCCCTCGGGTTATTCCTGATCAACCGGGAAGGCCTGTGCGAGGACTGCCTGCGCCGCCGCACCACCAACCCCTTGCGGGTCCTGGACTGCAAGAGCGCCAATTGCCAGTCGATTTTGCAGGGCGCCCCGGTGATGCGGGATTATCTCTGTAACGATTGCGCCGCCCATTTTGCCCGGGTGCAGGAACTGCTGGATCGCTTTAACGTAACTTATGAGATGCAGCCCAAGCTGGTGCGGGGTCTGGACTATTACACCCGCACCGCCTTCGAGGTAGTGGCCGTGGGCCTGGGAGCCCAGGACGCGGTGGCCGGAGGCGGGCGCTACAACGGCCTGTCCCAGGAATTGGGCGGCCCGGAGCTGCCGGCCATCGGTTTTGCCATCGGCGAGGACCGCCTCCTGGAGGTATTGCCCCAGGATTTAGGCCAGGATCACCAGCCGCGCGTCTTTGTGGCGGCCCTGGGCGAGGCGGCCCGGGAGCGGGCCTTCGTCCTGGTCCAGGACCTGCGCTGGAAGAATTTGCCCGCAGAGATGGATTTCGAAGGGCGGTCGCTCAAGGCCCAGATGACCCTGGCGGATCGCCTGGGCGCGACCTACGCGGTCATCCTGGGGGATAAGGAATTAGCCGCGGGCGTGGCCCAGGTGCGGCCCATGCGGAATGTGGCCCGGCAGCCCGACGGCTCGGCCCAGGGGCTGGAAGTCGAGGGCGGGAGGCTCCAGATTGAGCAGGAGCAGGTGCCCCTGGAGGGTCTGCCGGATTATTTATTGCAAAAATTTCGAGTCTGAGAAACTTTGTCGGGGCGCACCGCGTGTGCGACCTCGAAAAGGGCGGACACACAGGTCCGCCCCTACGTTCGCCCCCATGGAAAATACTGGGGGAGAAGGGAAGACAACGTGTTTGATACGCTTGAAGGGTTAACCCGCAGCCATTCCTGCAACGCGCTCACCGCCGCGGCTAACGGCGTCGAAGTGGTGCTCATGGGTTGGGTGCAGCGCCGGCGGGACCATGGCGGCCTGATCTTCGTGGACCTCAGGGACCGGGAGGGGCTGACCCAGGTGGTCTTCAACCCCAAGATCAATCCCGACACCCACAATAAGGCCGGAGTGCTCCGGGATGAGCACGTTATCGCGGTACGGGGCCTGGTGAACCTGAGGCCGTCGGATATGGTCAACCCGAATCTGGCCACCGGCGAGATCGAGGTCCTGGTGGAAGAGCTGCGCATCCTGAACTCCGCCAAGACCCCGCCCTTCGAGTTGGAAGACTACAAGGTGGATATCTCCGAGGCCCTGCGGCTGAAATACCGCTACCTGGACCTGAGACGCCCCAGCGTCATGAAAAACCTCCTGTTCCGGCACCGGGCCGCCCAGGTAACGCGGCAGTACCTCAACGGCCAGGGCTTTATCGAGGTGGAGACCCCCATCCTCACCAAGAGCACGCCCGAGGGGGCCCGTGATTACCTCGTGCCCAGCCGGGTGCAGCCGGGGCAGTTCTTCGCCCTGCCCCAGTCGCCCCAGCTCTTCAAGCAGCTCCTGATGATGTCCGGACTGGACCGCTATTATCAATTGTGCCGGTGTTTTCGGGATGAAGACCTGCGGGCCGACCGCCAGCCCGAGTTCACCCAGATCGATATGGAGATGGCCTTCATCACCGAAGCGGATATCTACCGGGTGGTGGAAGGCCTGATCACGGCCCTGTTCAAGGAGTTGAAGGACCTGGAGCTCACCACTCCTTTTCCCCGTCTGACCTACCAGGAGTGTATGGACCGCTTCGGGCTGGACCGGCCGGACACCCGCTTCGGGCTCGAGCTCAAGGACGTCACCGATCTGGTGCGGCAGGCCGAGTTCGCCCGCTTCCGGGAAGTGGTGGACCAGGGCGGCATCGTCAAGGCCATCAACGGTCCGGGTCTGAACAAGCTCTCCCGGAAGGAACTGGACGAACTCATCGACCTGGCCGGGGTTTACGGAGCCCGGGGCCTGGCCTGGGTAAAGCTCCAGAGCCAGGGCTGGCAGTCGCCGCTGGCCAAGTATTTCCCGGCCGAGATCAAGGCCGCCATCGAGGCGCGGTTGGAGGCCAAAGAGGGCGACCTGCTGCTCTTCGTCGCCGATGTCCCGGCGGTGGCCTGCACCGCCCTGGGGCAGGTCAGGCTTAGCCTGGCCGAACGGGAAGGCCTGATCCCCGAGGACACCTATAGCCTGACCTGGGTCACCGACTTTCCCCTCCTGGAGTACGACGCCGAGGCGGGACGCTTTGCGGCCATGCACCATCCCTTCACCGCTCCCCGGGAGGAGGATATCCCCCTGCTGGCCACCGACCCGGGCCAGGTCAGGGCCCGGGCCTACGACCTGGTGCTCAACGGCACCGAGATCGGCGGCGGCAGCATCCGCATCAACCGCCGGGATATCCAGCAGGTGGTGTTTGAGGCCCTGAAGATTGGCCCGGCGGAAGCCGAAGAGAAATTCGGTTTTCTGCTGGAAGCCCTGGAATACGGCGCGCCGCCCCACGGCGGGGTGGCCTTCGGCTTCGACCGCCTGGTGGCGATTCTCTGCGGGGCCAAATCCATCCGGGAGGTGATCGCCTTCCCCAAGACCCAGAAGGCCACCTGCCTGGTAACCAAGGCCCCGTCCCGGGTGGACCCGGAACAACTGCTGGAATTGGCTCTGAGGGTGGAAGATTGACAGTAGCCAGTCGTCAGCAACCAGTAGTTAGTCAGACCCATTGATCGCTTAGGGCTTTTTAACTGACCACTGGCCACTGGCCACTGAGAACTTAATAATGGATGGCAAGATTATGTCTCGTTGGAACAAGGAACGCCGGTTATTGGATCATGAGCACACCTCTTTTTGGCATCATAAGCTGCAGGAGGTGAGTGAGCCCAACCTGATGCGGAACATCTTCCCCTACACGGAAGTGGCCCGGATCGATTTCGACTACAAGTTCGTCATGCCCCAACCCCCGGAGCAGATGCTGCTCACCGACACCACCTTCCGGGATGGGCAGCAGGCGCGGCCGCCTTACACGGTGAAACAGATCGTCGACATCTTCGACCTGCTCCACCGCCTGTCGGGCCCCAGGGGGATCGTGCGCCAGAGCGAGTTCTTCCTCTACAGCACCAAAGATAAAGAGGCCGTGGAGCAGTGCCGGGCCCGGGGTTACCGCTACCCCGAGATCACCGGCTGGATTAGGGCCAATGCCTCTGACCTGGCCCTCGTGAAGGAGATGGGCCTGGCCGAGACCGGCATCCTCACGTCGGTGTCCGATTACCACATCTTCCTGAAGCTCAAATGGGACCGCAAAAAGGCCATGGAGGACTACCTGGCCATCGTCAAGGCGGCCCTGGATATGGGCATTAAGCCCCGGTGCCACATGGAAGACGTCACCCGGGCTGACGTCTACGGCTTCTGTGTGCCCTTTGCCATCGAATTGATGAAACTGCGGGAAGAAAGCGGCATCGACATCAAGCTGCGGCTGTGCGACACCATGGGCTACGGGGTGCCTTATCCCGGCGCCGCCCTGCCCCGGAGCGTGCCCAAGCTGGTGCGGGCCATGATCGAAGACGCCGGATTTCCGGGCCACCTGTTGGAATGGCACGGCCACAACGACTTTCACAAGGTCCTGGTCAACAGCGTCACCGCCTGGCTGTATGGCTGCGGCGCGGTGAACGGGGCCCTGCTGGGCTTCGGGGAACGCACCGGGAACGCCCCCATTGAGGGCATGCTCATGGAGTATATCTCGCTGAGGGGCGCCACCGACGGCATCGACACCGCGGCGATCTCGGAAATCGCCGAGTACTTCGAGCGGGAGCTGCACTACCACATCCCGGCCAACTATCCCTTTGTAGGCAAAAACTTCAACAATACCAGCGCCGGCATCCATGCGGACGGTCTACTCAAGAACGAAGAGATCTACAATGCCTTCGATACCGGCAAGATCCTGAACCGGCCCATCCGGATCACCATCACCGACAAATCCGGCAAGGCCGGCATCGTGCATTGGCTCAATTCCCGGCTGAAGCTGGAAGGCGATCGGGCGGTGGATAAGAACCACCCCGGGGTGGCCAAGATCTTCAAGCGCATCATGGAAATGTACGAATCCGGGCGCTGCACTACCATTTCCGACGAAGAGATGGAAACCCTGGCCCGCAAGTATCTCTCCGAGCTCTTTGTGTCGGAGTTCGACCAGCTCAAGCAGAAGGCCCATAAGCTGGCGGCCCACCTGGCCGAGGACCTGGCCTTGCAGGAAGATATCCGTTCCATGGACCCGGCGCGCATGGAGCCGGTCCTCCAGCAGGCCCTGGACAACTACCCCTTTATCCAGTTCATGTACGTGGTCAATCTGGAAGGCGGCAAGATCACCAAAAACATCACCCATATCGTGGACCGGGCCAAGTACGCCGAAATGAAACTGGATGAGGACCTGTCCAACCGCTCCTGGTTTATCGAACCTATTAAGAGCGGCAAGGTGTTCGTCTCCGACTTCTACACCTCCCGGTTCACCGGAGCCCTGTGCATCACGGTGAGCGTGCCGGTGCGCAACGAGGCCGATGAAATCCAGGGCATTCTGGGCCTGGATATCCGGTTTGAAGCCCTGGCCAAGATGGAGCAGGAAGGGGAGATTTAAGGAGCCATGCGGGCTTTCGGCTGATCATCAAGGGCGCCCCAGATGGGCGCCCTTTGTCTATATTCGGACTGTGCGAGACCGCGGGTAAGAAAATTTATGACAAAAAATTCAGAAGCTCCCTGATATCCCGCCACTTTGGCGTCAGGTATGCTACCCTGGGTCGGGTCCCTAGAGGACATGAGGGAAGATTTCACCCCATATTTTAGTTTCTTTATTACCGAAAACTGAAAACCGAAAACCGAAAACAGTACTAAGATGAGCGCCCCACTCATCAAACGGAGAGGGAGGATAGTGCATGTCTGACAAAGAACAACTGGAACGCATCAAGGAAGCTAAGGCCAAATACGATGAACGGGTGGCCAAGGTGCTGCAAAAGATGCCGGAACGCAAGGCGGAATTTGTCAACACTTCGGGCATCCCCGTCCAACGGGCCTATACTCCCCTGGATATGGAGGGGTTCGACTACCTGAAACAGTTGGGCCTGCCCGGCCAATATCCTTACACCCGGGCGGTCCAGCCCACCGCCTATCGCGGCCGCTTCTGGACCATGCGCCAGTACGCCGGCTTCGCCACCGCCGAGGAAACCAACGAGCGTTACCATTTCCTCCTGAAATCCGGCCAGACCGGGCTGAGCGTGGCCTTCGACCTGCCCACCCAGATCGGCTATGATTCCGATCATCCCCTGGCCCAGGGCGAGGTAGGCAAGGTCGGGGTGTGCATCGACTCCTTGTGGGACATAGAACGGCTCTTCCAAGGCATCCCCCTGGACCAGGTGTCCACCTCCATGACCATCAATTCCCCCTGCGCCGTGATCCTGGCCATGTACCTGGCGGTGGCCGAAAAGCAAGGCGTGCCCTTCGACAAATTACGCGGCACCGTCCAGAACGACATCCTGAAAGAGTATCCGGCCCGGGGCACTTACATCTTCGCCCCCCGGCCTTCCATGCGCCTCATCACCGATATCTTCGCCTTCTGCACCAAAGAAGTGCCCCAGTGGAACACCATCAGCATCAGCGGCTACCACATCCGGGAAGCCGGCTCCACCGCGGTGCAGGAAATCGCCTTCACCCTGGCCAACGGCATCGCCTATGTCGAGGCGGCCATCAAGGCCGGCATGAAAGTGGATGAGTTCGGGCCCCGGCTCTCCTTCTTCTTCAACTCCCATTCGGACTTTCTGGAAGAAGTGGCCAAGTTCCGGGCGGCCCGGCGCCTCTGGGCCAAGATCATGAAGGAGCGCTTCCAGGCCCAGGACCCCCGGTCCCTGATGCTCCGCTTCCATACCCAGACGGCCGGCCGCTCCCTCACGGCCCAGCAGCCTTTGAACAACATCATGCGGGTGGCCTTCCAGGCCATGAGCGCGGTCCTGGGCGGGACACAGTCCCTGCACACCAACTCCTTCGACGAGGCCCTGGCCCTGCCGTCGGAGACCGCGGTCCAGGTGGCCCTGCGCACCCAGCAGGTGGTGGCCTACGAGTCCAACGTCTGCGACACCATCGACCCCCTGGCGGGCTCCTACTATATCGAAAACCTCACCGACGCCGTCGAAGCCAAAGCCCAGGAGTATATCGACCAGATCGACCGCCTGGGCGGCGCAGTCGCGGCCATCGAAAAGGGCTTCATCCAGAAAGAGATCGGCGCCAGCGCCTACAAGTTCCAGCGGGAAATTGAAAAGGGCGAGCGCATCATCGTGGGCCTCAACCGTTTCCAGACCGTGGAGGAAAAATTCAAAGACCTCCTCAAGGTCGACCCGGAAGTGGGAGCGAAACAAAAGGCCGGCTTGCAGAAACTGAAAAACACCCGGGATAACGCCGCGGTGGCCCAGGCCCTGGCCGAACTCAAGACCGCAGCCGAAGGTACCGACAACCTCATGCCGCCCATTCTTAAGGCGGTCAAAGCCCTGGCTACCCTGGGAGAAATCTGCGATACCCTCCGGGGCGTCTTCGGCGAATACGAAGCCCCGGCGCTGGTCTAATGCAAGCGAGTTGAAGGGAGGACCGGAGGACGTTTTCGTCAGGGTCCCCTCTCCCCCCACCCGAACCGGTAGCCGCAGGCTGGAGCCTGCGGATATACATAAGGAGAATAAGACAATGCCGGAAGAGAAAAAAATCAGGGTGTTGGCCGCCAAGCCCGGGCTGGATGGGCATGATCGGGGTATCAAGGTCATCTGCGCGGCCTTGCGGGATGCCGGCATGGAAGTGATATACACCGGCCTTCGGCAGACCCCGGAGCAGATCGTCGCGGCAGCCATGCAGGAAGATGCCGATGTCATTGCCATGAGCGTGCTCTCCGGGGCCCACAACTACCTGTTTCCCCGGGTCATGGAACTGGTGAAGGAAAAGGGCATCGGCGATGTGCTGGTCATGGGGGGTGGCATCATCCCCGATGAAGATATCCCGTCTTTAAAGACCGCGGGCATCGCCGCCATCTTCGGCCCCGGCACCGACACGGGCGACATCGTCGGCTTCATCAAAGAACACGTGCGCCAACGCTAATCTGGCCTGCATTGGGTGCGCACCCAGCGCACCCGTCATTTTTTGATCAATAGTGGCACGGGCCTCTGGCCTGTGATCTTTAGTTCTTGTGGGGGCTGACCCGTGTGTCCGCCCCCTTCCTACTAATCCGGGGCGCTAGTCCGCCATGATCTCCCCAGAAAAAAAGCGTTAGTTTCTAACCAAAGGGTGATAAAATCCTGGGCAAGAAATGATGATCAGGGAAACCCCCACGATGCTCAGGGTTGTCGGCTCAATAGTGGCGGTGCTGCTCCTTTGCGGTTGGCTGCTGCCTTCCCATAGCGACAGCCAACCGAACCTGGGCGCCGCCATCCATTGCGCCGACTGTGGCGAGGCCGATATGCTCGCCCCAACGGTTCAGGATGACCTGCCTCCGGTTAGGTTTCAGGTCAAATCATGTTTCCTGTCCTATACTTCCTTGACCCCTCAGCTTTTGGCCTCTAAAATCTACCGGCCACCCCAAGCCTAGTCTTCCTCTTTCAGCTTTAGCGGCGCCAAACCGGCCTTAATCTGGGCTATTGGCTTGTTTCGGTTTTTCATTGGTATTTATCAGCCCATAAATTATTAAACAAAAACGGCTCGGGCTTGGGATGCATGACTGCTCCCCAGGCAGGGCTGCATTGACCAGTGAGGGAAAAATCATGAAAACGATGCACTGCGCTTTTCTGCTGGCAGTTGTGCTCATTATGCTGCCAGTGGCCAGCTACGGACAGGAACAATCCCCCAACAAAACCAACCAGGATTCCGGGGCTGAGGCCAAGAAAGACGCTTCTTCAGTTTCGGGGCTAATCAACAACGTCTTTCAGGAGCAGAAGGATAAATATCAAAAGGAAATCCAGGACCAAATCCAAAATAAGCTCAAATACGTTGAAGATAAATTTAATGCCGTCAAAACCATAACCGGGAATGCTGCACCCGAAAAGTCTCCCCAGAAGGATATTGCCCCTGCCACGGGGGGGGCTGCCAGAGAACCAGTCGAAAAGAAAGCGGTCCAGGAACCGGGCCAGCCTTCATCCGCGCCAACAGACCTTAAGGGCAAGCTCAATGCCCTCTATGACGCGACTATGGCTTTTCTCAAACAAGTTGTGGCCATCCTCTTTATCTAGTTCTCATCCAGAAAGGATATCTGGCTGAAATAATTTAATAAAGGGTAATTTTTCAATCACGTTTTAACTCGGAAAGTGTTATCTTAGGTGAAGTAACAGGTTGATTTAATTTAGAAAGA
>JALNYP010000092.1:0-5930 GCA_023229795.1 Syntrophobacterales bacterium
AAGATTGTGTTACAATGGGCCATAGTCCGAAATCTCCTTTCTGTTTAATGGGTTATGGCTAACACATTTTAACAGATTCACAGGAGATTTCGGGCTTTTTTTAATCAGTTAACCGGACAGAACTGACATTGATAATAAATTTACATTATTTAATAGTTATGTTATATATTACAAGGCGAGAGGGCGATAATAAGTTTACTCCTTCATTAATCCTCACCTCAAAAGCTTTTCAACCGCTGCCGTTCATTGCAGTGACATAATTATTTCTCCTGAGAAGCAAAGATTGCTTACAGCCTTGAGAACATTTCTCATCAAGGGGGGATTGGATTATGACTACGATCAAGGGTTATTCCGACCAATTAGTGACCACGGTGATGAACTCCGGGGCCTTCGAACGCTACCCGGATTGGAGCGGCCCTATGGCGAGGCAGCTGGCGCGCGAGGCCTGCCGGAGACTAGAGTTGGACGAGATCTCTCGGCACGGCATAGCCCTGAAAGGCCTGGCTATGGAGGCTCTCAACCTGGCCCAGGTGCTCCTCCTCCTGGAGCCAGGCCCAAACTTCCCTCAGGATGGGGCCCCCCTGGCGAAACACGCGTGTCAGAGGTTGAAGGTGGACGAAACATCTCCGTACGGTCTGGCTATGATGGCTTTGGCTTTGGAGGCGTTTAACCTGGTGAAGCTGTTGGCCCAGCCACTTAGACCCCAGTAGTGGATGCCGCCCGGGATCTCAACCGGGTAGTGGTAGGTGCAAGTAGTTGAGCCAACCTCTGTAACCGAGTAGCAGGGGGGAATCTTACCCCCACGCCCTCACAGATCGTCAGCCCTTTTAAGCGACCCTACCGATCAACCAAAGAAGTATTCCTAATGGCCTAGTCTTGGGGATTCCTATTAGCCGCCTTTCAACACAAATCAAGAGTCTTTCGTCAGATTTCGGTTTAGTCGCCCGAGTAGCCCAAATAAAGAGGAGACCTCAAGAATGGCGGTAAGCAGCAAAACCATTCACGAGCTCTTACTTCGCCTGAGGTCTTTCCTTCCGGGAGGCGGCTTAGGGGGAAGGTATGCCGTTGACGAGCCTCCACTGCGGTCGGAGTTGTTCAGCGCCGGTCAGATGGAGCAGCATGGCAAGACTCTGGCGAGCTCGCACCAGTTGAGCCCGGGACGCCCTCAGGGGCGGCTGTTGAAGCGGCTGGCCGAGAATAAAGCCGTCCTCATTGGAGTCCGCAACCTGCTGACTGAGGCGGTCAAGGCCAACCGCCGGATTACCCCGGCCGGGGAATGGCTGCTCGACAACTTTTATCTGATCGAAGAGCAGATTCGCACCGCCAAGCGGCATTTGCCCAAGGGTTACAGCCTGGAACTGCCGCGCCTGCTAAACGGCCCATCGGCAGGGCTCCCGCGGGTGTATGACCTGGCCCTGGAAACGATCTCCCACGGCGATGGCCGGGTGGATCCGGAAGCTCTCAGCAGTTTCATTGCCGCCTACCAGACCGTTACAGCCCTGAAGTTGGGTGAATTGTGGGCCATTCCCATCATGCTCCGCATCGCCCTGATCGAAAATCTGCGACGCGTGGCGGCCCGGATCGCCACCGACAGGATCGACCGAAACCTCGCCGACTATTGGGCGGACCAGATGACGGAGATCGCCGAGCAAGACCCGAAAAGCTTGATTCTGGTAATCGCCGATATGGCGCGGTCGAATCCGCCAATGGTGAGCTCATTTGTGGCGGAACTGACGCGCCGGTTACAGGGGCAGGGGCCCGACCTGGCCTTGCCGCTCACCTGGATCGAGCAGCGGTTGGCCGAATCCGGGTGGACGAGCAAGGGATTGGTGCAGTCGGAGAATCAACAACAGGCCGCCGATCAGGTCTCCATGAGCAACAGCATCGGCAGCCTCCGGTTCCTGGGAGCGATGGATTGGCGCGTTTTCGTCGAGACGCTGAGCGTGGTCGAGCAGACCCTGCGTCAGGATCCCAGTGACGTCTACAGCAAGATGGATTTTGCCACCCGTGACCGCTACCGCCATGTCGTCGAGGAGATCACCAAGAGCAGCCGGCACTCCGAAAGCCAGGTGGCGCATGAGGCGATCCAACTGGCCTTTGAGGGCGCGGCCAGGAAAGGCGCCGGCAACCGCACGGCCCATGTCGGCTTTTACCTGATCGCTCAGGGATTGGCGCAACTCGAACGGACCTTAGAACTGCGCCGCTCCCCTTTGGCGGCGCTGCGCAGAGTGAGCCGCCGGTTTCCCTTGCTGCTGTATGTCGGCACGATCATGCTGGTTACGGCCATCATTACCGGCAGCTTCCTGGCGAAGGCGCAGGCCGATGGGCTATCCGGTTGGCTAATCGGGCTGATCGGGGTCCTCTCGCTCTTGGGCGCCAGCCATCTGGCGATAGCTTTGGTAAACTGGCTGGCGACTTTGCTGGTGAGGCCGCAGCCGCTGCCGCGCCTGGACTTCTCCGCAGGAATTCCGCCGGAATCCAGCACCCTTGTGGTGGTCCCGACCATGCTCACGAGCCCTCAGAACATTGCGGCTCTGATCGAAGCTCTGGAAGTCCGGTTCCTGGCAAATCGGGGCGAGAACCTGCACTTCGGCCTGCTCACTGATTTCCGGGATGCGCCCGCAGAGACGCTGCCGGAGGACGAGCCGCTGGTGAATCTGGCCCGGCAGGGCATCGAAGAGTTGAATGAAAAATACCGGAGCAGTCAAGGCGATATTTTCTTCCTCTTTCATCGCCCGCGTCGCTGGAATCCCCTTGAGCAGATTTGGATGGGTTACGAGCGCAAGCGCGGCAAGCTCTCGGCTCTGAATTCCTTTTTGCGCGGCGGCTCCAAGGATTGCTTCTCCCTCGTCGTTGGTGCGGTTGAAGTCTTAGCGGGCGTGCAATACGTGATCACCCTGGACACCGATACGCAACTGCCCCGCGACTCGGCGTGGCAGCTGGTGGGAGCCATGGCGCACCCCTTGAACCGGCCGCAGTTCGATGAGGACCAGCAGCTTGTCTGTGAGGGGTACGGCATCCAGCAGCCCCGCGTGGCCGTGAGTCTGCCCGGCACGAACCGGTCGCGGTATGCGCGACTCTGGGGGAGTGATCCGGGCATCGATCCGTATACGCACGCCGTCTCCGATGTTTACCAGGACCTGTTCCAGGAAGGCTCGTTCATCGGCAAGGGCATCTATGAGGTCAATGCGTTTGAGCAGGCGCTCAACGGCCGCTTCCCCGAAAACCGGATTCTCAGCCATGATCTTCTGGAAGGATGCTACGCCCGGGCCGGGCTGTTGAGTGATGTCCAGTTATACGAGGAATACCCCTCTCGTTATAGCGCCGACGTGAGCCGCCGACACCGTTGGATTCGCGGGGATTGGCATATTGCCCGGTGGCTGCTGCCAGGGGTTCCCGGCCCTGGCCCACACCTTCAGAAGAATCCGCTCTCAGGGCTATCCCGCTGGAAGATCTTCGACAACTTGCGCCGTAGTCTCGTGTCCGCGGCGTTGACGCTCCTGTTGCTCCTGGGCTGGACGGTCTTGTCAGCAGCCTGGTTTTGGACCTTGTCGGTGATCGGCATCATCTTTATCCCTTCTTTATTTGCCTCTCTGCTGGAAATGGTCCAGAAGCCGGGCGATGTGCTTCTGGGCCAGCACCTCACTGCCCTAAGGCGCTCGGCTGGCCGACACTTCGCTCAGGCTGCCTTTACGCTCGTGTGTCTCCCCTATGAGGCATTTTTCAGTCTGGATGCGATTATCCGCACAGGCGTCCGGATACTGATTACCCACAAGCGGCTTCTCGAATGGAATCCGTCGGGTGATCGGGAGCGCCCGAACCGCTCGGACCTCGTCGCCTCCTTTCAGGCGATGTGGATTGCCCCCGTTATTGCTTTAGCCGCGGCGATCTACCTGGCGTTTTCGAAGCTAGCCGGGTTATGGGTGGCTGGGCCCATACTGGGCCTCTGGTTGGCCTCCCCGGTGATCGCCTGGTGGATCAGTCGACCGCTCACTCGCCGCGCCGCCAGATTGGCGGCCGACCAGACCCGCTTCCTCCAGAAGATTTCCCGAAAGACCTGGGCGTTCTTCGAGACCTTCGTCGGCCCGGAAGATCATTGGCTACCGCCGGATAACTATCAGGAGCATCCCGTGGCCAGGGTCGCTCATCGCACCTCGCCAACCAACATGGGACTGGCGCTCTTGGCGAATTTAGCCGCCTACGACTTCGGCTACATCTCAGCCGGACGACTTGTGGAACGCACGGCGAATACCCTCCACACGATGGCAGCGTTGGAGCGACACCGAAGCCACTTCTACAACTGGTACGACACGCAATCTCTGCAGCCACTATTGCCCAAATACATTTCGACCGTTGACAGTGGCAACCTGGCGGGCCATCTGCTGACCTTGCGGGCCGGTCTGCTCGCACTTCCCGATCACCAAATTCTGGACGCGCGCTGGTTTGATGGACTGAGTGACACGCTATGGATTATCGTGGACACGGCGGGAGGAGCCACTCCGGCCCCGCTGGCGAAACTTCAAAAGGATTTGGCGTCCGCAGCCGATTCCCGGCCAACCACGCTGGCAGCGGCGCGGCTGTGCCTCGACCGGCTGGCGACGTCCGCCGAGAATTTGGTCCGCAGCCTCGACGCCGATCCCGAGAGCCAATTGCGCTGGTGGGCGCAGAGCCTGTTCCGGCAGTGCCGGGATGCCCTCGATGAATTGACTTTTCTCGCTCCGTGGACCTTACTGCCGGCTTCGTTCGGTATTCTTAGCGAGTTCCACGGTATCGGCGAGAATCCGACGCTGCGCCAATTGGCCAAGCTTGAAGTGGATCTGCTGGCAGCCATCGCGCCTCAGCTCGCTTTGGCGGTAACGCCCGAGGAGTGCGCCCGCTTTGATAAGCTGCGACGGCTCATCACGAAGGCCAGCCAGCGCGCCGCAGACAGAATTGCGGCTATCGAAGGGCTGGCTCGGCAATCCAGTGAACTCGCCCGGATGGA
The DNA here is from genome assembly GCA_023229795.1 of Syntrophobacterales bacterium. GTDB lineage: Bacteria > Desulfobacterota > Desulfobaccia > Desulfobaccales > 0-14-0-80-60-11 > 0-14-0-80-60-11. Next base: position 4,985 of record JALNYP010000092.1, read on the forward strand.
GTATGATTTTCTGTTCGACCAGACGCGTCACTTAATGGCTATCGGCTACAATGTGAGCGAGCGTCGGCTGGACTCGAGTTACTACGATCTGCTGGCTTCGGAAGCGAGATTGCCCACGTTCGTGGCGATTGCTCAAGGAGAGTTGCCGCAGGAGAGCTGGTTTGCCCTGGGACGTCTCCTCACGAGCGTCGGGGGAGAATCGCTTCTTCTGTCGTGGAGCGGGTCCATGTTCGAATACCTCATGCCGCTTCTGGTCATGCCGACCTACGAAAACACGTTGCTCGACCAGACCTGTAAGGTGGCGGTGGAGAGGCAGATCGCGTATGGCAAGAAGCGCGGCGTGCCGTGGGGCATTTCGGAATCCGGTTACAATGCCATCGACATTCATCTCAACTACCAGTACCGCGCCTTTGGCGTGCCCGGCTTGGGACTCAAGCGCGGACTGTCCGAGGACCTGGTCATTGCCCCGTATGCCTCAGCGCTGGCGCTGATGGTGGCGCCTGAGGAAGCCTGTTTGAATCTCGAGCAACTGACCGCGGCGGGGTTTGAGGGAAAATTTGGCTTCTATGAAGCGATCGACTACACGCCTTCGCGACTGCCCCGCGGCCAATCGAGCGCCGTGGTTCGGTCCTTCATGGCCCATCACCAGGGCATGAGCTTCCTTTCCCTGGCCTATCTGCTCCTGGACCGGCCGATGCAGAAGCGCTTCGAGTCGGACCCTTTGTTCCAGGCGACCATGTTGTTGCTCCAGGAGCGCATCCCCAAAGCCACGACGTTCTATGTACACACCGACGAAATCACCGGTTCACAACCGACCTCCAGTGTTCCGGAGACACCGGTGCGAGTTTTCAATAGCCCCGATACGCCGATACCGGAAGTGCAGTTGCTGTCGAATGGCAGATATCATGTGATGCTCACCAACGCCGGCGGCGGTTACAGTCGTTGG
>JALNYP010000092.1:5940-11143 GCA_023229795.1 Syntrophobacterales bacterium
ATAGCCGTCACCCGCTGGCGCGAAGACACTACCTGCGACAACTGGGGCACGTTCTGTTACCTCCGCGACGTGACGAGCGGGGAATTCTGGTCCACCGCATATCAGCCAACCCTCAAGCGATCCGGGAATTTTGAGGCGATTTTCTCGGAAGGGCGAGCCGAGTTTCGCTGCCGCCAACAGGACTTTGACGCATATACGGAGATCGTGGTGTCGTCCGAGGACGATATCGAGTTGCACCGCCTCACCATTACCAATCGCGCTCGGACCACGAGAGAGATCGAGGTAACGAGTTACGCGGAAGTGGTCCTGGCGCCGCCTGCCGCGGAGGCCCTGCATCCGGCGTTCAGCAATCTCTTTGTGCAGTCCGAGATTCTCCGCGACCGGCAGGCGATCCTCTGCACCCGCCGGCCCCGCTCCCTTGACGAGCAGGCGCTCTGGATGGTTCACCTGATGGCGGTGCATGGGGGGGAGATTGGCGAGATTTCCTACGAGACTGACCGCATGCAGTTCATCGGCCGCGGCCGGACCGTCGCCGATCCCCAGGCGATGTGCGGTCCAGCGGCGCTCTCGGGCAGCGAGGGCTCAGTACTGGACCCGATTGTCGCCATCCGATATCGGCTAGCGATCGATCCGGGAGAATCGGTAACGGTCAATGTGGTCTCCGGCGTCGGCGAAACCCGCGAGGCCTGCTTGGGCCTGGTAGAAAAATACCATGATCGTCGTCTGGCGGATCGCGTCTTTGATCTGGCCTGGACGCATAACCAGGTGGCCCTGCGGCAGATCAATGCCTCAGAGGCCGACGCCCAGCTCTACTGTCGCCTGGCGAGTTCGGTAATTTACGCCAATGCATCGCTCAGAGCCGACCCGAGCGTCCTCATCAAGAACCGCCGCGGGCAATCCGGTCTTTGGGGCTACGCTATATCCGGCGATTTGCCCATCGTGCTGCTGCAGATTGAAGATCCGGCCAATATCGATTTGGTGCGCCAACTCATACAGGCCCATGCCTACTGGCGTTTAAAAGGATTGGCGGTGGACCTGATGATCTGGAATGAAGATCACGCCGGTTACCGGCAACTGCTCCACGACCAGATCATGGGACTCATTGCCGCAGGGGTCGAAGCCAGCGAGATAGACCGGCCAGGCGGCATTTTCGTAAGACCTGCGGACCAGATATCGGAAGAAGACCGCATTCTGTTCCAAACGGTGGCTCGCGCCATCATCACCGATAGCCGGGGGGCGCTGGAGGACCAGCTCGACCGCCGGGGCCAGGTGGAAGTGACCGTATCGCCGCTGACGCCGACCCGAACCCACCGCGCCGATCCTGCGGGGAAAGTCGAGTTTTCCCGCGGCGATCTGATGTTTTTCAACGGCCTGGGCGGATTCACCCCTGACGGACGCGAATATGTCATTACCACCGCGGACCAGCAGGTGACCCCGGCGCCATGGGTAAATGTGCTGGCCAACCCGCACTTCGGAACCGTCATCTCGGAAAGCGGCCTGGCCTATACCTGGAGCGAGAATGCCCACGAGTTCCGCCTCACTCCCTGGGGGAACGATCCCGTGAGCGATGCGAGCGGCGAAGCCTTTTACCTGCGTGACGAAGAGACCGGCCACTTCTGGTCCCCCATGCCGCTGCCCAGTCGTGGTGCGACGCCTTACGCCAGCCGCCACGGCTTCGGCTACAGCGTGTTCGAGCATACCGAGGACGGCGTGAGCACAGAGGTGTGGGTTTACGTGGCCTTGGATGCACCGATCAAGTTCACGGTGCTCAAAGTGCGGAACGTGTCAGGCCGGTCCCGCCGGCTCTCCGCTACGGGCTATGTAGAATGGGTTCTGGGAGAGCAGCGGTCGAAAACCAACATGCACGTGGTCACCGAAGTTGACCCGAATAGCGGCGCGCTCTTGGCGCACAACTCCTATAACACGGAGTTTACCGATCGGGTTGCCTTCTTCAAGGTGGACGCTATGACCCGGACCTTGAGCGGCGACCGGACTGAATTCCTGGGACGTAACGGCACGCCACGCAGTCCTGCCGCGATGTCCCGGTTGCGGCTGTCTGGAAAGGTAGGAGCAGGTTTGGACCCCTGTGCCGCGCTGCAGGTTCCTTTCGAGTTGGCCAACGGGCAAGAGCGTGAGCTCGTTTTCATGCTCGGCGTCGGGCGAGACGTCGATGACGCCAGGGACCTCGTGCAGCGCTTTCAAAGCTCAACAGAGGCGCGCGGCGCCCTCGATGTGGTGTGGCATTACTGGAATCATACTCTCGGCGCCGTGCAAGTGGAAACCCCCGACCAGTCCCTCAACGTGCTCACGAACGGCTGGCTGTTATACCAGACTCTGGCGTGCCGCGTTTGGGCGCGCAGCGGTTACTACCAGTCGGGGGGCGCCTTCGGTTTCCGCGATCAATTGCAGGACGTGATGGCGCTGATCTACGCCGAGCCGCACCTGGTGCGCGACCACCTGCTCCTGTGCGCCTCCCGCCAGTTCCCGGAAGGAGATGTCCAGCATTGGTGGCACCCCCCCTGGGGCCGTGGGGTCCGTACCCATTGCTCCGATGATTACCTCTGGCTGCCGTTGGCGACGTGCCGTTACGTCCTGAACACCGGAGACACCGGCGTGTTGGATGAGTCTTTCCATTTCATTCAAGGCCGCCCGGTAAACGAGGAGGAGGACTCGTATTACGATCTGCCCAACCAGTCTCCAGATGTGGCCAGTTTGTATGACCACTGTGTTCGAGCCATCCTGAGGGGCCTCAGATTTGGTGTGCACGGCTTGCCGCTCATGGGCTCCGGCGACTGGAATGACGGCATGAACCTGGTGGGCGCACACGGCAAAGGGGAAAGCGTCTGGTTGGGCTTTTTCCTTTATGAAGTGCTCACACGGTTCGCCGAGGTGGCCCGGATGCAGGGAGATGTGTCCTTCGCCGAGCGTTGCGCCGATGAGGCAGACAGGCTGCGCCGCAATATCGAGGCGCATGGCTGGGACGGCGAGTGGTATCGCCGCGCCTACTTCGACGACGGTTCACCGCTGGGGTCAGCGCACAACCCCGAATGCCGGATCGATTCGATTTCGCAGAGCTGGTCCGTTCTATCCGGTGCGGGAGATGCGGGGCGGGCTCGCCTGGCCATGGAAGCCGTGGATCAACGCCTGGTTCGCCGGGAGCAGGCGCTCATCCAACTCCTGGATCCGCCGTTTGACAAGTCGGATCTGAATCCCGGCTATATCAAAGGGTACGTCCCCGGGGTGAGAGAGAACGGCGGGCAATACACGCACGCGGCGATCTGGGCGGCGATGGCCTTCGCGGCCTTGGGCGACAGGGTGCGCGCCTGGGACCTCCTGGCATTGATCAACCCGGTGAACCATACCAGATCTCCCGAGGGGATTGCCATCTACAAAGTAGAACCCTACGTCGTGGCGGCCGACGTCTATGCGCTCTCGCCTCATACTGGCCGCGGTGGCTGGACGTGGTACACGGGGTCGGCCGGCTGGATGTACCGGTTGATTGTAGAATCACTCCTGGGACTGAGGCTGGAGGTGGACAGGCTGCGGTTCACGCCCTGCCTCCCGGCGGATTGGCCGGGCTTCACCATGCACTACCGGTATCGGGAGACGGTCTACCACATCGCCGTCCAGCGCCCTCCGGCCGAGAATTACGAGACGAGTGTGACCGTTGATGGCGTCGACCAACCCGATAACACAATTCCCCTGGTTGACGACCATCAGGAACACTATGTCGAGGTAAGCATCCCCGACGTGGTGCGCAGTCAAACGCAGAATTGATCCCTGAAAGAAAATGGCCGACCCGGTTTCCCTGAATCGGCCATTTCCTGCCCCAGCAAGGTAGGCACCTTGCCGTCTTGCCTTACTTGGTCTTGTCGTGCTTTGCCATGTTTTAGGTCAAAAACAATGTACAAGGAAGCAAGAAGTGTTTTAATAATAAAGTTTATGTCTTCGTAAATAAAAAAGGGACGAAAATAGTCCCTTAAATTTTCTTTATGTGTCCATTTTGTTTTATTAGGGGAATTTAATCATACTCCAGACATAGAAGAGTAAGCCCACAACCACAAATAAAGCACAAAGATAAAGGAATAATTTTCTCAAGTCTTTAAGCATCGCCTTTTACTCCACACCGTAGTTAATAGGAAAGACAACCACGAAGTATATGGTCAAGCAATTTCACAGTTGTCCGGCACGCTAATTGAATAGCAAGGGTTGTCGGTTGTCTGGTGGACGAAGACCAAGTAAGGCCCACAAATCCATACGTTCCAGGAGCATGGTTTGGGCCAGGCGAGTGAGTTCCAGAAGTCCCCAGCCCGCCTTGGTCTTGAACTTGACCCACACCAGCAGCAGGTAAGCGATCAAGGCCGTCCAGATTTGGATCAGCACCGCATTCTTGGAGGTCCCGTAAAAGGCCTTAATTTTCAGGTTTTGCTTGATCCACTTGAAAAAGAGTTCTACCTGCCAGCGGCGGCGGTAGAGCTCGGCTACCTCCAGGGCAGACAGGTCCAGGCGGTTGGTTAAAAAGACATATTCCTTGCTGGTCTCCGGGTCCCGGTAATGCACCCGGCGCAGTGGCTCAGGGTAGCAGGCCTGGCCCTTGGGGGAACTCAAGCGGATGACCTGATCGGCCAGGACTGGCCCGGAAGCCGGCTGCTCCTGGATAACCTTATAGCAAGAGTTGCTTTTTAGCCGGGTCACAAACCAGACGGTGTCTTGGTGCAATTGGTAAAGCCAGGCATAATCCAGGTAGGCCCTGTCGAAGATCAACAGATCACCCGGCTGGAAGCGTAGGCCTTGGACGGCCTGGAGGTCATGGGTCTTGCCGTCCGTGACCAGGACACACTGGGGCAGCAAGCCGGTGAGGACGGTATGCAACTTAATGGCCCCCTTGCGGGTCCGAAACATGGCCCAGGGAAACACCGCCGCGCACAGGTCAATGGTAGTGGCATCGATGATTTTGATCTGCGGAGCCTTTTGGGGCTGTGGCGCCAACTCGGCGGAGAGCCGCTCATACAGCTTATATTACTCAGGCCAATTAATGGTTCTCATTTTATGCGACGGCGTACCGCACATGTTTTCCATGAAAATATTTCGCCACGATATGAGCTTGCATTTGGCGTTTACGTAGATAGCTCCGGACATTTTTAACCAATTCGCCTTGCTGACTGGGGCGATTTTTTCTGATGGTATTGCTCTTCACGTCTTG
>JALNYP010000093.1 GCA_023229795.1 Syntrophobacterales bacterium
GGTAACCTGGAAAGGCGGGCGCGGGCCCGCCTTTCTCTAGCCGCGGGACCGGTATGGCCGCGGCCAGAGACCGGATGAGGTAGGTATCATGAGACAATATATGCTGGATGAAATTGTGCGGAACGATATGCCCCGGGTGCGGGAGTATCTCCACGAACACGCCATCGCCGCCCGCCTGGAAGATATCTGGTGGGTGGATCTGCCGGAGGACCTGCTGAGCCCGGAGCAGTTTGCCCACCAACAATGCCGCCCTTTTCGTTTTGCGGTGGAGGCGGGGGACAACTTCGTGCGCTTCGAGTTCCTCATCCGCACCGAGCAGTCCATGCGCTGCACTTGCATCGGCTACGCCACCCGGCAGCAGCGGGACTTTATCCTGGCCTTTGCCGACCGGCTGGTGCAGGAGTTGGGGCTGAGGACTTGAAGCGAATCTGAAGGCGGGATGCGCTGCGCTTTCCCGCCCTACATAATGAAGAAATCTTGAGAATCAAGCATGCTTACGATGGCGAAAAAATTTGCTTACCGCTTTGGGGTGAAGGGGATGTGCCCATGTGTTGTGTCGCCGGAACTCTGACCTCTATTTCCGACCTGACCGGCTTTGACCGGGGTGAATATTTTGCAGGACCCGATCAGGTAAGGGCTTATTTCAAAGTTGAGGTCATGGAACGTATCTACCCCGGTTGGTCTCAGAAGACCGGCCTGGCACAAGCCGATCTGGATGAAATGGCCGGAGCAGTTATCCATCACCGGTGGCATTGCGTCTTTTAACCCCTTGGGCTCGCGGCCAGGGTAGAGATATCTGATGTTCCTGATGAAAGGAATCCTGATGGAACCGGATAAATTATCGCATGGTTAAATCATGAAAGTTTTTAGGTGGAATCAGAGAAGATGGCGGATCAGCGTCTAGCCTTCGGTTAAATGCCCTTGCGTTTCATCTGCTTATCGGTGGAAGTTTGAAGAGAATCGCTAGCCAACCGCTCGTTTCAATACTTTACTCAGCTCCATGATCCTATAGGGTTTAGTAATAACATCACAAAACCCATATTTCTGAAAATCAGCCATGATCGGATCATCCGAATAGCCGCTGGAGACTATGCCTTTTACTTGAGGGTCAATCTTGAGGAGCTGGCGTAAGGTTTCTTTGCCGCCCATACCGCCTGGGATGGTTAGATCGAGGATAACCGCAGCAAAAGGCCGCCCGGCTTCCCTGGCCTGGGCAAATTTTTCGACGGCCTCAGTCCCATCGGAGGCAAAGTCCACCTCGTAACCCACGTGGTCCAGCATCCCGCGCAAAACTACTCTGATCATTTCTTCATCATCCATTACTAAAATCAACCCCTGGCCCCCAGCAGGTTCGGCTTCCTGTTCCTCGGGAACAGCTCCGGACTCTAGAGCCGGGAGATAGACCGTAAAGGTAGTGCCGACTCCTGTTTGGGATTCTACTTTGATGAATCCGGCATGATTTTTAATAATTGAATAGGCCGTCGCCAAGCCGAGCCCGCTTCCCTTCTGTTTCGTACTAAAATAAGGGTCGAATATTTTATCCAGATATTGTGCGGAGATGCCGACGCCCTTATCGGTGAAGGTTATTTTCACATAATCACCACTGGTTAGCGGTAACCCCGGTTGTTCTCCGACGAAAATATTTTCCGCCCCGATCTGGATAATTCCCCCCTCCGGCATAGCCTGATCGGCATTGATCAGCAGGTTATTAAAAACCTGGCTGATCTGCCCCTCATCGGCTTCCACCGGCCAGAGAGCCTCGGGGATTAAAAATTCACACCGGGCCTGGGAACCGGACAGGGTCAGGCCGGCTGACTCCTTGAGCAACTTAGGGATGGAAGTAATCTTTTTTATGGGCGCCCCACCCTTGGAAAAAGTGAGCAGCTGCTGGGACAAGGTCTGAGCCCGCAGGCACGCCTGTTCGGCCTGGGCCAGCCTTTCCCGGCTCCCGGGTTTTATCTGCCCGTTCAGCATGGCCAGGCCGATATTCCCCAGGATGGCAGTTAGAATATTGTTGAAGTCGTGGGCGATACCCCCGGCCAGAGTAGATAGCGACTCTATTTTGCTATATTTTAAGCGCTCTTCTTCGGCTCTTAGGCGCTCGGTGACTTCACGCACATATTCGATAACGGCTCGTACCTGGCCCGAGGTGCGGTCTTTCAGGGGAAAGGCGTAAATTTCCATAGACCGGGCGGAACCGTCAGGTAAATATTCGGTAACAGTGTCTCTACTGGCTTGGCCGGTGAGGAGAGTTTGCTGGACCGGGCAGACGTCGCAGGGGGCATTGCGGCGATGATAAACCTCATAGCATTTTCTTCCCAGCACCGGCTGGGTATAACCGAATTTCTCCATGGCCGGATTCACTCGGATAATATTAAGGTTCGGGTCCAGGACGCTCAAGCCGTCCTGGATACTGTTAAAAACGTCGGTCAGAAACTGTTCATTATCCCGCAGGGCCTCTTCCAGCCGTTTGCGGGCGGTGATGTCTTCAAAAACGGTAAAGAACTGATCGGGCCTGGAAGAAGAGACGGAAATATGAAAGTACCGCTGTATCGGCGGGAAAAAGGCTTCGAAGGTGCAAGGTTGGCCGGACTGCGCCACCTGAGCGTAGGTTTCCAGATAGGGGGGTGTGTCGGTTTCATAAGCTTGGGTGGCCAATTGTCCGAGAATCCGGTCGGGACTTATGCCGGTTTGTTTTTCAAAGGTAGGATTGACGGAAACGATCCGGTAATCCACCTCCTTGCCCTGGTCATCGAAGATCAACTCATGCAGGGCCACACCTTCGGTCATGTGTTCAAATAAGCTGCGGAACCTGGCCTCGCTCTCTCGCAAGGCTTTCTCGGCGGCCTCATGCGCGTCCAAGCCAAATTTTTTTAGCGGGAAATAGATTGCGGCAATCAACAGGCCTCCAAAGATCGCCACGAGGATGGTCTCCTCGATCAGAGGCCGCAAAGAACGGACAATTTCCATTCGAGCCACAACCTTTCCAGAGTCATAAAGGTTATGAGACCGAGTCATGAAAGGAAAGCTGACCAGTTCCTGGTTCTGGGCAACAGTGCGGCCGCTGGGGTCAACAATCCGGCGAATCTCACTGGTGGTCTTTATTAAGGGGTGCGAGAGAAACTCTTGCAGTCTGGCATATTCATAGATCCAATAATCGGGGTTGGCGTTGATTATTCGGGACGCCAGAAAAGCATTGGTCTCGGTTTCGATGTTTAAGATGATAGAAAGCTTTTGAAACCCCAGGAAAAAAAAGCCCAATGGCAAGGTGATGGCTGCCAGGATGGCGATAACCATGGCCAAGGTAGTGGCCTTGATGGAATGCGGGAGCCTCATGGGCGCTTCTCGTTGACCAAGAGCCCGCTTTTAGAAAGGATTTCCTGACCTTGCCTGGAGGTGAGGAAGTCGATAAAGGCTTTGACCTGAGGGGCGGGGGGTGCCAAAGTGACCACAGAGAAAGGTTTATAGTAGGGGTAAGCGCCGGAAGCCAGAGTTGCTAAACCGGGCATGATCCCGCCGATGGATACAGGGGTAACCTGACGTTTTTCGGGGATGAGCTGAGCCAAGGTCAGCCAGCCGATCGCCCCTTTGATCTTCTCCAGTTTCTCGGCGTTATCCTGGTCAGTAACCGCCACTATTAGTCCGGGGCGGGCGTGGGCCTTGGCGACGGCCTCGGCGATCTCGGGGGACAGGTTCAGTAAAAAGCTGGTATCTGATTCGACCCAGGGCCGTAAGATCAAGCGGATCTGGGTGCCGTCGGGATAGTTGGATAATTCTCCAGCATACAGCGCAGCAATCTGCTTCAGAGTGAGGTTGAGGCCCGCCCCTGGATGCGAAGTTACCAACATTATCGGGGTGCGGCCATATTCTACCGCGACTGCGCCCTGGCGGAGTTCCGCCTCGGTGAGGGGGCGGGAGCTCAACCCGAGGTCCATGGCTCCGGAGATGACCGCCTTGATGCCACCGGTACTGCCGAGACTTGGAGAGAATACAAATCTGAACTCGGGGTGTTTCTTTTTAAAGGCGTCCGCCACCAGGGCTATGGCGCCGTTAGCCCCCCCAGTTCCTCCTATCTTGAGGGCTCCACGATCAGGGGCGGCCGGGGCATCACTGCCGGTCACGGCGAGCTGAAGGGCCAGCAGCAATAAAAAGGCCCCCAAGACCAGCAGGGAAATTCTTTTCAAAAGCATGACAATGATGCTCCAAGCAGGACAAGCCGATGAGGCCGCCCCGCGGTCTCCCCTGTAAATTTATAAATATATTACCATGTTATCGCGCTTAGATCAATACGGGCTCATGGTGTACTTCTGCTCGCCTTTGGGGACGTACCACTTCTCGAAGTTGTAGTTGATGCCGGCGGGGGCGGGTTTGATGCCGTGGAAGCGCCGGGAGATGGCGGGAAGGGCGTCGGGGACGAAGAGGAAGGTGTAGGGCTGGTCCTCGGCCAGGATCTCCTGGAACTTGAAATAGGCCTGGCGGCGCTTCTCCCGGTCAAAGGTGTGGCGGCCTTCGGCTAAGAGGGCGTCCACTTCCGGGTTTTTGTAGCCGACGAAGTTGAGTTCGCCGGGCTTGGTCTTGGTGGAACTCCAGATGTCGTATTGGTCCGGGTCCAGGCCGGTGTTCCAGCCCAGGAGCACCGCTTCGAAGCGCCCCTTTTCGATGAATTGTTTGAGAAAGGAGGCCCACTCCACGGTGCGGATATGCACGATGATGCCGACCTGGCTCAGGCGGCGCTGGATGATTTCGGCGGTGCGCACCCGGATATCGTTCCCCTGATTGGTGAGGATGGTGAATTCGAAGGGACGGCCGTCTTTGGTGAGAATGCCGTCGGCGTTGGGCCGCCAGCCGGCTGCGGCTAGCAGGGCCTTGGCCTTGGCCGGGTCGTAGGAGAACTTGGGCACGTCGGGATTGTAGTACCAGGTCCCGGGTTTATAGGGGCCGTAGGCTTCCTGCCCCAGACCCAGGAGCACGCCGTCGATGATTTCCTTTTTGTTAATGGCATAGGTCAGGGCCTGGCGTACCCGGCGGTCGGCGAAGCGGCTATCGTTTAGGTTGTACCCTAGATAGATGTAGGAGAAGGGCATGTAGCGGTATTTTTCGTACATACGGTCGAACTTGGGGTAGGCGGTCTGCCGGGTGTACTGCAAGGGGGTGAGGCCCATGCGGTCGATGTTGCCGGCCTTGAGTTCGAGAAACATGGTGGCCAGGTCGGGCTTGACCACGCAGATATAGCCGTTGAGATAGGGGCGACCGTCGAAATAGTCGGGGTTGTAGGCCAGGGCGATCTTTTCCCCGGCCCGCCATTCCTTGAAGATATAGGGGCCGGTGCCGACGGGGTGGCGCCCCAGGGGCGACTTGGTGATATCCTGGCCGGCCAAGAGGTGCTTGGGCAGGATGGAGAGGCCCCAGGAGCCCAGGGCCGGGGCAAAGGGCTGGGCATAGGTGACCCGGAAGGTGTAGTCGTCCGGGGCCTCGGCCTTTTTTACCTGGAGATAATCCCCGGAATAGGCGGTGGGGGTCTTGGGGTCCACCATCACCTGGTAGGTGAACAGGATGTCCTGGGCGGTGACGGGGGCGCCGTCGTGCCACTTGACGCCTTTCCGCAGATGAAAGGTGATGGTGAGGCCGTCGGGGGAGATGTCCCAGCTTTGGGCGAGGTCGCCAACCAGGTTGAGGTCGCCGTCGTATTTGACCAGACCGTTATAGATCAGGGAGATGATGTTGGCGGAGGAGGCGTCGGAGGCCAGGGGCGGCAGCAAGGTGCTGGCGTCGCCGATGGTGGCGTCAATGAAGAGATCGCCGTAGGCCGGGCCGGTGTCGGGGCCGAAGTAGTTGGGTTCCTCGGTTTCGGATTTGCAGCCGGAGATGAGGACCAGGGCCAACCCGATAAGCCAGAAAATTCGCAATTTCCGCAGCATCATTATGGGGTATTCCTCAGGTTAAATTGGGGGTTGAGGCCATTGAGCTCACAGTCAGTCATAGCTTCCGATAGGCCCGGCTGCGAGGTTTGATGGCCACGACGGCGATGGCGTGGTCAGAGTCGTGCACTTCAAAGAATATCCGCCAGTTCCCCACCCGGGATTTACGCACCGATGGGTCCATCTCCAAGGCGCTGGAGAGACGATGATCTAATGGGTTTTCAGAGAGTTGTTGGAGCCTGGCGAGGAGGCGGCGGCTGGTAGGCTGGTCTAAGGCTTGAAGAGTTCTGGCGGCCTGCTTGTCAATCCGGAGGGCATAGCTCATGAGCCGAGGTCTTTTTTCAATTCCTCCAAGGTGACAAACTCTCCCCGAGCAATGGCTTCCCGGCCCTCCCGGATGGCGGCCCAATCTTCGTTGCTGAGGGGTTCCTCATCATATTCGCCCTGGCGCGCATAGAGCAGGTCCACCATGTCGTAAAGCAGGTCGGCATCCGGTCCCTGGGCCACTTTCTTGATTTTGGTCAGAAATTTCTGATTGAGTTCTTTTTCCATGGGCATCTCACCAGCTTGGCGGTGATCTTCTCAAATCAAAATAATCGGAAAACCTGGGATTGTCAACCGGCTGAAACCTTGCGGGTCCCGGTGACCCCGTTTTTCACTTGCCCCGGCGTTGGGTTTTGGGTACATTTAAAAAAGTCGGGACGTGGCTCAGCCTGGTAGAGCACAGCGTTCGGGACGCTGGGGTCGGAGGTTCAAATCCTCTCGTCCCGACCATATTCCCGGGGCGGTATTGAAAAAACACCTCCCATCATATTGCAGGCCATTCCTTTCCAGCCGTCTGGAGCCCTCAGCTCATAATATCCCGCTTCATCTGTTCGAATTCGTCTTTGGTGATCTCCCCTCTGGCGTAGCGCTTCTTGAGGATGTCCAGAGCGGTGTCGTCTTCGAAGCCGCGGCCGGGGACCCAGGGGCGTTGGGACCGGCGGCGGCCGAAAACGAAGTAGAGGCACAGGATGATGATGACGATCCAGAAGACGGGCACGAACATGGGGAAGACCCACCAGGTATGCCATTGCCAGAAGTAGTCTTGGGGCATGGGTGTGGTTCTCCAGGTTTTAATAAATTTCTTTGCGTTTACTGGCGTGTAACACCGTCAAACCGATGATTTCTTCCCCCTCATAACGGATGATAATGTCATTCTCAGTCAATTCGCTATCGGTGGCATGGCTGGGTTTCTTAAAATTGATATAGAGTACGTCGGCTTCGGCATCATAGGAGGACCATAAATACTTCTGCGGCGCCCCTTTGACCACCGGGAGGATCTTTAAATATTGTTCCACCATTTCTAAGGCCATAACTGCTTCCTCCGCTGCAATGCCTTGATTTTGCTGGTTATGAACGCAGTGATGATGAACCCGTCGTCCGCCACCTCTCGATAAACCGCCACCAGGTGTCTTCCAGGAAATAATTCTCGTACCGCCAAAAGCTCACCTTCTCCACCGGCCAGGACCCGATCGGGTTTCGCCACAGTCTCCAAGACCTCCAGCCGGAAACCGGCCAGTTCGCAATGCTCCTCGGTTATATGCGCCCAACGCTCGTCAGTCAGACGGATAGGAGTTCTGTTGACAGATGAGATTAGGTCTTGCAAGTGGTCTTTCCTCTAACCTGATATATCTTTTTACCATTGAGTCACAGAGATACAGACATCAATCCTTGCGGCGCCAGCGGGGGCCGGCGGGGGTGTCGGTGATGTCGATGCCCCGGGCGGACAACTGAGCGCGGATTTGATCGGCAGCGGTCCAGTCCCGTTGTTGCCGGGCTGCTTCCCGGGCCTGGAGGAGGGCCTCGATCTCGGCGTCCGCGGCTGCGGCGGGCGGGGCCAGGTTCATGACGCCCAGGACTTCGTTCAGTTCCTGGAAGCGGGCCAGGATGGCGGCGGCGGCGGCGCGGCCCAAGCGGCCCTGATCGAGGTCGGAGTTGAATTCCCCCACCGCGGCAAAGAGGACCGAAAGGACCCGGGAGATGTTGAGATCGTCGTCCAGGGCGGCGATGCACTCTTTTTTCAACTGGAAGAGGCGCTCTTCGATGGCCGGGGTGACGGGAGAGTCGCCCGCGGCCAGGCTGAGGCGTTCCAGAAAGTGGTCCAGGCGGGCCCGGGCCACGGCCGCGGCCTTGAGGTTGGCGTCGCTCACCGCCAAGGGCTTGCGGTAATGGGTGGCCAGGAGGAAATGGCGCACCTCTTCGCCCCGAAAACCCTGGGCCAGAAGGTCGCGGATGGTGATGGCGCCCGCTTCCTTCAAAGGGCGGCCGCCCTTGAGGACCTGCTCGCAGTGGAGCCAGGCCCGGGCCAACGGTTTGCCGGTGGCCGCGGTGAACACGGCGTTTTCGTTTTCATCGTGGGGAAAGAGGGATTCGACGCTGCCCACGTGGAAGTCCACGGTTTCGCCCGGATGTTTCAGGGCCATGGCGGCGCACTCCAGGTGCCAACTGGGGCGGACCTGCCCCCAGGGGGTGGAGTAGTAGAGGCCCCTTTTCAGTTCCGCCAGCTTGGCGCGTTTGAGCAGGGTGAAATCCCGGGGGTTGTCCTTGGCGTATTCGTCCAGGTCCACGGTTTTGCCCACCCGGATTTTGCTCAGGTCCACGCCGGAGAGGCGGCCGTAATCTTTGAAGCGGGAGATGTCGAAGTAAACGGAGCGCAGCTTTTCGTAGGCGTAGCCCTTTTCCAGGAGCTTCCGGGTGAGGTCCACCATGGCGTCGATGTGTTCGGAGGCCAGGGGGTAGAGGACGCCGGTCTGGATGCGCAGGGACTGGATATCCTGGAAGAATTCCTGGCGGAAACGGCCGGTGAAGTCCAGCAGGTTTTGCCCCGCGGCCGCGGCGCCGGCCATGGCGCGGTCGTCCAGGTCGATGAGGCTGACCACCTGGCGAATCTTGAGGCCGCGGAAACTGAGATAGCGGTGCAGGAGGTCGGCTACCAGCAGGCGGCGGGCCACGCCCAGGGAGAGGTGGCCGTAAAGGGCCGGGCCGTCGGCGAAGATAGTGGCTTCGCCTGGCCGCCGGGGTTCGAAGGCCTCCTTGGCCCGGGCCAGGGTGTTGTAGAACTGGAGGGTGGGGGCCTCCTTTTCGACAAATAGAGGGGTGGAGAGGTAGCGTTCGCCGCCGTCGGGGGCGATGGCCACGATGAGGCCGCTCTCCATTTCCCGGGCCTTGCGGATGGCCACGGCCACCGCGGCGCCGGAGCTCATGCCCAGGAAGAGGCCTTCCTGGCGGGCCAGCCGCCGGGCGGTCTCATAGCCCTCTTCGTCTTCGATGTTGACGATCTCGTCGGCCTTGGTCTTATCGAAAATCCCCGGCTTATACGACTCCTTCATGTTTTTCAATCCCTGGAGGGCATGGCCCAGGAAGGGCTCCACTCCCACGACGCGGATGGCGGGATTGAACTTTTTCATGCCTTCGTAGAGGCCCATGAGGGTGCCGGTGGTGCCCATGGTGGCGATCACCATGGTGACCTTGCCGTCGGTCTGCTCCCAGATCTCCCGGCAGGTGGAGGCGTGAGACTTAGGGTTGACGGGGTTATTGAACTGATCCGCCAGGAAATATTTGTCGGGATGTTCCCGGGCCAGGCGGTAAACCTCTTCGATGGCGCCGTCGGTCCCGAGGTGGGCCGGAGTGAGGAGGAGTTCGGCACCCATGGCCTTGAGGATGCGCTTGCGTTCCAGGCTGGCGGACTCAGACATGGCACACAACAGGCGGTAGCCCTTGACGGCGCTGACCAGGGCCAGGCCGATGCCGGTGTTGCCGCTGGTGGCTTCGATGATGGTCTTGTCCGGGGTGAGTTCGCCTGCGGCTTCAGCAGCCTCGATCATGGCCAGGGCGGGGCGGTCCTTAATGGAACCCCCAGGATTGAAATATTCCAGTTTGACGTAGATCTGGACCTGGGGGTGGGGATTGAGGCGGTTCAGGCGGACGATGGGGGTCTGCCCGATGAGTTCCAGGATATTATTGGCCTTGCGCAGCATAGCGAGACAAGCTCCCGATGATGGCGGTGATGCGGTATGGGTGCCCGGAGCTCCTGAGGAATTCCCCTGGCCTCACCCCCCAGCTCTGGCGTCAAAGGAGGAGCAAAGGCAGGAGATCCGGGTCCGCTTGATTAACCGGCGACCTCCTTATCCGAGGCGGGACACTTGCACTCGCCCGGGGCCTCCATTTCTTCGGCCAGATAATTATTAATCAGGTTAATCAAGGCGAGGATAAAAAAGCGGCGGGCCTCGGGGGTCTCTTTGAGCACTTCCAGGAGGCGGTAAATCAAGCCCAGGATTACCATGCCCGCCTGGGAGGGAGAAACATCCTCCTGGTTGAAGCGGTCGAGGATGTCGTTCACCAGAGGCCGGATGCTGGCCTCCAATTCTTCATCGGTGGCGAAGGCGGCGAGATCGGATTCGGTCATGAGCTTCCCTTAGGGTTTCATAAACCTCTTTAATTATAAGGTAAAAGCTACCATATTCCCCGGCGCTTTGCAAACGGGGGACCGGGGGAGTAGAGGCGGTGCTCCGGGGATGACAGGACCAGAGGCCGGGAAAAGATGGGCGCGGCGGGATAAGCGCGAGTGATGGTGCGTGGAACGCACCCTGCGAAAGGTTTTCCGGAAACGCCGGCCCCGGAACCGGACGTTTACTTTTCTCGCCAAGACGTTCATTATCCTTTACCTCATTTTAGGAAAGATAAACATAGTCCGACGCTAACTGCCTTTAAATAAACAGTAAAACTGACGGTGCGGCTATGGTATGAACCTTGCTTTCCAAAGAAGGGATTATCTGCGTTGATCCGGCTGGGAAATTGTCTGGAAGTGGAACGTCGATGGGTTGTGAAATGACTTCTCGTGAGGTTTGCCATGCACCGTAAATTCGATCCCCCGCCAGCCTTCGTGAGGATAGACCAGGCCCGGGAGTTGATGGACCATGGTCGTTACCGGGAGTCCTTGATGGTGGCCCTGGAAGCCCTCTTGCAGGAATTGAACACCCTGCGCGATTCTCTCGCAGCCCTGAAAAAGATCGTCCTGGCGGAATCCCAGGCCACAGCGGCAGAGACCCCTAAA
>JALNYP010000094.1 GCA_023229795.1 Syntrophobacterales bacterium
GTCTTACAGCTCAACCTGTTTCGTACCTGCTCCTTGCAGGAACTTTTTGATCCGCCAGGCCCGGTGCCGGATAATATGAATGTTAATAATCAGTTAACCCTGGCCTGGGCCTAGCCGGACAGAAATGTTAGTGATAACATTGTGTTACCCTGAGGCTGGGTTTATGCGCAATACAAGCTACCCCCTCGGAGAAGCTGCAACGCGCCTTGCTGCTTCAAGTCTTATTCACCATTCGCAGTGAACGCCCTATTGAAGGTTAATCAGTTTAGGCCACAACGTATGAGCCAGACTTTGGGCAATCATATAGTTACCAATATCTGAATAATGACAACTATCAACGTAAACTTTTTCCTGAGTATCCATAAATAACATGCTGACATCATAGAAAAAATCCATATTTTTAGCCTCTTTTATCACGGCCTTATAATATTTTTCAATTCCAAGATAATAGATATCGCTATTTTTATATCGTGATCCCCAATCCTTTATATACGTTGCCTCAGTAGGTGAGATTTTGCGCTTTAAAAATGGAGCGAGGGTAGGCTGAAGAAATAAATAGTATTTGATGCCATAAAGCCTTAATCTTTCATGGGTGACCCGATGATTGACCAAGTAAACCTTGGCTGCCGCATCGATGCGATCGTTTGAGGGAATGGTTTGTTGGGTGACATCATTATTATTCGCTGAAAAATATTTCTGAAAAATTTTTCCAAATGAGATGGCAATAACGGAATATCTTTTGAATAAATCTACAAGTATTCCCACTCCAGGTTCGATATTCTTGTTTACACTCTCTGTTAGTTGATCATAATACGGCATCCAGTTGGGCTTCCACTCTTTATGACTTAAAGCGTAATAGGCATCATTCCTTCCATCTAACGCGATGATCATCTTAGGCTTGAAATTTGGAAGGATTTTTCCGTCTATAAAAGATAATTCTTGATAACTCATATAGCCACACACTGCGGCATTAATGACTCTGAAATGGATCTTGTCAGTCTGTTGGTTCAGAATCTTTTCCAGATATGCCGCAATTGTCGAAACATTCGATGAGGCTCCCCGCCCTTCCACTGTGGAGCCTCCCACTAGGAAAATTAGATATTCATCAGGGCCTATTTCCTTTTTATATCCATTATCCACAAAACCATACTGATCGGTTTGCAGAGATGAAGGAAATCCAGGCAATTGAACTGTTGTGTTCGCCTTGTATTCAGTTAGGCCATATGGGGTGAACTTGGAGAAAGAAGTTTGATTAAAAATAAATGTTCGTCCATGGGTAAAATAATAAAACATATGTCCGGATATTTCCAAGATTAAAAAGAATGAGATAATAAATAAGACGATAGTTAATTTAGGATTACGTTCAAAGATATTACCGTTAGAATTATTTGGGGGAATATTATTCATATAAGTTGGCATTAATTAATAATTACCTTCCGCAATCCACCATTATTTGCACCATAATTCGGATCTTTACCGTCTACCCCCGACTTTTGATGAGTATATAGTTTATTGGATTTCTTGTCAGATCAAAAAACCGTTTCAGAGATGGGTTGCCTCCAGGTGACACTTCACAGCTCACCTCTTCTGCATGAGTGCCTTTTCTTTTTGCATAATCTGCAACGTAGCCCGCCATTCTCCCAGATGGAACCCGGCCCGTTCGATAATCCAAGCACCCAAAAAAGGCAGAAGGTCAGCCATGCCTCTGGGAGAATGCCGGGCGGCCCTGGCACAAAGCAGTAACGCCGGGGCCAGGGTTATCAGGTAGACCGCCGACCGGAGCGTTTTCAAGAGATTCCAGATCACGATCTTGGAAAACGGCCATTTATCGAGGTAACGATGAACCTGAGGCGCCCCCGCCCCCCGCTCCTTGCGGCTGTACCAATAGCCGCCCCAGGAACCAGGAGCCACGTGATCCACCACGATGCTGAGGTCCACTACCTTCCGGGCTCCGGCCTTCTTGAGCCCCTCGCCGAAAAAGCCATCTTCACCGGCGCAGATGGGCACCGGGAATCCTGTGGGGAATAATCCCGCCGCAAGGGCGATATCTTTGCGGCAGGAGAACCCCTCGGTCCAGTTCATCCAGTCATAGTCGGGTGATTCATAAGAGGCATCGCTGACGCAGCCGATGTAACGGGCGAAGAGGTCGTCCAGATTGGATACCTTGGCCATCACCAGGACGTAATCTGCGCCCTGTTCATAATGAGGCGCCAGACGCCGGAGAAAATCAGGCCGGGGATGCACGTCGGCATTGAGAATGATGACGATTTCCCCCGCAGCTTCACGAATGCCGATATTCCTGGCCTCGCAGCGGCCGCCTCCCCCGGGATGAATCAGGCGGACGCCGCGATCCGCATAGCGCCGCACAATGTCCGGCGTGCGGTCCGTGGAATCATCCACAACCATGATCTCTTTATCCGGATAATCGAGCCTGAGAAGAGCTTCCAGGGTCTCGATGATATCGTGCTCCTCATTGTAAGTGGGGATGATGATGCTAAATTTCATGGTTTCCTCAGGCGTGCCAGCGCTCGCCTCAGACCTTGCAGATCTTCGGTGAAACTCCAGTGCCGGATGATCTCCAGGCTCCTGGCTCCCATCCGGCGACACCGGTCGGGGTCGCTGATAATGTCTGCCAGGGACCGGCCCAGAGCGATAATATCTCCTGCCGGGAAAATATAGCCATTTTCGCCGTTTTTCACAAGGTCCGGCCCGCACCCCACCTGGTCACTGACGATGACGGCCCGGCCGGCATTCATCACCTCATTGATTACCAGGCCCCAGGGCTCATACACCGAGGGCAACACCAACACGTCGCACAGATCATAATATTGCGGCAGTTCCGTCTGGTTCTTGAATCCTAAAAATTTAATCGAACTCCAGTTGGTGGCCCCGGCGCGCTCTTCCAAGACCCGTCTCTGGTTGCCTTCCCCGATGAACACGAGATACGGACGCGGTTCCTGGACGCCATCGGGCGACATCCGGATATAAGCCTCCAGGAGATCGATCCCCCGCTTGACCTGCGACAATTTGCTGGCATAGAGGATGACGGGGCGGCCCGGTTCCAGGCCGAGGATTTGCCGCAGGTGCTCCCGCTCCCCGACCGCCGCCCTGGCCTGATCGCGAAAAAAGTCGTTATCCACCGCATAAGGCATAGAAAAGATGCGGTCCGCGGCGATGCCATAAGATCGGTAGTACTCGGCGTTGAGCCTGCCGATGGCCAGGAATCCGTCCCCGAGGCTCCCGAGAGCCCGGAAAAATAAGCTCTTGAGAATCCGTTTCAGGGGATGCCGGGGGGCGCTGATGGCGGTGGCTTCATCGCGCACCAACACCTTGAGACCCCCGAATTTGGCCCGAATCATGGCGCGCCAATGGAACCAGCGATTGTAGCCATGCACCCAGAGAACGTCAAAATTGCCGCGCCGCAGTCGGCTCGCCAGGCCGTAGTTGAAAGGCCGCCAGAAGGATATCCCGTCTTTTGGTCCCAGAGCCGGCAGGATTTCATGACGGTAGCCCCCGGTCAGGGGGATATCCCACGCCACCAAGGTGGCAAAGGATGGATCGAGATAGCTTTTCAAGGAAAAACCGCTGCAGAAGAATACCGTCAGATCGATGCCGGGCTCCGTGGCGATCCGGCGCAACAGGGGAGTCTGGTACTGGATCGGATGGGTCACCAGATAGGCTAACCGAATCCTAGGCTCCATGCCCTGATCTCCGCTGCAGCTCGTCTTCAACCATCATGGCCACCACTTCGTTCATCCGGCGCGTGGCCTGCCAGCCGAAGGTCTCCCGGGCCTTCCGGGGATTGCCGCGACTGATGGCAATGTCGGTTGGCCGGAACAAACCCGGGTCTTGGGCCACATGCTCGCGCCAATCCAGGCCGACCTGGGCAAAAGCCGCGGCCACGAATTCCTTGAGCGAGTGGCTCTCGCCGGTGGCAATGACGAAATCATCCGGCTGCTCCTGCTGCAGCATGGCCCACATGGCTTCCACATATTCCGGGGCCCACCCCCAATCCCGCTGGATGTCAATATTTCCCAGCTGGAGTGGCTCCGGCGCGCCCGCGGCAATGCGGCAGGCCGCACTCACGATCTTTTTGGTGACAAAACGGGCCGGTCGCAGGGGCGATTCATGGTTGAACAAAATCCCGGAACAGGCGAACAGGTCATACGCCTCCCGGTAGTTCGCCACTTCCCAAAACGCCGCGGCTTTGGCCACGGCATAGGGGCTGCGGGGGCGAAAAGGAGTGTCTTCAGCCGCCGCGTCCGCGATATCGCCAAAACATTCGCTGGAACAGGCGTTATATAATTTTATGGGTTTTCCGGTAAACCTGATGGCTTCCAGGAGATTGAGGGTGCCCACGCTGATACTCTCCAGGGTTTCCACGGGCTGCTGAAAGGACAGGCCCACCGAGCTCTGTCCCGCCAGGTTGTAAACCTCATCGGGCTCGGCCTTGAAGAGACCCTGCAGCACACTGCGAAAATCGTTCAAGGATACGGACAAGACCTCGATGGCGTCACGAATCCCCAGACGGACCAGGTTGTCAAAGGACGCTATCTGGGCATCCCGTGAACTCCCCACCACCTGATACCCCTGGCTCAATAAAAAGCGCGCCAAATAGGCGCCATCCTGTCCGGAAATTCCGCAAATAAGCGCTCTTTTCATAAAGTCCGCTTCAATCAGCTTCCCTGGATTTGACCACCCGGTGCAGGATATGGTGGCACCGCTTCTCAAAATTCTCAAACGAAAAATAATCCAGCCCCGCCGGGATGACCCCCCGGGGACGTTTTAAAGCTGCGAGAATACCGGCCATAATCGCCTCGGGCTGACGCGGGTCCACCAGGATCCCCAAGGCTCCGTCCCGCAACGCTTCTCGGCTGCCATCCAGGGTGCTGCCCACGACCGGAATGCCGCACGCCAGCGCCTCTAAGAAGACAAAACCAAATCCCTCACCCCGGCCCGGCATGACAAAGGCGTCGGCAAGACGATAGTGGTCGGCCTTCTCAGCTTCGGGGATGTATCCGGTGAATTTTACCCGGTCCGCCATACCCAAAGACCGGGCTTTCGCTTCCAGCCGCGGCCGATCATCACCATCGCCGACGATTAGATAGGCGATCTGGGGAATTTCCTTTACCAGGGCCGGGAGCAAATCGATGACTTCATCGAAGCCCTTATACTGTTCCTGGGCGGACAGTCTTCCCAACGTCAGCAAAACCGTCTTGCCATTGAGACCGTAGCGCTCGACCAGTTCCTGGGACTTGGGCCCCACCCCGTAATTTTTTGGAGCCACGGCGTTGGGCAGGAGAAAACTCGGTTTGGCATCTAAATGAGTCCACTCCAAGAATTTTTGTCGGGTGATGTCACTGATTGAGATAATAAAGTCTATCTTAGTGATCACGTACCCCATTATTTTACTTTTTATCGGATACCAGGCGTCAATACCATAAATTGTTAATAATAATGGCGCTCTGGTGATCAATTTAGCCCAAAATGCTAAAGGGAGTAACTTAATATGTCCACAGATAACCAGATCGAACTTGGCATCTTGCAGCAATAGCCTTATTATGGCCATGACATAGGCTAGCTGGTTCGCTAGGCCGCCGGTAAGGTAGGTAAGCTTTGGAGGGAATTTCTCCGGCGGACGGGGCATCCGCCGCGGCACAGCCACGATTTCGTCAACTTCGGGCGCGGCGCTGAGGGCTCTGAGAAAATCCCGATTATATTTGGCGATTCCCCCTATCCCGCCAAACGCGTCCGAGGCTAGAAATAAAATTCTCATCGCGCGGTGGTTTGATGCCGATAGACGACCTTGGCCCAAAGGCGCCAGTCATGGTCCCCCTTGCCCCCTTCGGAGGAGACGGTTGAAGCCAGCCAGCGATTCACCGGCACCAGGAAACCGGATTTGGGGCGCTGCAAAACTTCAGCGGGCAAAGGCGGCTCCAGCCTGTTGACCATGTCCAGTTTTGTCGGCCGATGGCGGGTGGCCAGCAAAGGGGCAACCTGCCGCAACAGTTCGATATCCACCAACGGCACCCGAATCTCCAGGGAATGAGCCATGCCGGTCCAGTCCGCCACCCGCAGAAGTTGGTTCCACATATACCATACCATTTCTAGGGCCGCAACCTTCAAAAAATCATCCGGGATCAGGGGGATGGTTTCATTCAGATGCACCAACGGCTGTAACTCCCGCCAGCCGGCTCGGGCCAGATCCGGGTCCATGACTTCCGGCAGTTCCCAGGGCATGAAGAGCCCCCGCCTGAGCAGGTAAGCGCCTGCATAGCTGCCCCCGTATTCCAGTAACCCGGCATATTTCGGCGAGGTAAAATGCTTCAGCCAGGGGGCGGTGACCATGCGGAACACGTGACCTAAACCGGAAAAAGCCGCCAGCGGAGAAAAAGTTTGGACCATCCGAGGGAGGTCCCGGAAACTGGGATAGCCGCCAAAGAGCTCATCTCCCCCAAGACCCGAAAGGGCCGTTTTCATGCCCGTGGCCGCTGCCGCCTTGGCGACGAAATACATGTTGGTCCCGTCCACGGTGGGTTGGTCCATCACCTCCAGGATGCGTTGGTAATCGCGGTAAAAATCCTCCCGGGTGATCCATTGCGTTTGATGCACCGTGCCATAGTGCGCGGCAATCCTGGCGGCATAGGCCGTCTCATCGTGCCCGCTGCCCCGCAATTCCTGAAAGCCCAGGGTGATGGAATGCAGCCGCCCCGGTTCCCGGCTGGCCAGCCCGGTGAGGGCGCTGGAATCCAACCCGGACGACAGAAAGATGCCCACCGGGACATCGGCCACCAGGTGATGCCTGGTACTGTCAACCAGGGCCCGGCCCAATTCATCCTGCACCGCGGCTTTATCGAACTGATTGCGTTCCGGCAGCATACGCCTGTTCCAGCTCGGCGGGAATCGAGCAAAAATTTCTTAGTTCATGGCTGCCCCGAAGATCTTTGACCAATATTGATCCCGCGGGGAGCGCCCGGATCCCCTTGAACAGGGTGTAAGGTTCCGGCACATAGCCCCAGAGAAAGAACCCCGCGTGCCCCTCAGGCTGGGGGCTGGTATCCACCGCGCCCCCTGCTAACAGGGCTTTGACCTGAGAAGCAAACCGTAAAGTTCGGCCATCGTCCGCATAATAGAGCGGCTTGATCCCAAAGGGGTCCCGGGCCAAAAACAACTTTCCCCTGGGCCGGTCCCAGATGGCAAAGGCATACATGCCCCGGAGCCAATTGACAATTCCCAGGCCATGCTGCCGATACAAATGGAGCAAGACCTCGGTGTCGCTGTTGGAATGGAACCGGTGGCCCTGCCCTTCCAACTCCCGCCGAAGTTCCCGGTAATTATAGATCTCGCCGTTGAATACCACCCGCAGGGAGCCGTCGGCGGTGGCCATGGGTTGGGCGCCGGCGCCGCTCAAATCGATGATGGACAGGCGCCGGTGGGCTAGAGATACCCGGCCGTTCGGCGCCGTCCACAGACCGGCCCCATCGGGACCTCGCGGGATCATGGCGTCGCGAATTTTCAGAATTTCCCCTTGGACTACTGGCGGGGCTGAATTACTGTAGGCAAAAATTTCGGCAATACCGCACATTTACTTAATCGCCACACAAAGCATGTTTTGGCTGAAAATCTCATCACAAGCCAGGCTGCCGGTTTCAACGGCCAAATAAAGGCGCAAGCCTCCCCTGAACAGCCGCCACAATAACCAACGCAGCCCGCTGGCGAGGCCGTGGACCACAGGTTGGTCTTCGTAGCATTCGATCCGGGAAAAGCCGGTGCAGGTCAAGATTTGCTCCAAGGAATCCCGGGTGAACATGGTCTCGTGGGTGAAATCCCCGAACCCCACCCGCCCCCCGAACGGAGAGGCCCCGTTGGGAACATGGAGGATGACTTTACCTCCGGCGGCCAGAACCCGGTTCACCTGACCCATGAATTCCAGGATTTCTTCTTTACGAAAGTGTTCCAGCACGTCGAAGGCGATTAATAGGCCCTGAGAGCTATGCTCCAGCGACTCTATAGCCGCCCGCAAGTTGCCTTCCCGGACCCCGGTGAGCCCCAGGCTCCTGGCGGCCGCCACCTGTTGGGGAGAACAGTCGATGCCGACGATATTTTTATACCCGCGCCGCCGGGCGAAATACTCCATAGCTCCGGCGCCACAGCCCAAGTCCAGGATGGCTGTCTCTCTATTTTCCGGAAAATGATCCCGAATCAGTCTCTCCAGATAGGGAGCCCGCCGTTGGAACTCCGCCAGCTTCTCCGAGGCCGGAGCACTCGCCCCGGCCTGAAGGTATTGCTGATAAATCCTTTGGCGATAATCGAGCATCTCAAATATACCTGATTTCCCGTCGGGCTACATCCCCCGGCCAAAAAGCACCGTGCGCACCGTTTTCAGGAGAATGGCCAGATCCAGGAGAAAGCCGATGTTCTTGATGTAATAGAGGTCGTATTTAAGTTTCTCCGGAGTGGTGTCCAGGGCCAAGCCATCGGGGTACATAACCTGGGCCCAACCGGTTATTCCCGGTTTTACCAGGAGGCGGTGTTGATAGTAGCGGATGTCGTCCATAATGTTGTCATAGGCCAGGGGACGAGGGCCGATAAAACTCATCTCGCCTTTCAAGATATTGACGAGCTGCGGCAATTCGTCCAGGCGCAGTTTCCGGATAAACCGGCCGATCCTGGTCACCCGGGGGTCGTTGTCCTCAGTCCACAAGGGCCCGTACTGGTCGGCATCTACTATCATGGTCCGAAACTTGAGAATTTTGAAAGTGCGCCCCTTTTGTCCCAGACGCTCCTGGCGAAAAAAAACCGGGCCCCGGCTATCCATTCTGATAGCCAGAGCAGTCAAGACCAGGATAGGGCTGGTGATGGTCAGGAATAATACCGCCAGCATGACGTCCATGATGCGTTTCAAACGCCGATAATAGATCTTGGTGGTATTGATGTTCCACTCAAAGATCCAGTTGTCGGAAATATGGTCGGTGGGGAGCTTGCCGGTTAAAAACTCGTAAATGGACGGCATGTCCATCAGGCTGCAATCGTTCCAGGACATGGTGATGAGGTTGTTGATCAGCTCGGGGGACCTTTCCTTGGTGACTGCAACTACGGCCAAAGAGATTTGATTCTCACGGATCAAAGCCGGCAGTTGGGAAGAGGTCCCGAGGACCTGTAAGCCGTCCACCGTAGTGCCGACTTTCGCTTGGTCGTCGTCCACCAGGCCCACTACCTCAAAGCCACACCCGGGCCGGTTTCGGATGGACCCTACCAGGTGCCATCCGGCCTTGCCGGCGCCGATGATCAGGATTCGCTTCTGCAACCGCTGGGGCAGCGATATGGCGGAAAAGGCAAAGCGCCAGGCGGCCACCAGGATCGAAAAGGTCACCGCCTGAATGATGATCATACTGCGGCCTACGTAGGCGCCTTTAATGGGGAAATAGAAGACCAGCACCACCACCAGGCTGCCAACCCAGGAAGCGACCAGGCAGTTAGCGAGATTGGTGATCTGGCGAAAATCCCTCAGATAGTCGTAGAGATCGAAAATAAAGAGAACGATAAAATAGGCTATCCCAATCAACAGGAAAGTGAGTTTATATTCCGCCAAAAATTCCCACGGTCTGACGGCGCTATGTGGGTACAACAGGAGGGCGGCGACCACCGACAGAAAATAGCAGCCCGCATCTCCGATGATTAACAGCAACTTCCATTGGGAGATATAGAGGCTGAAGATCTTGAACATCGCTTAACTTTTCTGCCAGACCGTCCGGTTGACGTACTCGATATAGCTCAGGATAATCCGCAACACCTTCTGCGAGACATTATCCACATCGTAGTCTGGAACCAGGGTGAATCTTTTTCCCCCCGCAGCCTGCTGGGAGGTGACGACCTCGATGGCCTCCAGTACCCTCTGGGCTTTGAGGCCGCACATGATCAGGGTGCCGACGTCCATTCCCTCCGGGCGCTCATGCGCCTGACGAATGGTCACCGCGGGAAACCCCAGAATGGACGATTCTTCGGTGATGGTGCCGCTGTCGGAAACCACGCAAAAAGACTGAAGTTGCAGATTGACGTAATCGAACAGTCCCAGCGGCTTTAAGAACTGGATGCCTTCACCCAATTCGGAGATCCCGGCGGCCGCCATTCTCTTGCGGGTGCGGGGATGGGTGCTGACGATAATGGGTAGGCGGTACCGATCCGCCATGGCTTTGAGCGTGGTCAACAAGTCATGAAAATTTTCCTCAGAGTCAATATTCTCCTCTCGATGAGCGCTGACCACCAGGTAGCCCTTCGGCGCCAGTCCCAGAGAAGCCAGGACCGCCGATTTTTCAATTTGTGGCCGGTAGTACGTCAACACCTCTTTCATGGGGGAGCCGGTCTTGATCACCGTCTCGGGGCTGATACCCTCCTGAAGCAGATAACGCCTGGCATGCTCCGTGTGCGTCATGTTGATGTCACTGATATGGTCCACGATTTTGCGGTTGATCTCTTCCGGAACCCTTTGATCGAAGCAGCGGTTTCCCGCCTCCATGTGGAAAATGGGAATTTTGCGCCGTTTGGCCGGGATGGCCGCCAGGCAGGTGTTGGTATCACCTAGCATCAGCAAGGCATCGGGGGACTCTTGGGCCATGACGGCGTCGGCCTTACTGATGACGTTGCCGATGGTATCGGCCACCGTGCCCCCCACCGCGTCCAGGAAATAATCGGGCTTCCTGATCTCCAGATCTTTGAAAAAAATCTCGTTAAGTTCATAGTCATAATTCTGCCCGGAATGAACCAAGATATGGCGAGTATATCTATCCAGTTCACTCATCACCCTGGATAGTTTGATTATTTCCGGCCGAGTCCCGACAATGGTCATTACTTTAACCGGCATCTTCATTTATCTCCAAAAAATTAGCTCGTTCTCATCCAGAAATGATATCTGGCTGAAATAATTTAATAAAGGGTAATTTTTCAATCACGTTTTAACTCGGAAAGTGTTATCTTAGGTGAAGTAACAGGTTGATTTAATTTAGAAAGAT
>JALNYP010000013.1 GCA_023229795.1 Syntrophobacterales bacterium
ATACCCGGATTTTGATCCAGGACCTGGGAAATGGCCTCCAGTTCCCGGGCTACTTCATTCCTCGGCATGAGATGCAAAAGGTTCCGTTGTGGGTCCCGTTTTTGGCGCATATACCAACCTCGGAAAGCTATCTTTCTAAATTAAATCAACCTGTTACTTCACCTAAGATAACACTTTCCGAGTTAAAACGTGATTGAAAAATTACCCTTTATTAAATTATTTCAGCCAGATATCCTTTCTGGATGAGAACTAACTAGAAAATATATTGTAAAAAGAAGGATAGCCGAAAAATGGATATTGGAAGGCCTTCGGGCTCTCGGCGAAAAATGGCCCGGCATCGGCGCCGGCTTACGGGATAAACTGCGGGAGATACGCACCCTGGAACAGAATTGGCCGGTGGTGACCGCGCTGCGGGTCGAAGAATTCGTGCGGTATCCTTCTCTCCAGGCCTTCACGGATTGCAGGAAAGCCAGCGTCAAAGCCAAGGCCTGGCCCCAGGTGCGTGAATCTCTTTTGCGCTACCTGGAAACCGGTGAGCTCCCCTGGAAGCAGAAGGGCTGGCCCTTGCCGGAAACCGGCCTGGAGCAGCCCGAGGCGGATCAGCGCAATCGATTTCCCCTGATCAGCGATCTGATTGACATCGCTATTCTGGAAAAAAAGCCCGACCAGGTGCTGAAATGGTACGATCAGCGTCCCAAAGGTCGGTTTGGGTGCCCCTGGCTAGATGAAGACGCCATCGCCGACGCCGTTCAAGTCCAGGCGCCGGAGCGGGCGGTGGCCATCTGGAAGAATAAGGCGGAACGACTGATCGCCCAGGTCAAGCCCCAGGCCTACCAGGAAGCGGCACAATACCTCCGTAAAGCAGGGTTGGTCATGTCCAAACAGAATAACCAGGCGCAATGGGATCAATACCTGGGGAGCCTGAAGAAAACGCACGCCCGCAAACGCCGTTTGATAGAAATCCTGGATGGTTTGGCCGAAAAGCCAATCATAAAAAAAGACGCTGAAAATCATGTTTTTTGAGTAAAGGGACCACTTTTCTCACCAGACCCTGAGTCAATCACTTCCAAGGAAGTTTTCTCTTTTTTTGGTGGGCATCAATGGATTTCGAAACTTTGTTGCAAAAGTATCAGGCCTTGCTCGCCGAAAACCAGGCCTTGAAAGAAGAGAACCTATCCTTGAAGTCTCGGTTGGGTCTGGCCGAACCCTTGGAAAGTCAGTCTTCTCCAGAGGAGGTTCAGCAGGAGCCCTTCCGCTCGGAACCACCTTTTTACCTCAACGATGGAGCGAATCCCACGGAAAAGATCCGGCTCTTCATGTCCTTGTTTAAGGGGCGTGAAGACGTGTACGCGAAAAGATGGGAGGGCAGGGAAGGCAGGGCCGGATACGCGCCGGTCTGCCTGAATGAATGGAAACCTGGATTTTGTAAAAAGCCTTAAGTGCACCTTCTGCAAACATAAATCATATGCTCCCCTGGATGACGAGGTCGTAGAAGCACATCTGCGGGGAAACCTTGTGGCCGGCATCTATCCCCTGTGTCAGGATGAAAAGTGCCATTTTCTGGCCATGGACTTCGATAAAGATGGCTGGCAGATGCTAATGGCGGGATGCGCTTCGCTTTCCCGCCCTACGGGCTACGGGCTTTAGTTTATAATGCTTTTCTTTCTCAGAGCATAAAATTGTTAAGAGCGGAACCTTCCTATCTCCAAAACACAATTTAAATCCCAAAAAATGAACATTGCATGGAAGGTTCTAAAAATGCGAGAGGATTACTCGGGTTTAGAATATATTCTGGCATCTCATCTGCCAAGGCTCTTACTTCATCTTTGGAAAGCTTTAAAATTGGTGAGTGTAGGGAATTAGACAACCAGAAAATGAAACCATCAATAATTTCAATAATTTTATCTTTCCCAAGAATTGATGGAATTGTAACCCTCAGGGAATTTGAAAAACTATCCGGAACCAAATGAACACAATGCTTGTGCAATGATTGAGTGTCTTCAAAATATCTTCGATAATCGAAATTTCTTTGCTTCCTACCAACAATTACAACATCATAGAAGAAACCCTGCTTACCTGCAATGGGGGGAATTCTATTATTCTTAGACCACTCACGTGAAATAATCTCAATAGTCACCGCAAACCAAGCATTGGGATCAGCAATTCCAATCATAACCCATTTATTATCTTCTATTTGTTGATATGGAAATTGATTAAGATGAATAAATTTATGTATAACAGGATCATCAGTGGGTGGAAGTACTGGGCGTGTAGCATTGTAACTTGTACAAAAACCCCAAAATCCTTTATCTAAATCGCGAAGTAATTGAAGAGTTCTCTGTAAATCATCAAAATGCCCTCGGCGGAAATGAGCAACTCTATTTCTAATTAGTTTTATTTCAATAAGTTTCGCAGTCCATAAATCTTTAGGTGGTAAATATTGCTGGAAATATTGCCAAAACGATTCCTTTTCTATTGTAGAGCATACATCGCTAAACGTAGAATAACTAAGTAAATCAGCCTCTGGTGTTGGCATATGTGTAAGTCTATCATCAGCTTCGCGAGAATTCCTTCCTCTGCTTGTAACAATATGGGTTTCCCATTCATCCCCATAAGCTGCACGAAACTCAACATAAACCATCCGGCGCAACCAAATTTCAAGTTGCCAAAGCCTGACATAAGTTTCTACCACACGCTCCGGTAATTCTCCGACAGTATTTAAAGCTTCAATCAATCTATTAGGAATATCTTCGTTTGATTCAACCATAATCTTTGGGGACCCCTTTCCCCGAATTTAACCCCAAAAAGTTTCCCTATTTTAAAACCAGACTTGTCCTTAAGAATGTATGATAGCACAAATTATAGCCGATATATGGTTAGCTTATCAGATTCTTACCTTGACCATTATTTATGCAAATTCTTGGGGGATCGGCAGCCCGTAGCCCGTAGGGCGGGAAAGCGAAGCGCATCCCGCCTTCAATGGCCCCATCCTGACCGAAAGAACCGCCCAGGTGGAATTGCTGGCCGCGCAGTTAGGCGAGCACATAACAGAGGTAATTACCCTCACCGGCGGGAAGGGGGATGAAAGAGACCAGACAGGTCCTGGCCAGAATCGCGGCAACGCCGTCAGGCCAGCCCTTGACCTTGGTGGCCACCGGCAGATATATCGGTGAGGGCTTTGATGAACCCCGACTGGATACCTTATTTTTAGCTATGCCCATATCCTGGAGAGGAACCCTGCAGCAATAC
Organism: Syntrophobacterales bacterium; assembly: GCA_023229795.1. Classification (GTDB taxonomy): domain Bacteria; phylum Desulfobacterota; class Desulfobaccia; order Desulfobaccales; family 0-14-0-80-60-11; genus 0-14-0-80-60-11. The sequence goes on from JALNYP010000013.1 coordinate 3,250, forward strand.
GCCGGCAGACTGCACCGCTTGTTCCAGAACAAGAAAGAAGTTCAGATCTGTGACTACGTCGATATCCACGTCAGAGCCCTGGAGAAGATGTACCAGAAAAGACTGGCCGGATATGCCGCCATCGGCTATCGGGCCAAGGGGGAAAGTCTGACGGCGGAACCTGCCGATATCATCTTCGATAACGCCAACTTCCTCCCTGTTTATCATAACGACCTGATGAACGCGGCGCGAGAGGTGGTGATAGTCAGCCCTTTCGTGACCAGGAGGCGAGCCTTACAAATGCTAGCCACCCTGGAAACAGTCTTGGCCAAGAGGGTCTCCGTGGTCGTGGTCACCAGGCCCACTAATGCTTACAAAGAAAAAGACCGGCCAGCCTTGGAGAAAACTCTCGCCTCATTGCCAGCCTCAGGGGTGCGCCTGATGTTCAGAGCCAACATCCATCAAAAATTTGCCGTCATCGACCAGAAAATCGTGTGGTACGGCAGCATCAATCTGCTCAGCTATGGCAGTGCCCAAGAAAGCCTCATGCGGCTCGAAAGTCCGAATATCGCCCAGGAATTGTTGAAAGTCATTTCCGGCAAAGGCTGATGGCCCGGATGATGAAATTGGCCTTTTTTCTTTGGCGCCCATCATGAAAATTTGGTAACCTCAAGCAAAGAAAGAGCGAAATACTCTGGCAGGATTGAGCATGGCCGAGGAAAAATTGGCGGAGAGCGACCACATCCTGGAGGAAATGGTCCGTCGGCTGGTGGCGGCTTTCGATCCCGATCACATTTATCTCTATGGCTCCAGGGCCAGGGGAGAGGCCGGGCCGGACAGCGATTACGACCTGATGCTGGTGGTCTCTGCCTCTCAGGTTCCTCGCTACCGCCGAGATCAGCAAGCATTTCGGGCGCTCTGCGGCCTGGGAGTGCCCAAAGAAGTTATTGTTCTCACCAGGGCAGAGTTTGAGGCGGGCCGCAAGGTGACCTGTTCGCTCCCGGCTACGGTGCTCCGGGAGGGGAAGCTCCTCTATGCAGCCTGAGAAGCTGTCCGAGGTGCGGTCCTGGCTGAAAAAAGCAGAACGACTTGTGTGGGGCCGACATTGATCTGGCTGCATCCCCACCTTTTATTGAAGATATGCTGTTTCATTGTCAGCAAGCTGCCGAGAAATCGATGAAGGGATTTCTAACGGCTCATGACCGGGTATTCCGCAAAACCCACGATCTTGATGAACTGGCCTCCGCCTGCGAAGCCGTTGACCCCACACTGAAAGAAGTTCTGAACCCCGCCAGGGACTTGACCGTATTTGCCTGGGAGTTTCGCTACCCTGGAGAGGCTGAGACACCTTCTATAGAGGAAGCCGGGCAATTCCGTGGCGTTGCTGGCGAAGTCTATCAAGCCATCTTGGCTCGCCTGCCCCAAGAAGCCCATCCGTAATCCTTTGGCCACCGGTATAATTGGTCATTTTTCCATAAGTACCCACAGAAGACCTCTTAGAAAATTGTCTTTTGAATAGCATAAGTACCTGCGACTATCTGCCACTATCTGCTCTGGTGAGATCTGTGAATCGAATAGGTGAATCTTTTTAATGGGAAAAGCCCTGAGTCGAAATCCCCAGGACTCCAAGTGAACATTTTACCCGATCCGAACCCCCAAATTTGAGGTTGAATCGGGAAAAATACCTAGCGAAATTTTCGCTATCTTTGACGTAGACGCCGAAGGGCCTTCTGTCCAAGCCATTGAAATTATTAGGTATGTAGATGCCAGTTTTTGCAGGAAAAAGCATGAGAGTGAGAGTACCGAGGCGGGCACAGGGGCGGAACAACCCATAGTAGCGTGGAAGTCCCGTTACGGGGTGAAGGGAAGGGGTTGTATCGATCGGCCTCACCTATGGTCAACCTGCAATGAGAGGAGTCATTGCGTAAGGCAAAGCCGTGTTATTGCGGCTTATCGATGGGAGCCGGATGAGTCGGGAGATTCATATCTGGTCCTGGGAGGGCGTGGGGGGTAGATTCCCCCACGTTACTCGGCTGACTAAAGCACTCTGTCAATTGATTTGAATGATATAGAGCTAATAGATGGGATTGGGCCGTATAATTGAAGGTTTCCATCTAATGATTTACATATTCCTAAATAAGCCGAAGATTTTTTTTGGCGCGGGACGATAGCAACCCCCTGCCTTTCAGTCAGGATGACGCTCCTTGGGTAAAGTGAAAAAGAAGGTGGCTCCTTTCCCCTCTTCGCTTTCCACCCAAATACGGCCGTCGTGCGCGTCGATGATGCGTTTGACAATGGCCAGTCCCAACCCCAATCCAGTTTCCTGGCCCGCGGTTTTGCCCCGGAATAACAGTTCAAACAGATGCGGCTGATCCTCCAAGGCAATTCCCGGCCCTTGGTCTTTCACCGCAAATTGCACCTCCATCCCGAGATCGCGCACGGTCAGGACGACCTGACTCTGGGAGGGAGAATATTTGATGGCATTTTCCATGAGGTTACAGAGAGCCCGCTGGAGTAAGATGGGGTCGGCCTGGAGGACGATGACGTCCTGAGGGAATTCCAGCTCCAGGGCAATCTCTTTGGCTCCGGCCAGAACTTGGCAACGGTTTATGACTTCCTGGCACTCCTTCTCCGCCTGGACGGCGCTGGGTAAAGGGGTCAGGATATGCAGGTCCAGCCGGACAAAATCCAAAAAATTGCTGATGAGCTTCTCCAACCGTTGGGCTTCCTGGTATACTGTCTCCAGATAAGTGGTCTGAGCCTCGCTGAGTTCCCCCACCTTGCCCTGACGCAGGCGGTTCAACAGGCCGCCCATCGCTACTACGGGGCCTTTCAAGTCATGGGCAAACATTCCCGCCAGTTGACGGCGCTCCTTTTCCATCTGTTTAATCGGACCGATACCACGAAAGGTTTCCACTCCTCCCAAAAGGTTCCCCTGGTTGTCTCGCAGAGCTGAGGCGGTCAACATGACCTCGTTTTTTTGACCTAAACGGTTTTGCAGGATTGCTTCCCGGGAAACCGCCTCTCCGCTGACCATGGCCACCTTCAAGGGACACTCCCGCCCGCACAGGCTGCTTTGGAGCACGTCGCCGCAAAAACGCCCCAGAGCTTCCTGCCGTGAGTAACCGGTGAGCCTTTCAGCCGCCCGGTTGAGATCCGTAATGTGCATCTCCCCGTCCACTGTGATGACTCCGTCGGCCATGCTCTGGATAATAAAGTGAGGCCAATTGGGTGATTTGGTCAAATCAGAGCTTTCTTTCTTCATATTGTCCCAGTCGTCAATAAAACAACTCAAGTTTCGCATCAAGTAACTGAGGATAATTACTTATTATTACTTTAAAAAGCCATCAATAAAATGGAACAGGCTCCAAATTTGTGGTAAGTTAAGACTGCGAAATCATTAACGAAACCACATAAAAAGGAGCCTTCTCTTGCATAACACCAAAATCGCTCGCTTTCAAGGGCAAATCGAAACGGCCCTGAAAAATTTCCGGGCCGGTCTGGAGTTGAGGATCAAGGAACTGTTTGCCGTGCTGCATATCCAAAGCTATCTGACCGGAGCGGGAATCCGCAAACACGAAGGCGCCAGCGCCCGACAACTCCTGTTTGTCCTCACCAACCTGACCTTTCTGCATATCAAGACCGTCCATGACTTACTCCGGCGACCGCTTAAGTCCCTGTTTAAGGCTCAAAAAGACGCCTTCTACCGCTTCAAGAAAGCCGAATGGAGTTGGGGGCCTTTTTACCGGCGCTTCCTGGCCTACCTGGGGCGGCGGCTCAAGTGGTCCCAAACCGCCCGGGACAATTGTTTGATCCTGGACACTTCCGTCCTTCCCAAACGGGGCAAACGCCTGGAAAACCTGAGTTATGACCACTCCCAGGGCAAGACCGTCAAGGGCTATGAAATCTTGACCCTGGGATCGTTGACGCCCCGGAATTTCTATCCCGTAAACTTCGGCCACCATTTCTCACATAGAGCCCCGGCTGAGGCCCCAGAGGCCCAGCCCCGCAGAGTCAGGGGGGATTTGGCCCGGCGTCTTAGAGATGCCAAGGAGTTGACCAAACCCGCCTTGGCCCTGAAGATGCTCAAGGCCGCCCTGGCGCAAGGCCTTCCCGCCCGTTATCTCCTGGTGGACGCCTGGTTTACCTCCCCCACTTTCTGCCAAAGTGTCCAAGACCTGGGCCTTGAGGTTATCGGTCTTCTGAAACGGGTCCGCACCCTCTATTATCGGGACGGCAGCGGCTATACCCTGGAACAGCTTTACCAAGCCCACAAACACTGGCTGGTCAAAGATGTGGCCTTGGGACTGGCCCTCCTCTCGGTGCCGGTCACCTGCGGCAATGGCCTTCAGGGGACTATCGTTTTTACCAAGGCTACAAAGAGCCCGACCTGGAAACCCGGCCGGGCGGCAAGATCAAGGCGGAGCCGCCGTGGGCCGCATTTTTCACCACTGACCTGACCCTGACCGCCGCCCAAGTGGTGCAAAAATATCTGGGCCGCTGGGCTATCGAAGTGTTTTTCAAAGAAGCCAAGCAGCGCCTGGGCCAAGAGCAGGGCCGTTCTTTTGCCGCTCAGGTCTATTCCGTCACCCAGGCCTTTTTCCGTTATAGCCTGTTGGCCTACATGCTGGAGCACGATGAGCGGTCCCAGACCATCGGCGACCTCTTCCGCCAACTGGAAGACGAGACCGGCAAGCTCACCTTTCTGCACCGGCTGTGGCAATACCTCATCACTTTCCTTAAGACCGTGTTAAATACTCTGGCCCAATTTTGCGACCCCAGACCCCAATTTCAGGCTTATCTCGACGCGATCACCAATGCTTTCAACTACTTTTCCCCAATTCAGGGGTGCGAAACTTGAGAAAATAACTTGCAATGTGAAAAGTTGCTTCAGTAGTAAATTCTTTATAGCTCAATTCCCTTTCTGGCTGATACCCCCTTTTGATAATAATGTTTAATTTCATACATTTCTTTTGCCAGGTCAGCCTTTTCGAGCAATTCCTTTGGACAATATCTGCCTGTCAGAATAACTTCAACATGTTTTGGGTTATCTGGTAACAATTGATAAACTTCTTCTTAATTTAACAGGATTATAATGTAAAGCAACGCATATTTCATCTAAAATAACGATATCATATTTTCCACTAACCATCGCCTTCCGAGCTTGCTGTAACGCTTGGTGTGCTACCATGATATCATTATCAGCAGGCACTATGAAGCTTTTCAGTCCGTTACCTGCCGCCCGCAAAGCCTGACCCAATGCCGCAGTGGTTTTGCCCTGCCATCACCCATAGAAATTTGCACATAACCTTTGCTTAATCGGCTCATCGTCATTTATGCAAGCGGCACTTGCCTCTCGGAGGCGAATAGGGGCGAACCCCATCCTGGCTTCCTGGGAAAATGAGCCTGATCCACAGGATAGAAAAAACCCTGCCCGGGCCTTGAGCCTGGGCAGGGGAAGAGGGTTGGCAGTCAAGCGGTCTCCAGTTCGGCGAGGCGCCGTTGAATGGCCTCCAGTTCGTTCTGCAGGGAGGCCTGCTCTTCTTTCAAGGATTGGACTTCATTCTGGGAGGCCGGCCCAGATCCGGGACTGCCCGCCCCGAAAGGGCCGTAACCGAAGGCCCTCCGACCCCAACGAGGGCGGTCATAAACGCCGCGGCCGAACCCCCAGGCCTCGCTGCCCATGCTGCGGCCAAACCTTCTCCGTCGACCCGCGCCACAGGGACCCTGGTTCCTGCCGGTGCCCGGCCCTGCTCCCAATGGTCCAGTACCATCGTAACCTGGCATGATCATTTCCCTCCTAATTTCAGAAGAATCATCGGATAGGCTGCTTGATCCTGGAAATAACTATCTTGCCCTCCTGGTCATTATTGTTCCGCAACCAGGACACTTTACCTCGAAACAGGGGACTCCCTGTTGGTGCGGCGCCTTCTGACCGCAGGCCGGGCAGACGCAAAACCCCCCGGGCCCACCGCCCAAACCGCCACCACGGCCTCTTCCTTGACTGGATCCACGGCCCTGGCCGCCGCCCGACCCGCCACCTGAACCCTGACTCCGAGCAAAACCTGGCATACGCGTATCTCCTTTTCGAGAATTGGTTATTTTGTTGGCTCCCTGGCAGCAAATGCCATCTCGCCTCTTCTTAAGTGCGCCAAAAGTTGCCGGTTGAATTCTGAGGATTTTCCCGATGGGCCAGGAGTACTATCTCAGCCATAGGTGGTGCCCTTGCTCCTGCTCCCTGTCTCGGGAGCCGCGATCAGAGACTCTTTTATCTCACTGAGACTGCGCCCATCTGTCTGCCTCATCTCCACTCCATTGTCTGAAAAGACGTAGTAGGGCCCTTTATGTTCGTAATTTTTGGGAATAATGATTCCATCGATACCCAGACTGACCAGCCACTCGCTCACTTTGATGCCCTTGCCTTTTTCTTCCATTTGAAAAGGATTGAAAAGCCATGATTCTTCTAGAAGGGTGCCATTTCCCTTCTTTAAAGTAAGCAGGAGGAAATAAGGCGCCTCACCGAAATGCTCCGACAGGCGCATCCGGTCCTCCGTCACCGGCAGAGCGATGACCCGGGTTTCTCTTCGCATGGGTTCATAATGAATCAGGATGTGATCGACATGGGGAACCCGGGTCTTTATGCGGTTCTCGATCTGGTTGACCACAAAGTGAGCTTTTTCCAGTTCCCTGACCCTGAGGGCCAGGTCTGCTTCGATGAACTTGAATCTCCCGGAATTTCTCCCGGTGAGGGCATTGATTTCGCTTACCTGGGGGAGTTCCAGGATAATGTCCCGGATAGTGCTCAGGGTTTTGAAGTCCAAAGAGGCGTCCAGGAGCACCCTGATGGCATCTACTGCAATCTTCACGCCCACCCTGACGATCAAAACAACCATGACCAAGGCTGCCACCCGATCCAAAGGTAATTTGACCTGGAAGTACGTCCCGGCCAGTCCCAGCAGAATGATGCAGGAGGAAAGAAGGTCAGTGGTCAGGTGCTGGGCATCGGCCTCCAAGCTGGGGGAGTTCAGCCTTCTGGCTCTTTTTAGTTCATAGCGCGAAAAGCTCAAGAGGATCAAACCGACCGCGATTACTCCGAAAATGGCATACGGCAGGCGTGCCGCCCTGACCCGTTCGCTGGCCCACAGAACACTGCGCACAATCTCGTAACCTGCCAGCAGAATGAGCCCCGAGGTAATCAAGGCCGCCAGATTCTCCACCTTATAGAGGCCGTAGGGAAACCCCTTGGTCTTGCGGCGCGAGAGCTTGATCCCGGCCCAGATGGAAGCCGAGGAGATAACGTCTGCGCTGGAATGCACGGCGTCGGCCAGGAGGGCCAGGCTGCCGGAAAACACCCCCAGGAAATACTTCAGTCCGGTTACTAAGATGTTGACCGCCACCGAAGCCAATGCCAGACGTTCACCTGCATCCATCACGCGTCTTAAACCCTTTGCTGCTTATGGCCGCGAAACTTTTCTAGTGAGCAAGCCTGTCCTGCCGGTAATCTTGCCCCCCTTCCCTTACCCCTTATTTCCAGCGTGGATGGTAACCTTTGCAAGGTCCCCGACTGGGTTAGCAGTGGGAGGTGCGGGATAGTTAAATTAACACCTGACCTGCCAGGGAAAAGGCCAAGACCAGGAGGGCGGCAATCACCAGCCCGGTCGCGATGAGGCAGGCGTTCCAGAATGAGGTGCTTTGCATGAACTGGTTTCTTTTATTCATTTTTTCCTCCTTAACCAGTGCTGAGGGAGACGGAGCAGCCAGATGGCTGCTATGCCGGCCAGGATTAAGCCAAGTTGCAGGAGGCTGTCCGCCAACCTGAAGCGCCGGTGCAGATACGGGGTCAGATCCACCAGGGCGATGTACAGGAAACTGGCCGCCCCCACTAAGAGGATATAAGGCACCACATGCATCATATGAGCCAAAAAATAGTACGCCAGGAGAGCTCGGGGCACCGTCGCCACGGCGGAAAAAGACGAAAAGCCCCGGCGATGATCACTCCATCCGTAAAATTATGGCAGGCATCCCCGATAAGCAGGAGGGGCCGGCGCTAGCATGGACATCGCATTCGGGCAGGCGGCAGTGCCGCCACAGGATCACACTTTTAGGAATAGCGTCCGAAAGGCCGCAATTCTATATAGAAATTTATTATTAAAGAATTAGTTATTTACCAGACCAAAAGCAGAGCCTCCTTGTAAACCCTCATCATCTCCAATGACCGGTAACGTTGGGACCCCTCGCGGGCTTTAATTTTCCCGCACGGTAGTCTTGCACCACTTCCCGTACCTGCCCTTCCACTCTCACGATTACCTGTATGCCGGCCGCCTGCAGGGTTTGGAAAGCCCTGGGGCCGCAGTTGCCCGTGAGGATCGCCGCCGGCCGCTGGCGGGCTACCAGCGCCGCTGCTTGAATGCCGGCACCTTGGGGAGCCTGCATGCCTTGTTGGTTGGACACTACTTCAAATTCCATGGTTTCCGGGTTTACTAAAAGAAAATAGGGCGCCCGCCCGAAGCGCGGGTCCACTTGGGCCTCCAGATTGGGCCCTTTGGCGCTTATGACAATCTTCATCAGTTCTCCTTGTTGCCAATTTTTCTCAGGTGGAAAATCATGCCACTCGGCGGGGAGCGCCGTTTCAAGCCTGCCTTCCTCCTGGCGGGAGGGGGGAGAGAGAGGAGGATATCCATGCCGAGTCAAATGGATAAGGCCCTTCCCCTCCCGCCGAGAAGGAAAGTTGATGTCAGGATGGTGGCTATCACCATCCAGTGGGAGACGATTGCTCAATGGTCGCACACGTTGGGGCCGCTGACCAAGGTCCCGGAAAGGGACCCTTGGACCAGGGCCTCCGGCTCTTGACTCGGGCTGCCGGTGATTACCTTGAAGCCTAGTTCTGCGAAGAGGCCAGAGCACTCTGGCCCATGCCGCCGGCGAAGATGAGATTTACTCTCTTGCCGCTCATGACCAGGAGTTTGTGCCGGATGCGCTGAAGTTGCTCCTTAAGATGGGATTCGTCTCCCCCGGCCTGGCGGTTATGCCTGGGGCCACCCTGCTTGCATTGGCGACTTTGACTGGCGCTCATGTCAAACCATCCTAGAATTCTTCACGGACGGACAGTGGTCTGTGGGAACAGAATGAACCCGAATTGATCTGATATGGGTGCAAATTGATTCCTAAGGGGTGCCCGTTATCGGCAGGAGGTTCTTTCCTTCTTTCGGCCTCACCGCCTGGTAAAATATTGCGCCATTTTCCCGTGCAGGTATCACTGCCCTCTGGTCGGCCAGCGCTTGCAGCCGCTTGGCGGCTTCACCGACCTGCAGGCCAAGACCGGCCGAAACCCCCTTAATCGTGCAGGGACGCCGGCTTAACAAGGCCAGGATGTCGGCATCCGTCACCAGGTGCAAAAGGGGGGATCGGGATTTATCGCCCTCGCTGATCACCTCCACCTTTCCATCAAATAAGGTTGCGAACTCCTTCATCTGATTCCAGGAGACCGGGCAGGCAAACTCTTCGCATGGAGGGCGCGATACCGTATTCAACTGAACCCGTTGCGGCTGGATTTGCCTGGCCAGACCGGCGATTTTCTCCACTTCAGGGAGAATGCCCGTAACTCCCGCCAGCAGGAAGACTTCCAGCCACACCGGCTTGGGAAACCGCCGGGTGAACTCGGCAATGCCCTGAACCATCTGGTCAAAAGTGATGTCCTGATGAGGGCGATTCACATACCGGAACAAGAAATCATCCCCGGCATCGAGGGAAGGGAGGACGAGATCAGCCTCCATCAGGGCGTCCTGAACCTCGCGCTGCCACAAGAGTGACCCATTGGTGAGCACGGCGATGGGAATATACGTCAGCTTCTTGATCTCCCCTATCAACTGGCCGAGGCGCTCATGAAGAGTCGGTTCTCCCAAGCCGGAGATAGTCACATAATCCGGCACCGGCCCATCAGCCAGCTTCTGCTCCAATTCGGCCAGAACGTCCGCCATCGGGGCGTATTCGTGCCGTTCAGTTGTCTTATGCGTGGTGCGCCCCAACTGGCAATAGATGCAGTCGTAGGTGCAGGTTTTGAAAGGGATCAAGTCCACTCCCAGAGAGAGACCCAACCGCCGCGCCGGCACTGGGCCATAGATGTAACGAAAACCGGGTGCAGTCACTCAATCACCTCCGCACGGGCTAATCGCAGCGTTCATAGACAATACCTCCCGCCACGGCAAGAGAAGCCTGGCGAGTTTGTTTTTGTTGAGCCCATTGACCGGCATTTCCTCCACTTCCAGAGTGTCTGTGAAGCAAATAGTATGCCGGGCATGTCTTCAGATAATCAAGGCCATGGGAACTTCACGGAAGGTTCAATATGAAGCCAAAAGAGGGGAGCCCCGGGTGTGAATTGTTCCGTGAAAATAAGATCTGAATTCTGGGTTGGGGGGATGGCGCTACGTGGGGATGAAGACTTAATAATTTTTCGCCGCTCAGCGCTTGGCCTCGGTAATACTCTTTTTTCTCGCCGAGGCCGCCAAGAAAGCCCCGGTTGAGAGATTTAATTTTTTTCCCAGCTTTTCCAGATAAGGATAATAGCGCACCAGGCGGCGATTTTTCCAAGGGGGAAAATAAACGGCCTGGCGGGTGCGGATATTCACCAATTCCTGGCGGCCTGAGAGCAGCCTCCCCAATTCTTTGGGGGTAAGGAAACGGACCTCACGCCACAGAGACGGCTTCAACCAGGCTCTGATGACCCTTTTGAGCGTCCACAGACTGAAGCGGTTCAGCACGGCAACGGCTAAGAACCCTCCAGGACTGAGCACCCTGACCATCTCCTGAAGAGCCATCTCCCGGTCGGCCATGAAGTCGAGGGCTAAAATGCACATTAACCCGTCAAAGCTCCCATCCGCAAAGGGCAGACCGGAAGCCAGACCCCTGACCCAGGTGATGGCCAAGCCCTGCCGCCCGGCCTTATCTTGCGCCCTCGCCAGCATGGAACCGGAACAGTCGAGCCCCACCACCTCTGCGCCCCGGCGTGCCGAGGCCAAAGAAAAATTGCCGGTGCCGCAGCCTACCTCAAGAACCCGGCGACCCCGCACCTCGGGCGTAAGGTCAAAGATCGCCTGCTTCTCCACGGTATCGACCAATCGCCCCAGCGGCGTGGCATACCAGCGGTTATAAGCCGCCGCCTGATTATCAAAAGGTGCTCCCATAAGAGGGCTCTTGTCAGTCCCCGGCTTTACCGGGTGGGATGAGTCCGTAGCGGTTAATCTTGCGGCGCAGGGTGTTTTTATCGATGCCCAGTTCCCGGGCCGTGGCCAGGCGCCGCCACTGGTGGCGTTCCAGTGCTTCCCAAAGGGCCCGCTTTTCAATTTCGTCCAAAGTCAGGCCGGTGAGGGCCGGGTTAAGCTGATATTCCAGCCTCAGGTGCTCCGGTAAATGCTGTGGTTGGATAAGACCGGCGGGGCAAAGAATAAACGCATGCTCTATGGCGTTTTCCAGTTCCCGGATGTTGCCGGGCCAATCATGGTGCATGAAGATGGCCAGGGCCTCGTGACTCAACCCCAGGATTTTCTTCTCCTTCAACTGATTGAACCGCTCGATGAAATGCTCGGCCAACAGGGGGATATCTTCTTTGCGTTCGCCCAGCCGGGGCAGGGTAAGCTTCACCACATTGATGCGGTAATAGAGATCCGTGCGAAAAGCCCCCTCCTCCACGAGCTTGGCCAGATCCTTATGGGTGGCGGTGATAATGCGCACATCGGCCTTCATACTCCGCGATGAACCTAAGGGCATATAGGTCCGCTCTTCCAGGACTCGGAGCAGACGCACCTGCAGGGCCGGAGAAATGTCCCCGAATTCATCGAGAAACAGGGTCCCTTTTTCGGCCAGGGCAAAGCGGCCCAGCCTGTCCTTCCGGGCATCCGTGAACGCCCCCGCGGTGTGCCCGAAAAGCTCCGATTCCAGGAGGGTGTCGGGTAGCGCCCCGCAATTGACCGCCACGAAAGGGCCTTTGGCCCGGCGGCTCAGGTTATGAAGGGCCCGGGCTACTAGTTCCTTGCCGGTGCCGGACTCCCCCTGGATGAGCACCGTGCTCTCCGAGCGGGCGATTTCCGGCAGCAGAGCGAAGATTTTTTGCATCAGGGGAGACTTGGAAAGGATGTCTTCCAGGCGGTATTGCCGATGGATTTCCCGGCGCAGTTTCTCCACCAGGCTTAAATCCCGGAAGGTCTCCACTCCGCCGATGATTTCCCCGTTCTCGTCCTTGAGCAGGGCGGTGCTGACGCTGATGGGGATTTCCTTGCCGTCAGCCCGGAAGATGGCGACGGCCTGATTCACCACTTGCTTGCCCGTCTCCATAGTGTGCCTGAGCACGCAGGCCGATTCACACACATTGGCCCGGAAGACTTCGCAGCACGGCCGCCCCAGGGCTTCTGCCGCCGGCACGCCGATGATCTCCTCGGCTGCCTGGTTGAAGAAAGTTATCCGCCAGTCCAGGTCCACCGTAAAAACGCCGTCGGCTATGCTATTCAGGATGATTTCGGTCTGGAGAGGGATATGGGACGCAGGGCTGGCATTGGCCCGTCTCTCGTTTACGGCCTTGGTGCGTCCCTCTTGATCTTCCACGCGGCGATCTCGCTTGGTAATAGTTTCCGGACCTCTTGGAGAAGTGCCTGTAATTTCTTGTTATTATATTCCATTATCGTCTTGCCTTCAACCTGGGCCGAGGTGAAATCTGCATCAAATGACCAGAACCCTGCCTTTCCTTTTACACCCGCTCCATAACCTGGCCACAGCGGGGGCACCTGACCTGTTCGCAAGGGATGCCTTGTTCATGGGGGACCCTGGCGCCGCAGGCCGGGCACTGACAGAACCCTCCCGGTCCCCAGCCCGGTTCCGGCGGGGGGCTGGAGTAACTGTTGTTCCTGCCCCGGCTTTTCGTCTTCCCCAGCCAGCCGCCGCGGTACCGACGCAGACCCCGGCAGCCGGGCAGCCAAAATTTTGGATCGTCCAGGGTGTTCTGCCAGTAGGATTGCACCACTTCCTGCACCTCGCCCGCCACCCCGCTCACCACGGTGAGGCCCAGGTCCCCGGCATACCGCAGGAGATCGGCGCTCAAGGCGCCACAGATCAAGGTGTTGACCCCCTTTTCATGCAACACTTGCAGTCGCTGGGCCGCCTCCAGGTGAGGCAAAATCAATTCCTGGCCCACGGCCTCCTGCGATGGCTCCGGGGGGAAAATCTGAATCCGGGAACACCAGTTTAACACCGGCGCCACCCGTGACCGCAATACCGGGATGGCAAGCATCCAAATCCTCGACAGGCTCAACCTGTTAACCAGAGCAATGGTAAAATCCAGCTGATGTTCATAACCTATTTAGCAGGTAGCGTGCCAAGGCCCTTTATCTGCGAAGCTTGCTTCTCCTGCATCCTAAGCCTCAATCCATGGCAACAAAATGCACCCATTTCCCGGTAAGAATCCCAGGCCCAACCTTAGGTGAACACAGAAGGATCATCCTGCTTGCCTTCCAAGCCGGGAAAACTCTAAGGGAAAACACCTGTCTTCCACCGGTGCAGGAAAATTCATGGTCTTGGCATAGACCTTGCCCTCATCAATAAAAAATAACCTTTGCATTTTCAAAAGGATATCGACTCAGCTTCGGCTTTCAGGCATTTGACTGTCAAAGCTGCGCCGGTGTTTGGGGGGGGCAATCATGGATAACCGGAGTGAGGAAAAAGTCGGAGCCATCCTGGTGGCTGGTGGCGGCATCGCCGGGATGCAGGCGAGCCTGGACGCGGCCGCGGCGGGATTTAAAGTCTATCTGGTGGAGCGGGATATCTCCATCGGCGGGGTCATGGCCCAGTTGGACAAGACTTTCCCCACCAACGATTGCTCCACCTGCCTGATTTCCCCCAAGCTCATCGAAGTCGCTCAGCACCCGGACATCGAGATTTTGACCCTGGCCGAACTCGAAAAGTTGGAAGGGGAAGCAGGGCATTTTACCGTGACTTTGAAGAGAGAGCCCCGCTACATCGACGCCTCCAAGTGCAATTCCTGCGGGGCCTGCGCTGAGGCCTGCCCGGTGGAACTGCATTCCGACTTCGACGAGGGCCTGGGGAAGCGGCCGGCGGCCTATCGTCATTTCCCCCAGGCGGTGCCCTCCACCTTTGCCATCAAGAAGTACGACCGCGCCCCCTGCGTCCTTACCTGTCCCGCGTCGGTCAATGTGCAGGGTTACGTGCAGCTTATCAAAATCGGCAAATACCAGGAAGCCGTGAAGCTCATTATGGAACGCCTGCCTTTGCCCGGGGTCCTGGGGCGGATCTGCCCCCATCCCTGCGAGGATCAATGCCGGCGCCGGGAGCTAGATGAGCCTGTGTCCATTTGCGGCCTCAAGCGCTTTGCCGCTGACCAGGTAGATCTGAGTGCCATATCCCCGCCTCTGGTAGAAGCCAGGAGCGAGAAGATCGCGGTCATCGGCTCCGGCCCCGCGGGGTTGGCCTGCGCCTATCACCTGGCTCGGCGAGGTTACCGGCCCACCATTTTCGAGGCCTTGCCTAAGGCCGGGGGCATGCTCCGGGTAGGAATTCCCGACTACCGCCTGCCCAAGGAGGTGCTGGACCGGGAGATCGACAATATCCTGCGTCTGGGAGTGGAACTCAAGATCAACGCCGCCCTGGGCCGGGATTTCACCTTGGATGGGCTCTTCGACCAGGGCTATAGAGCGGCTTTTCTGGGGATCGGTTGTCACGCGGGCAAACCTCTGGGGATTCCCGGAGAGGACGCGGACGGCGTCATCCAGGGAGTGGAGTTTCTGCGGCGGCAAAACCTGGGCGAGCCTTTGACCGTGGGCCGGAGGCTGGCCGTCATCGGGGGCGGCAACGTTGCCATCGACGTGGCCTGCACCGCGCGCCGCTTGGGGTCGGAGGTGACCATCGTTTACCGTCGCGGCCGTTCGGAGATGCCGGCCTTTGCCCATGAGATCGAGCAGGCCAGGTGCGAGGGCGTGGAAATCATGTACCTGGCCGCGCCCCTGCAAGTGATGAGCGGCAGGGACGGCAAGGTCACCGGACTGCTTTGCCAGAAAATGGAGTTAGGAGAGCCCGACGCCTCAGGACGCCGCCAGCCGGTGCCCCTTCCCGATGCGACGTTCGAGCTGCCGGTAGATATGATCGTCCCGGCCATCGGCCAGGAAGCGGCCCGGGAGCCCCTTAAGGCTTGCGGCGTTAAGTTATCTCGCTGGGGGACCATTGAAGTCAATGAAGTAACTTACGAGACCTCCCGGCCGGGAGTGTTTGCCGCAGGAGACGTGCACACCGGTCCCTGGATCGCCATCGAGGCGGTGGGCGGGGGCATCGAGGCCGCGGAGTCCATCGACCGCTATCTTAAAGGGGTGGACCTGGCCGCCGGCCGCACCGAGGGCCAAGAGGCCCACAAGCGTTGGGCCGAGATCCCCAAGGACGCGGCAGGCCGCCCCCGGGAAGTGATGGCGGCCTTGCCCCCGGAATACACCTGCTCCTGTTTCGACGAGATCGCCCGGGGCTACACCGAAGAACAAGCCCGGAGGGAGGCGGCCCGCTGCCTCAACTGCGGCGGCTGTTCCGAATGTATGCAGTGCGTGGAAGCCTGTCAGGCCGGGGCTATTGACCACGGACAGGCGCCTCGGACCCAAACCCTGGAAGTGGGCGCGGTGATTTTGGCTCCCGGGTTCCGGCCTTTCGATGCCCGCCAAAAGCCTGAGTATGGTTACGGCCGCTATCCCAACGTCATAACCTCGTTGGAGTTCGAACGGGTGCTGTCCGCCACCGGGCCATTCGGCGGGCACGTCCAGCGTCCCAGCGACGGCAAGGAGCCGAAAAAGATCGCCTGGATCCAGTGTGTAGGCTCCCGAGACGCCTCCATCAGCCGGGAATATTGTTCCTACGTGTGCTGTATGTACGCGGCCAAGCAGGCCATCATTGCCCGGGAGCACGCCCCCGACATTGAGCCCACGATCTTCTTTATCGACTTTCGGGCCCAGGGCAAGGGCTTTGACCGCTATTACGAGCGGGCCCGAAGCGACCACGGGGTGCGCCTCATCCGCTCCATGATCTCCCGGGTGGCCCAGGACCCCCGAACCAATAACCTGGAACTGAATTACGTGGACGAAAACGGGCGCATTGGGACGGAAGAATTTGATCTGGTAGTGCTTTCTGTGGGTTTGGGTCCGCACCCGGCTACCAGGCAACTGGCGCGAGTCTGTGGGATCGCCACCGATAAATGGGGCTTCGTGGAGAGTCCGCCCTTTAAGATGGTAGAGACCAGCCGCGCCGGGATCTTTGCTTGCGGGGTCTTTCAATCCCCCAAGGACATCCCCGAGACCGTGGGCCAAGCCTCTGGCGCCGCGGGAGCCGCGGCCACGCTCCTGAGCGAAGCTCGGGGCACCTTGCTGTCCAAGGCGGTATATCCTCAGGAACGCGATATTTCATCCGAGGCACCCCGCATCGGGGTTTTTGTCTGTCATTGCGGTATCAACATCGCCGGGGTGGTAGACGTAGCCCAGGTGACCGACTATGTTAGGAAACTGCCTGGTGTAGTCTATGCCGATCACTACACCTTCACCTGCGCCACCGATTCACTGGAGGCTATGCGGCAGGTCATAGAGGCACACGGCCTCAACCGGGTGGTGGTAGCCTCCTGCAGTCCCCGGACGCATGAAGCCCTGTTCCAGGACAACCTGCGCCAGGCCGGTCTCAACAAGTACCTCTTCGAAATGGCCAACATCCGGGACCAGGACTCCTGGGTGCACCAAAAAAACCCCGGCCTGGCCACCGAGAAAGCCAAGGAACTGGTGAACATGGCAGTGGCCCGGGCCGCGGTTTTGGAGCCCTTAACCGAAATGCCGTTCCCGGTCAACCAACGGGCGTTGGTGGTGGGAGGCGGGCTGGCGGGGCTGGTGGCGGCCCTGACCATCGCCGATGCCGGCTATGAGGTTTATCTCCCCGACCTGCAAGAGCGATTCGGGGGAGGCCTGGACCATGATAGGCGCTATACCCTGGAAGGCCACGCCATCCAACCTTTTTTGTGGGAATTGGTGACCCGGATGGAGACGCATCCCAGAATCCGCTGGTGGGAACAGGCCCGGATCGTCGGCTTCTCCGGACACCTGGGAAATTTCCGGTGCGAATTGGATTCTCCCCGTGGGAAGTGGTCGGTACACTTTGGGGCTGTGGTGATCGCCACGGGCGGCCAGGAATGCGCGCCCAACGAATACCTGTACGGGGATGACACCAGAGTTTTGACTCAAATCGAGATGGAGAACCTGTTAGCGGACTCGCCGGAGGAGTTGGGCGCAGCCCCTACGGTGGTAATGATTCAATGCGTGGGCTCCCGAGAGCCGGAGCATCCCTACTGCAGCCGGGTGTGCTGCGGCGAGGCCGTCAAAAACGCCTTAAAAATAAAAGAAATCCGGCCTCAAGCCAGGGTTTTCATCCTCTACCGGGACATCCGCACTTACGGCTTGAAGGAGGTTTACTACAAAAAGGCCCGGAACCTGGGGGTGCAGTTTATCCGGTACGAGCCTTCGCTAAAGCCCGAAGTGAGGCCCGCGGGTGACAGCCTGATGGTATCGGTCTTTGATCAAAACCTGAAGGCTGCTATTAATCTAAAAGCTGACTATCTGGCGCTGTCCGCGGCCATCCGGCCCCATCCGGTCGCCAAAGAGATCGCCGGCCTCATGAAGCTGCCCCTGGATGCCGACGGCTTCTTCATGGAAGCCCACCTGAAACTACGGCCTCTGGACTTCGCGGTCAACGGCATCTTTCTCTGCGGCCTGGCTCACAGTCCCAAGTTCATTGAGGAGTCCATCGCCCAGGCCCAGGGGGCCGCAGCCCGGGTAATGGGGGTCCTGGCCCAGGAAGTGATGTATGTGGGCGGCGCGGTGGCGGTGGTTGATCCCCAAAAATGCGCCATCTGCCTTACCTGTGTGCGCACCTGCCCTTTCGGAGTGCCCCGGGTGGACCCCGCCGAAGGCGTCGTTACCATCGACCCCGCCGCCTGCCAGGGATGCGGCAGTTGCGCCAGCGCCTGCCCTCGGAAGGCCATCGAGGTGATGCATCATCGGGATAAGCAATTTCTTTCCAAAATTGGCGCTATTCGAAAATCTGATTCTATAATGCATCAAAAGGCTGGAACCACATCTACCTGAAAGTCTCGCTACTTATCCTCCCACGTCTGGGGATAGTGTCCTCCCGCTCTTGCTGGAGGCATCACTATTGCAGGCAGGTTAGGCCCTTAGTCTCATATAACCGGTCGTGATATCAACCTACCGGAATACACTTACATTGGGTCCCATTGCCGGTCGGGTATCGCCGCGTTTAAATTTTTCCAGAGCTTGGCGTACCGTCCCCTGGGTATCAAGGATTACCTTAACACCGGCCGCGGTTAATTCCTCAAAGGCCTTGGGGCCGCATTTACCCGTCATCACGGTGTGAATATTCTTTCGCACCAAGTTTAGAGCCGTAGTCTTCCCGATCATTTGTTGGGAAGAAAGGCTCGGCGTGTTATCCAGGGGTTCCCATTCCAAGGTGTCAGGGTCTGCCAGGATAAAAAACCGGGAGCGTCCAAATAGGGGCTCCACCTTCGCATCCAGACTTTGGCTGGCGGCACTGATAGCGATGGTCTTCATGGTTCCTCCTATACATCGTCCTCGATGAAGTGGTGACTAAGGGCCTAATTCAATCACTACTTCGAGCGGAAAATCATCTTGCTTACCATTACGCGCAGTAAGAGACCAGGCTCAAGACCTCCCAATCTTGATAAGGCGCTAGGATGCAAGCATACACGCCGATATCCATAACTTCCTTGATAAGCTCCCGATGCGCCTGGTCACGGAGATGCTCCTTATCACAGAAATTAATGATGCGGCAACGCGGGCAAGAAACCTTAATCTTTGAGAGGATCCTGGTGCCATAATTGGTCACGGCCCGGCAGTCGATCAAGATGATGGCAAACTTTTTTTCCTTGAGGGAGTGGAGCAATTCTGCCGAATCCGTCATCAAGAACGGAAAATAATTATTTTCCGCTAACAGACCGGACAGGTAATCCCGGGTTTGGCTATTACCAACCAGCATCAGGATGGGGGTCCGCTTATGCTTGGCGATCGGTTTCTCCCTGAGATTGTGGCGCTCTGGTTGATAAAGCTTTCCGGTTATTCTCGGCCCCTGCAGGAAAAGTTCGGCAAATCTGTTCGAAAGGGAGAAGAAACCGGGCATAAGGCTAGACCCTCTGAAGTTAAAAGCCCCACGACAGACTGTCGTGGGGCCAGGAACGTGAAACCGCGTAAGGAGGAAAAAGCTGTCCGATGACTCTTTCTCTTAAGCAGTTAATCTATGCAAATTCTAAGCCAAATATAATTTTTGGTTAACTACTTAAAATATTATCAGAAATCATATTGGAATTTTTATCTATCTCTTAGTGAATGTATGAAATACGACCCGGCACTGAGAGACCGCGATTTTAGTCTCCTGATGGCTCAACAATTCCACCTGGCCCTCGTCCATCCTGGCGCCGCACAAGGGGCAAGAGGCTGGGGCGGCCACTTTACGGACCATCTCCCAGGCGTCCGCCGGGGCCGGTTCCCGCCAGGAGTGCTCGCAATTCAAGCATTGGAAGGCAGCATACCAGGTCACTCTTGCCCATCATCCTTTTCCTTGTCCCATACTCCCAGGGGATAGCGGAAACCGATCTGGAACTGGGCCAAGGCCAATAATTGGATAATCTCTTTGGGATTCCCATAAAAAAAGACTTCTTCCGAGCGGTCAGCGAACTTGGCGGCCACGACGATCTGCTCCACCGGCAACATATTGAGGGCATGAAGGGCTTTTTCGATGGCCTCTCTTTCGCGATCCAACCGGAGAATTTTTCCCATGGTCGCCTTCGCCCCCTTTGACGGGCCGTAGCCATTTTCGGGTGGTTCTCTGTATTTGCTGGCTAAATTGGTTCCGGTTTTGTTCAGGCTGAAGCCATCGGCTTGGCGGCAAATTCCTGTTTTATCCTTCGAGCAAACTCCCTTTGGAAGATCTCGATGTCCAGGGCCTCATCATACCGACCGCTGAAATACAAAGCCATGCCCTTGTAAATCTGGGCCTCCTGGAAGTCCGGATTAACGGCCAGGGCCAGGTCAAAATAGGGGATGCTTTCCAGGTAGCGGCCCAGCCCCAATAAGGCATGCCCTTTGGCTGTCAGGGCATAAATGTTGGGATTATCATGGGCTAAGACCTGATCCAAGAGGGTGAGAGACTCTTCACAGCGGCCCATGTCCGTCAAACAATAGGCCTTCAATTGCATGGCCGTAAAGTTATCCGGCTGCCGGCTCAGTTCCCGGTCACAGCAAAAAACTGCCTCTTCCAAGAGCCCTTTGGATACCAGGGCCTTGGCGCCGTCGATCCAGGGTATCTCTTTCTCCACCCCGATGATCTTCAGCATCAGGCTTTCGTAGGTCTGTTCCACCACCCTATTGCCCAGAGAGGCCACGGGTATCCCATGCCCCGGAAGCAGGTTGGCAATGTCTTTCTTGAGCAGGGCCTTGACCCCGACGAGGTAGTGGTCCAGGCGGCCCCCGGCATTGGCGTCGGGTTCGGCCATGGCGTGGGGTAAGGCGATATCACCGGTAAACGCAGTTTGGCTTTCGGCGTGATAGAAGGATAGGCCGTCAATGGTATGGCCAGGAGTGTAAATTACTTCCCAGGCCTCGCCGCACAAATCCAGGGTCTCGCCGCCCTGGAGCTCGGTCACCCGGCAGCCGAACTTCTGCACCGTGTCTTTGAGCTCTTGGGGGCTGTCTTTGTGCAGGATCAGCTCGAAGCCCCCGCTCTCGGCGATATTCGGATAGGCCCGCAGCAGCTCGAAGGCGCCCATGGAATGGTCTCGGTGGCCGTGGGTCAAAACGATCTTCTTGATGTCTTCGGGCCGGCAGCCGAGTTTGAACAGGTCCATGAATCCGGTGTAATCATTGCCGGGGTCCACGAGGGTGACATAATCGCCTTTGATTACATAAATATTGGAGGAGTAATCATAGCCCAACAGGAAGAGGAAATTCTCGAAGAACGGGTCCGCAGAATTAAACACCTCGGCCAGGGTCAGCCAGCCTGGGTGTTGAGGTTCCTGTTCCGGCGCTTCTTCTTCAGGTGATGGTCCCCCGCCTGCCTGGGACTCCCGGTGGTCCTCGTCGTAGGCTGCTTTCGTCATAGTGTCTCACTTTGCCTGTTTTGTTGGTCGGTTAGCTCTTGATTCCTTGCGGCTTCAAGGCCGTGTGTGGTAAAAAAGAGCAGCTTAGGAAAGTCAAATCCTATGAACTGCCCCGAGTGCGGTAAAGCATTAGATCCGGAGCACCATGGCGACCTGGTCTGTGACGGCCAAATCTGGTGTAACGGCTGCCAGCGTTATGACGACCGGCTCATGGAAGTCCTGAGCTTCCCGGACCTGGAAGCCTGGACCCGGCGGCTCTGCCGGGCTTTTAACCAGGAGCCGGTTCATCTTAGGCATGACCCGGATTACCTGCCCGACCCCAAAAAGTACTGGGACGGCGCCACCTTTCTCCTGGCTGAAGCCTTCCACGAACCTCGCTGTATTATGCTTTATCCGCCGGGCCAACGGCTCATGACCTTATGCCACGAACTGGCCCATCTCTTTACGGGCCAGGACCACACCGAGGTGTGGGCCCGGACCTTTGCAGAGCTGGTTGCTTGGGTCAAAGTTCGGGTTTAGGGTCCCCTGAGCCCCACCTCAAGAATCCTCCTCACCCTGGGAACTCCGGCCTGGAAAGTTGCGGTGCAACCACTGCCGGGGCCTCTCTTGGAAACGGCCCCGAAAATCCCCCACAGGGCCCGGAAATCTGATGACTCCGGGACCCTGCAGGAAGAAAGGCGGGACACCTTTAGGGTGCGATATAGTCTGCGGTGTAGCCCAGTTTCATTTTGTCCATGGGCCACATCTTGGTGCTCTCTTTTTCTGCACCGGACCAGACCGGTTGGCCGTTGATCTCCTCGATGAGCACCTCGATGAAATGGAACTCCGTGAGTTCGTATTTGACGATGACCTCACCGGGCAGCAACACGGCCAACCCCGATTCCTTGGAGAAGTTCCAATGGAACGCCTCATTGGGTTCGTGGGTCAACTTCCCGGTCTTACCGCCATAAACTTTCAAAAGTTTGCCGGCGATATGATCATTGGGTTTCACATTGAATTCTTCATATAACTCGTCGGGAATGTGCCACCACAGGGCGCGAAACCCGGTCTTGACATAGCCCCTGACGAGCATGGGGTCGAATCCGCAGACACCAACGCGGCATTTTGCTGGCATGCTTACTCTCCTTTTTGATGAAATCCCAGTTTGGGCCGATTTTTTCGCCTGGGCCGAAGGAGTCTGACCCAGGTGGAAAAATCTCCCTTACTCTTGCCAAACCACTTTGGTTTTTAGGATCAATTTTTGCCATACCCCCGGCTCCACCGGTGGCGTCTCCAGCTCCTGAATCAATCGCCGCAGATCATCCACCTGCCCATAACAACTGGTCAGGAACTCTTCCGCCTCCGGTTGGGTGAGATGCTCGCATTGAAACAACCTGCGGAGGTATGGGGAGATGTACGTGGTAATCTCCTCCTGGAACTCTTCCACCAGGAAGTCATTGTTGCCGTCCGGCGTGGCGTCCCCCAGATAGGTCCGCTTCCAGTTGAGCACCATCATTTCCATGGCTTTGAGTTCGTTGCGGACGTTATCCTCCATACTAGCCTTTCTGCTTAAAGGCGTAGCACTTTTTAATCACGTTGAAGTCCGCCACGCACCAGTAATAGGGCCAGTGTATCTTCATGCACCAGCCGATGATGTCCGCGGGAGGGAAACTGGAGCCTTTGATCACCGGTTTGAGGAATTCACACTGCCAGCAAATATGATCACTTTCCTTTTCCGGCTCCAGGACCTTATCCAGGAACTGACGAGGCGTTAGCCCTTTTGCTTCAATCATGTGCCACTCCTTTCTTTAGTCACCGGGTCCCGGTTACCATTCCCTGACTTCGCCCTTGGCAATCTTTTCCTTATATTCGGCCAAGACCTCCGGAGCCAGATTTTTCATATCCCAGTTGTAGGGAAACTGGCCGGCAATACCGGCGGAAGGCTTTTGAGGCCGCCAGCCCCTCACCGGTTTGCCCCGAAGGCTGAACTTCACCATGTCGGGCACCCCCAGGTAGATGTGCCGGGGCAGGCACTGGAAGGGCCGGGTCCGCCCTTCCATGCCCGAGGGGTAATTGATGTAGCCTTCCAGCGGCTTGTCGGCATACAGCGGGCTGGTGTCGGGCTTGGTCCCTGCCGGTTGTTCCGTGGGGCCCTCATACATGTGGCCCTGGATCATATGGATATAGTAAACCGCACCGCAGTGGGCGCAGTTAATGTTGCCCTTCCAGTTCCAGAAGCAGTAGGGGTCCAGATAATTCACGGTATCGCACGGCTTGCCGTCCACGTCTTTTTTGCACCAGATGATATCGCACATATTGGTCTTCTCCTTTTAGATCCAGGCCTTGTCGTACCACTCTTTGACCTTGGAAATGGGGTAGCCCAACATCTCGTGGTAGATTTTGACGTTGTCGGCCCCCACCGGCCGCCAGATCCAGTACAATCTGCGCGGCGTCTGGGACATCAGCCCGGCGCTGTAGGTCCCCTGAACGAGGACGTCGCCGAAGAGCGGATCTTCCATCCAGCGCACGGTGCCCCGGGTCCGGTAGTGCTCGGACTCATAGACCTCCCGGTCGTTCATCACCGGTTCGCACAGCAGGCCTTCGTTCTGCAGGATCCGGACCACTTCGCTCCGGGTCTTATCCTTGGCCCAATCCTCCAACTGGGCGTAGATATCCACCTGGGCCTCGGCCCCCACCCGGTCTTTATGTTTCATGTAACTGCTGTACATGTCGGGTTTCTTGATCACGTTGCACAGGGCCTTGAAGTCGGCGTCCTGGAAGGCGGAGATCATGGCATAGCGGGCATCGAACTTGTCCTGCGGGTTGATGGCATCCGGGAAGTCGGATTTGCCGCACAGGATGATGCCGTGGACGCAGAGCTGAGTATCCCAGTTGCCCCACCGCTGACGCACGATGCCGAAGCGGCCATACAGCGGTACGGTGTGGCCCAGGCAGCGCGTGGCCGCCTGCACCTGCGAAAACTCGATCATGGTGCCCAGGCCGGTCTTGGCCCGCCAATGCATGGCCGCCAGGATGCCGAAGGTGATCTGGGTGCCGGAGTACCAGTCGATGCACCAGTTGGAGTGTTTGGTGGCATGGCCGCCCATAAACTCGTGCATGCCGGTAACCGAAGCCAGACCCGCGTGAGCCTGACCCAAGATGTCGTAAGAGCCGCCGAAGCACTTGGGGCCATAGCCGAAACCGCCGCCCCAGACATAGATGAACCGGGGGTTGAGCTCCTGCACATAGCGGTAGCTCTGTTTCCAGCGGTCGAAAGTCCCGGGACGGTAGCACTCGGTGAGGCCGTCAGACATCTTGATCAGCCGGTAGAAGGCCTCCTTCATCTCCGGGAGATGGTAGTCCATGCTGATGTAGTACTCATTGGGGTTGGCGTTCATGAAGCCATAGCCGGTGCCGGTCATGGGCCGGGTGTCGTGCAGGGGGTAGAGGTAACACTCGTTGAACGGCGAGGTGTGCTTCATGGGGTCGCCCATACGGGGCATTTCCACCTTAATGACCTCGGCGCCCATTTCGGCCAGATTGGCCACGGAGTGAGGCGTAAAGATATACATGGTGGTGCTCAGCCAGCGGACGCCTTTCAAGGCCTCCGGTTTGCCCATCTCATGGCCCGGCGCGAAGGCGGCCTTACAATAAGCCTCGTAGGGCATCTTCATTTCATCGAGTTCTTGCTTGCTTTTCGGGCCGGGCAGGTCCTCCAGCCGGCATTCTCTCAGGTCCTTAGCCATTATATAGCCCCCTTTTCCTTGAGTTCATTAACCCGCGTCTGGCCGATACCGCAGTACCGCTGCATAACCTCATAGGTGTCAAACCCCAGCGGCCGGCCCAGCACTTTAACTCGGTGCGGAGTACGCATTTGGTAGTTGTTGGGGGAAACCGCGAATAAGACCGTGCCGTAGTGATCGGTATCGATGGTGCAGACCCAGGGACGATATTTGAAGTGAGGGAATTCCGAGACCTCATCGATGAACAGAATCGGTCCGGCGGCGATTTCGTATTCCATCAACTTCTGTTCGGCTTCGATGCGGTTGATGTCCCTCAGCCAGCGTGTGGTCACGGTGTAGGTCTTGATCAGCATGGCCAAGGCGTTCCGGGCCCCCATCTCTTTCAAGATGGGATCTTCGTGGATCAGCCGCCCGAATTGCGGGAAATCCCGCTCGATGCACATGCCGATGCGGTACCACAGGCGGTCGGTTTGGCCGCCGATCATCATGTAGCCGTCCCGGCAAGGGTTCCACTCGTACTGGTTCAGGTTGGGGTCCCAGGCGCCGGTCCGGGCCTTGATGCTGCCGTTGAAGCCGTACCAGGAGATGTCGAAGTCCAGGATGTCCATCTGGGTCTCAGCTCCGGACACCTCGCAGAACTGGCCGGTGCCGCCCAGCACGTCCCGCCAATAAAGGGCCGCCAGCAGGGTATTGGCCCCTTGCTCTCCGGCCACATAGTCGGCGAACCAGACGCCGGACCGGGTGGGGTCGCCGCCCTTGCCCCGGGGCAACTGGTCCTGGGGAAAACCGGTGTTATGCACGAAGGAGTTGGCGCAGCCTCCGAAGGGCTCCAGGGTCCACTGGCCGTACTTGGATACCTTATCCTTATAGGGACCCCAGGTGCCCCGGACCGCCATATTCAGGTAAACCAGGCGGGGAAACAGTTTATTCAGTTGCCGGTAGCCCAGCCCGATGCTGTCCATGTAGCCGGGAGGCATCTCGTCGATGATGCCGTCCATTTGGCCCGCCAAAGTCTGGTAGATGGCCCGGCCTTCCTCACTTTCTATGTTGAGGGTGACAGATTTCTGACCCCGCATCTCGTGCAGGAAGTCCAGACCGCACTTTTCCCCGGTGAACTCGTCGGCCAGCATATATTCTTCGCGCCCGAAGGGAGTCAACTGGCGCAGAGGGTCGCCTTCCGGCGGTTCGATGTTGATGACTTCGGCCCCGGCCTCGCACAGGAGAGCGGCGCAGAACTTGTTGCCCAATCTCCACTTGCCGATGCATAAAAATTTCATGCCCTGCAGGGCCTCAGGTTTCCCGAAGGCATACTCATACCTGAGGTTGTCTTCGCACCACTTACCAAAATCCTCCGCCTTACGTTTGGCGTAGGTGTTGGCCATCACCCATTCCGCATCCGGCGGTGGCGTTACCGGCCACGGCCTGATGTCGGGATTCATCAAATCCATGGTGTCGGCCCGACTGTTGATTTCGATATTACGCTTTTCTTGCGCCATGTTTTGACCTCCCATATCTGGCGTCATAGGAGTAGCCTTTCGTTAGAGATCTGAATGAAATCGAACCACGACTTGAGGGACGTGAAAACCAGGGTTCCTCCTGATGAAATGCATCATTCGGAAGGCACGGAGAAACAAGGCCCCCGCCAAAATTTCGCCGGCTGGGGGATCTGCCCCTTGATCTCACCTCCTTTCCGGCCCATGATGGATGGCAGGCGTCTTGCGCCAAAAAGTAACGATTGCGGACTGGGCCCCAAGGCCCCACCTCTGGAACCAAGTCCGCATTTATCCTCTATTTCAAGATTCCTGCCAGAAAGCCTCACGGTCGGATCTATAGCTGATTTTGCTATAAAATTAGATATTTAGATTATTTTTTTGCTTTGGGTCGAATCAGACCGGAAGGTCGAATTGAAAATGGAGTGTCTGAAATAGGACTCTTAAAAAGGCGCAGGAGTAAAGAAATGCTGAGAGAGGGGCATAATTCAAGAAGATTGACGTATGTATGAAAAAGGACCCCTCAGGGAGAGATAGTTTTTTTCAGGCCATAACGTTGAATTTTGCTGTAAAGCGTGCTCCGGGTCAATTGCAGTCGCCGGGCGGCCTCGTGTTTGTTCCAGTTGGCTTCCTGAAGCACCTGGAGGATCATGCGGCGCTCATTCTCTGCCAGGGAGGTGGAATGGGGAGGGGCCAAAACCTCCTTGAGAAAGCGCGGCAAGTGCCTGCGCCTGATGGTTTCGCCCTGGGTGATGATCACCGCATGATTGATGGCGTTCTCCAACTGGCGGACATTGCCCGGCCAATCGTAATCCATCAAGGCCTGCAAGGCGTTGGGGGAAATTTTCAGGATATTTTTCTTTTCTTTGAGATTGCACTTTTTTAAGAAATGCCAGCAAAGTAAAGGGATATCGTCTTTGCGCTCCCTCAAAGGCGGCAGGTGAATGGCGATGACATTAAGCCGATAATAGAGGTCATCCCGAAAATTTCCGGTTTCCACGGCCTTTTGGAGGTCCTGGTTTGTGGCGGCCAGCACCCTGACGTTGGCTTCGATCGCCCTTTCACCGCCTACCCGCTCAAAATAATGGTCCTGGAGGAATCGCAGCAGCAAGACCTGGGTGGCCGGGGAAATGTCACCGATTTCGTCGAGAAAAAGCGTCCCCCCGTGAGCCCGTTCGATGCGCCCTTTCTTCTGGCGGATGGCGCCGGTGAAAGAACCCTTTTCATGGCCAAAGAGTTCGCTTTCCAGCAGGGTGGGGGAATAGGCCGAGCAGTTGGCCACCACGAAGGGGCCTTTGCTGCGGTGGCTATGTTGGTGAATCGCCTGAGCCGCCAGCTCTTTGCCGGTGCCGTTTTCCCCGGTGATGAGCACAGTGGCGTCGGAGACGGAGACCAGGTCGATGAGTTCATAAACCTCTTGCATTTTTTGACTCCGGCCGATCAGTCCCCCATGAGAAATCTTGGTGGCCTGGTGATGGCGGAGTTGGTTGATTTCCGCTTCATGCAGGACCAGGGAACGGACATGCCCCGCAGTCTGGTCCAGGAGGGCCTGGATGAAATGCAAATCCCCCTTGGGGTAGTCTAGGGGGCGGCGGGAGCCTACCAGGAAAAGACCGAGGCACTGCCGCTGCACCAGGAGGGGCAGCCCGAACCAGGAGGGGTAGATTTCCGAAATAATTTTAAAAAAGGCCGGTGTATGCGGGCCGTTGGCCACACTAAAAATCTGGGGGTCCTGAATCTTACCCAGATAACGAACAAAATCAGCCACCATGCCGGGCTGTTCCACGATGTGATCTATCCCCGGGGCCAGATGCAGAAACTGGCTGCGGTCGGCATCCATTATGAGGAATAAGGGTTCGGATTCGGGGAAGATCTCTCCGGTCTTAGTTATTAAGGCCTCGATCAATTCCCGCAGAGAATCCTTGGCGTTCATCTGCCGGGAAATCTCAAAGAGGGTTTCCAACTGGTGCTGGGTTTTCTGCAGCTCCCGGGAACGGAAAGCCAGGGCCTCCTCCATTTTGCGCTTGTCGGTAACGTCTCGCTCCAGGCGAACGACGAGATCCACGACTCCCTGGTGGTCGAGCAGGGGGTAGGCCGAAATTTGCAGGATGCGCTCCTGCCCCTGGGCATCGGGGTAGACTCGATCGCCAAACGCGGTTTGTTTCTCTCGAGCCGCCTGGAGTACCGGGCAAGAGATGCCTTCTTCCTTGCAGGGGCTGTGTCGATGGAGCATCACCAGGTAGCACGGTTTTCCCAAGACGGCCTGGTAATCCAGGCCCACCCGGCCCAGGAACGAGTCGTTCGCCTGGACAATCCGGTAAGTCCGGGGATCAATGACCACCAAATTATCGGTAATGCCGTTGATAATTTTTTCCCGGAACTCTTTGGCGGAGCGCAGTTCCTTTTCCACCTGTTTAAGATGGGTGATGTCGGTGGCAATGGCGATGGAGCCCAAAAAAAAACCGTTAACCATGAGCGGAGCCGCCGCCACCAGGCTTATCAAGGAGGAGCCGTCTTGCCGGCGCAGCGGGAGCTCATAGGAATCCGAAAAACCCTGGCGCCGCCGTTTCAACTGGGCCTTCCCCAACCGCACCCCATCCGCGGTGATAAAATCAAAGACCGGCCGCCCGATTATCTCTGCGACGCCGCCGTAACCCAACATGCGAGCCAGAAAGCCATTGGCGAAAGTCAAGTTATCCGCCGCGTCCACGATGAAAATGCCCTCCCGGGCCAGTTCCACAATGGTGCGATATTTCTCTTCCGAAGTTTTGAGTTTGATCTCCAGACTTTTGCGCTGGGAAATATCACGCCCGTGCTCAATAGCCTGGACCGTGGCGCCATTGTCGTCTTTCACCGGATAGGCGTGCACTTCGAAAGGCCTCTGGCTGCCGTCCGGCAAGGAAACCAACATCTCCCGCCGCTGCGGCTTTCCAGAGAGAAAAACCTTTTGAATGTGGCAGTCTGCGCAGACGGAGCTCCGGTGATAAAAGACTTCATAGCAGTGCTGACCGGCCAGTTGCGCCTCGGTGCGTTGATAAAATTGCAGCAGAGCCTGGTTCACTTTGAGAATGCGATAATCCTGGTCATAGATGGCCAAGGGGTCGGCAAAACTGTCAAAAATCCTCAGAAAGAATTGCTTGGTGGCCGGGGCATCCTTCCCGTCTGAGTGGGGGTGGAGTTTGGCAGACATGGTAACCTCAAAACTGTCTAATTTTTGGACGTTAGGGGGTCTGATATTAACCATAGTCCAAATTCCAATAATTTGTCAAAGATAATCTGACAAGAATTAAGAAAAATTGGCTCCAACTCTGCAATAAATTTTTTACCCTTGATTTCGGATTAAAGTAATTCTTGGTGCAAAGCGAGAGAAAAGGCTATTGGATTCCCGATTCAATTAGCGCAGAGGCATTGGGAAAATGCGGCCAGCAACTGTCCCAGGTCTGCACTTCCGGATGCAAAGGACCCGGCGCCGGACAAGAGCCGGAGCAGGCTAATGCCGACCTGGAGTCGCTACAGAAGGATCAAAGGGAATTGCAAAGGGAACTCGCATTGGTGGAAGCCAGGATTAAGGATTTAGGATCCAAATAGGAAACTTCCAAATTTTTTTGAAATTAAGAACTAATAGGGAAAGGAGGTGAATCAGCTTGTGTACGCCCAGAGAGACGCAGCATCCGGAGCCGGTATGTCGTTGTGACTTGTCAGGGTTTGCCGCACGGTTCATTTAGGAAAAATCTAACCTCCAGCATTTTTATTCTCCTTTGAAGGTTTATTCTTTAGCGACTGCCGCCATGCGAGAGAGCATCTGCTCCGGGGGCAGGTAATCCACCAGGCGCAGGCTCTGGCATTCGTTCCCGCGGCCGTCCAGAAAAACCACCGTGGGCACGCCCTTGACCCCGTACTCTCCGAGCAAACGGGTGTGCACGGGGTTCCCTTTCTGGGTCAGGTCAACCTTGAGCATGACAAAATCCTGGCCGGCCCGTTTCACCACCTCGGGGTTATGAAAGGTGATCTCATCCAATTCCCGGCAGGGGGAGCACCAGGTGGCGTAAAAATCGATGATCACGGGCTTGTGGGTTTCTCTGGCCGTCGTCAAGAGCTGATCCGAATACGGTTGCCAGGTTACTCCCGGACCACGTAGGGCCCAGGACCCCACCAGGAAGGTGGCAACTACCACCCCCAATAGTGCGGCGACGGTCTTGAGCCACTGGAAACTCCGGAATGCCGCAGTGGTGCGGTCTAACCACCCCAGGTGCACGGCCGCAGCCAAAGCCACCGCGGCCAGCAGGAGCACCGCCACGGATTCCGGCAGCAGCGGCCGGATAAAGTAGGCGGCCATGCCCACCAGGACCCAGCCCATGAGCTTGCGCACCCAAAGCATCCACTCCCCGGCCCGCGGCAGTTTCTCCAGGCTGCCGGAAAACATGGCCAAGGTGAACAGGGGCAGGCCCAAGCCCAGGCTTAGAGTAAAAAAGACCAAAAAGCCCAGCAAGGGAGAGCCCATACTGGCCACCCAGGTGAGCAAGCCCAGCACGAAGGGACCGATACAGGGAGCGGCTACCAGCCCCAGGGTCAATCCCATGAACAAACTGCCGAAATAACCCGCATAAGATTTGGCGGCGGCCTGGGTAAGACCGCTTGGCAGGCGCAGTTCCCAGAACCCGAAGAGGCTGGTGGCAAAGAAGACCAGGATGGCCGCCACCGCCAGCAACACCACGGGATTTTGCAGCATGGCCCCCATGAGGCCGCCGGTTAAGGCCGCCGCCACGCCCAGGATAGAGTTGGTCAGGGCCAGCCCCGCCAGGTAAAAGAGGCCGTGCACTACCAGGCGCCCTTGTCCCTGGCCGCTCTTACCGCCAAAATAAGAGACGGTGATGGGGAGCAAGGGATAAACGCAAGGCGTCAGGTTGAGGGCCATGCCGCCCGCGAAGATGCCCAGCATGGTCCAAAGCATGCCCCAACCGAAAAGCAAGCCAGGGGCAAAGGCCTCCGGCGCATAATCGCACAGACCCAAGGGATCACTGGCCACCGGCAGTCCCTGGCTTTGCCATTCCGGGAACCCTAAAGGATCACGATAGATGTTTTTGTAACCGAGCTTTACGGCCACCCGGGCCGCCGAGTCACTGCGGACTCAGGTCAGGCCCGCTCAGTAAAAGACGATAGGTCGGTCCTTGTCTGGCCCCAGGAACTTGGCCAGGGCACCCCGGGAGCGCCACCGCGACCAGGTGGTGGGCTCTATGGGAAAGTTCACGGCGCCCTTCATATGGCCGGTGCGATATTCCCAATCCTGTCTGGTGTCCACTAACAAGAGTTTGCCGGGGTCCTGCCGGTAGCGCTCTGCCAGTTCCTCGGTAGTTATCAGGCGATAGCCGCCGCTCCGGGCTTCGGCCTTGACGTCCTCCCAGGTAGCCTCTTGGACGATTATCGGCCGCTGGAGATGCCAAAGGACCCCCAACGTCAGGGCCGCGGCCACCAGGGCCAACAGTGTGGTTCCCTTGCGTTGCATTTGCCTGCCTCGATGCGGTTAAGATATTTTTCCTTCCCTCGACAATTTGGACATGAGGAAATTGGCTCCTCGCTCAGACAGCCCGAGCTGATGGGCCAGGTCCTCAGGGCCCAAGGGGCCGCGCTTTTTGGCCAGCGAGACTACCTCGTTTTCCAGTTCGTCCAGCCAATCTTCAAACAGGACCAGGAGTTCCGGGTCGGCGACGGCCATCAGTTGCCGTGATTGCGCCACCCGGTTCACCAGCTTTTGACACATGTGCGTTGGATCGACACCTTCGTCCAGGCATTCCGCCAGTCAGAGGTGCACCATGCTGGCCACCTGGTCATCACTGGCGCCGCCGATGAGATTGACCACGAAGTTCAGCCGATCCTCATCCGTAACCAGAGGCAGGATTTTTTTCAACGCCGCCCCAATTTCCGTAAGAGCTTTTTCCGGAGTCATGCGGTCTAAACGTTCTTGAATGCCGGCCATATTGATGAAACACCTCCCCCGATTAAAAGGTTGTCCTGGCAGCCAACAAATCTGTGGCCAATTCTTTTAACGCTTCCATGATCGTCAGAATTCTGGAGTCGGCGATTTCGTAATACACGAAGGGGCCGCTCCGTTCCACCTTGACCAGCAGAGCCCGCCGCAATTCCTTCAGATGATGGGAGACCAAGGGCTGAGACAGGTTCAGTTCTTCGACGATGCTGGAAACAGACTTCTTCTCGTTGTTGACGCATAGCAATATCCGCAAGCGGTTTTCATCCCCGAGGCTCTTGGCTACAAAGGCAACTGTCTGGAGGTAATCCTCCAATGTCATCATTTTTTCACGACTCGGTTGCGCCAAGGCGACCTCCCACTTTGCTGGTGACGGTCACTTCTCTGTGATCGAACCAGCGATCTTCCCTACATGTTCGGTTATTCGACCTCACAGTTTTGCCCCGCCTTCTTCAAAGCCGGGGTAGTTCTCCACTAATTCCGTAAGGTTTATCTGGCCGCCGGACAGTCCCTTTTCAATCAGGACTGTCTTCAGCGCCGCTCTCATGGCATAAATCCCGGCGCTGAGCCCGCCGGGGCCGCCGCCCACGATGACGAGATCATAGACTTTTTTTTCTGACATCTGATTTCTCCAGGCAATTTTTCTTAGATGTGGGAGTCTTCGTCTTCAGCCTTAATGTGCGAGCAGGCAATCGAATAAAATATATTAATATCCATTTATACATTGTTTAGATATTATATCAAGATAAAAATTTTGATATATCGGGAGAACTAACAAAACCATAGGCCTCGACCAATTTGCAGAACTTGACATATACCACTGGCCCTCTGCAGAATCCTGGACCAGCGAGTGTCCTGGTGTATGCTTGAGTGTTTGCGAAAGTTACCTCTTCATTGAAATATGTGCTATCATGCTGCCCATGGGACCATTTGGCTGCAATAAAGAGGAAGCTTTCCAGGATTAAACCAGGAAAGAGAAGTCGCCAGAACCGTTTTTGGAATGCAGTGGCCCGGGTTGCTATATAATTGCGAATTAATTCAGTACGTTAATCATTTTCTTCGGCCCTGAATCCGAAGATAGTGAAGGCGCAAAAAAGAATTTGATGTGATTATCCGTTTAATGATTGCTTTGGGAGTCGCCGAAGTAGTAGTAAGAATTTTCACCCCCCGAGAAGTGGCCCCGATTGGTTTCCGGTTTGATCCCGATTTAAATAATTTTAGCCAGATGTCGATTGATCTTAAGTTGTTATTTCGCATCTAGCCGAGTGGGGTTCGAAATGAGGGACGGGGACAAATCCAAGGATAAATTGCTCAGCGAATTAAGTCAGTTACGGCAGGAACTGGCCCTCCTCCAAGCCAGCCGGGAAGACAGCGCCTCGACCGCGGCGGCTCTGCAACAGAGTGAGGCTAACTATCGCCTGCTCTTAAAGAATCTGCCTAACGTGGTATTCAAGGGCTATAAGGACTGGTCGGCGGATTTCATCGATAACAAGATCGAGGCCCTGACCGGTTACCCCAAGGCCGACTTCGATTCCCGAAGGCTGAAATGGCTGGATCTCGTGGTCCGCGAAGATGTGGAACAGATGCGGCAGGCCCTGGTCGCGGCCTTGATCGGGGATAAGTCCTATATCCGGGAGTATCGCATCCGACATAAGAACGGCCAGGTTTTGTGGGTCCAGGAAGGTAGCCAGGTAATTTGCAACGCCCAGGGCGACATTGATTTTATTTACGGTGCCTTCATCGATATCACGGAACGGAAAGAGGCCGAGGAAGCCATCCGGGAATCCAAGCGGCGCTTTCAGGATATCATCGACTTTTTGCCGGACGCCACCCTGGTCATTGACCCGGAAGGGAATGTAATTGCCTGGAACCATGCCATGGAAGCCCTGACCGGGGTCCGGGCCCAGGAGATCCTGGGGAAAGGGAACTATGAATACGCCCTGCCTTTTTACGGCGAGCGCCGGCCTATCCTCATCGATTATGTCTTCAGAGAGGACAAGGAGTTCCGGGCCAAGTATGCCCAAGTGAGCCGGCGCGGCGAAATCCTGTGCGGCGAGACCTATGTGCCGAAACTGAAGGCAGGCGGGGCTTATCTCACCGCCACGGCCGGCGGCCTCTACGATGCCGCCGGGAATCTGACCGGCGCCATCGAGAGTATCCGGGATATCACCGAGCGCAAACATTTGGAGGAGGCCCTGCACCGGCAAAAAGAATACCTGGCGGCGCTGCACGAAACCACCCTGGGACTCATCAATCGCCTGAACCTGCAGGATTTGCTGCAAGCCCTCATCAGCCGCGCCGGCCAATTGCTGGGCACTCCCCATGGCTTCATTTATCTGCTGGATCCTCAAAAAATGGTGCTGGAATGTCGGGTCGGGCTGGGGATCTTTGCGGGAGTCATCGGCTCTACCCTGAGGCTGGGACAGGGCCTCTCCGGCAAGGTTTGGGAAACCGGCCAGTCTCTCCTCATCGAAGATTACCAGGATTGGGGGGAGCGGGCCGCTGACTTAGACCTGGATTACCGGGCCATCCGGGTGGTCATGGGGGTGCCGCTGAAATCGGGCTCGCAGGTCACCGGGGTCCTGGGCCTGGCCTGCCACCGGGAAACCGGCCAGACTTTTAGCGATGAGGAAAAAGGCCTGCTGGAGAGCTTTGGCGAACTGGCTGCCGTGGCCCTGGATAACGCCCGGCTCTATGCCGACGTCCGGGAGGCCCGGGAGGCGGCCGAAGCAGCCAACGAAGCCAAGAGCGTCTTTTTGGCCACCATGAGCCACGAAATCCGCACCCCGATGAACGGCGTCATCGGCATGACCAATCTCCTGCTCGATACGCCGCTCAACGCCGAACAACGGGAATTCAGCGAGACCATTCGCAGCAGCGGCGAGGCGTTGCTCAGCATCATCAACGATATCCTCGATTTTTCCAAGATCGAAGCGGGCAAAATGGAACTGGAACACCAGCCGTTCGATCTGCGGGAGTGCCTGGAAAGCGCCCTGGACCTGGTGGCCACCGCTGCGCAGCACAAAGGGCTGGAACTGGCCTACCGCGTCGACGAACCGGTGCCGGCCACCATCGCCGGCGACGTTACCCGCTTGCGCCAGATTCTCCTCAACCTGCTCAATAATGCCGTGAAGTTCACCGATAAGGGCGAAGTCTCCCTGACGGTCAGGGTGGAAGGCGGCCCCGACGCCGCGGCCCTGCCTCCCGGCGCCCTGCTCCTGCGGTTTTCCGTGGCCGACACCGGCATCGGCATTCCCCCGGATCGCCTGGGGCGCATGTTCCAATCCTTCAGCCAGGTGGACGCCTCCACCACCCGGAAGTACGGCGGCACCGGCTTGGGTCTGGCCATCAGCAAACGTCTCAGCGAAATGATGGGCGGCCGCCTGTGGGTCGAAAGCGCCGGGGTGCCGGGGCAGGGGGCCACCTTTCATCTGACCGTCCGGACCGAGCCGGTGGCCATGCCGGTGGTGAGCCGCCAGGAATTGCGCCGCCAGCAGCCTCAATTGGCGGGCCGGCGTCTCCTGGCGGTGGACGATAACGACACCAATCGCCGCATCCTCGTCCTGCAGGCCCAATCCTGGGGCATGCTGGTGCGTGACAGCCGTGCGCCCCGGGAAGCGCTGGAGTGGATCAAACGGGGCGACCCCTTCGACGTGGCGATCCTGGACATGCAGATGCCTGAGATGGACGGGGTAATGCTGGCCCGGGAGATCCGGGCCCAGCGCCCCGCCCTGCCTCTGGTATTGTTCTCCTCTCTGGGCCGCCGGGAGGTCGGCGCCGACGCCGGGCTCTTCTTGGCCCAAGTCACCAAGCCCATGAAGCCCTCCCAGTTGTATGACGCCCTGATGAACATCTTCGCCGCCCAGCCGCAAACGGTGCGTAAGGGCGACGAGACCGTCAAGAGTCAGATTGATCCCGGCCTGGCCGCGCGGTTGCCGCTCAAGATTCTGTTGGCGGAGGACAACGCCGTCAATCAGAAGGTGGCTCTGCGCCTGCTGGCGCGGCTGGGCTATCGGGCCGACGTGGTGGCCAACGGCCTGGAAGCCGTGGCCGCGGTGCAACGCCAGCCCTATGATGTGGTGCTGATGGATGTGCAGATGCCGGAGATGGACGGCCTGGAAGCCTCGCGGCGCATCAAGCGGGGCGAGGCCGCGGGCGCCGTCCCCCGGATCATTGCGCTCACGGCCGACGCCATGCAGGGCGACCGGGAAAAATGCCTGGCCGCCGGCATGGACGACTACATTACCAAGCCCATTCACGTGGAGGCCTTGGTGACGGCCCTGACCAGGACCCAACCGCAGTCTGCGGCCGAGGACTCGGAACCGGAGGCGTCGCCGGTGATCGACCTCAAGAAGTTTGAAGAGTTTCGCGACGCCATGGGCGCCGATTTCATCGGCGAGGTCCTGGCGGTCTTCACCGAAGACGCCCCGGAATTGCTGCGGAATCTGCAGCAGGCCCTGGCAGATGGCGACGCTGAACTCTTTCGCCGCGCCGCCCACACCCTCAAATCCAACAGTGCCGCGTTTGGGGCGGACAGATTAGCCGAACTGGCCCGGGAACTCGAGGGGCTCGGCAAGGCAGGCAGTCTGGCCGGAGTGGGGGATAAAGTGGCCCGGGCCGAAGCCGAATATGGGCGGGTGCAGCAAGCCCTCCAGGAGTTGACCCAGGTATGAGACGCCAAGACGAACCGGGGGGCAAGCACAGAGGTTACATCCTGGTGGTGGATGATAATCGCATGAACCGCCTGATGCTGGCCCGGGGCCTGGAACAGCAGGGGCACCGGGCGGCCTTCGCCGAGAATGGCCGGCAGGCCCTGGAAATGCTGGCCGAGCAGGACTTCGATCTGATCCTGTTGGACATCGAAATGCCCGAAATGAACGGCTATCAGGTGCTGGAGCGGTTAGGCGCCGACGTCCATTGGCGCGATCTGCCGGTCATCATGATCTCCGCGGTGGAGGAGATCGACAGCGTGGTCCGCTGCATCGAGATGGGCGCCGAAGATTATCTCACCAAACCCTTTAACCCCGTGCTGCTCAAGGCCCGGGTGGAAGCCTGCCTGGAGAAGAAACGGCTGCGGGATGAACAGCGGGCCCTGTTCCGCAAGTTCGCCAGCGACGAAGTGGCCGATGAGCTGCTGAACTCCGGCTTTTCCCTGGGCGGGCGGCTGGTGGAGGCCACGGCGCTCTTTTGTGATATCCGCTCCTTCACGACCATTGCCGAGTCACAGTCGCCGCAGGAGACCATCGAGTTGCTGAATGCCTATTACGGCTTGATGATCGGCGCCATTACCGACCAGGGCGGCCTCGTCAATCAGATGGAGGGCGATGGCTTGATGTCCATCTTTGGGGCGCCGCTGGCCCTGGAAGATCATTGCCGGCGGGCGGTGCTCGCCGCCCGGGAGATGATCGCCCTTATCGAGGGGTTCAACCGGGCACAAGCCGGGCTGCAGCGCGGGCCGATTCGCATCGGTATCGGTATTGCCTCCGGGCCGGTGATCGCCGGCTATGTCGGCACCCAGCAGCGGGCCTCTTATACCTGCGTGGGCGATACGGTCAATCTCGCCGCTCGCCTGGAGGCGCACACCAAGGTGGTGGGACAGCCGATCCTGATTGCCGAGAATACCCGTCTCGGCCTGGACGCCCGGATAATGGTGGTTCCCCATGGGGAGGTGCGGCTCAAGGGCAAGACCCAAAGCGTGAAGATCTTTTCGGTGCCGGCGGCCGCGACTTAAAGGAAGCGCGGTGCGGCTCCTTCCTGCCTGGTTAATTCGGTAATTCCCGTGACACGGTCGAGAATTTTTTAGGGGTCATTTTCTAGATGGTTAATTTAGCAATAAATTCCGAGCGTTAACATAATGCCTCAGGACACCTGGCACATTTCGGTGATTTGCCTTGCATTAGTACGCTTGTAACGTTTTGGTTCCAGCCATAAAAACGGGACCGGTGCCATTAAGTGTCTGATATTTATCGATTATTAACGGAACTGCCTCGAAACGTTTCGCTTTTTCCACGTTTGGTTCCGCTTCTCTGCCGCGACAAACCGCGCTCGCATAGGTGTAGTGCCGGGGACAAACCGTTTCCTGAAAACTTCTTCCGCCTGACCCGAGTTTGGTTCGCATGGGTGCCAGTTTATGGAAAAAAAGCAGGATTTCCAGAAGGGATGCGACGATTGACCCGGATAGGGAGGAGTGCAACTTAGGGCGAGGTTGGCGAAAAAGAGGGCGGTTTTGTTCTCTGCCGGGTCATATGACTCATGGGGATATGGTGATCGTATATGTAACTATCTAATATTTTGGATTAATGTTAATAGTGGCAAGGGCATCGCTATTTTGCTAGGCCGTCTTCAAGGCAACATCAATTCGCCAGAGTAACGGCTAAAGGCGGGATGCGCGGCGCTTTCCCGCTACGAACTCACCCTAATCGAGCCCTGGCGACCAAAACGGCCGCTCTTGGGCAATTTCCGTCAGTGCGGCAAGCCATTCACCCAAGTATTCCCGGCTATGCGAAACATAATCCTGGTCTAAGCGTCTCCTGAACAAGTTCCCGGAGAACAACCTGACCAGGTCCTCAAGGGGTAGGATGCCTTCTTTTGTTGCTGGATCGAATTGCCCCCAGTTGCGAATGTGCTCTTCCGACCGGAAGAGGTTCATGGTGCTTCACGCATAGGGAAGTCTGTTCATCCATTTTGAGAAAGGTACGGCTACATAAGCCATGACACCTTGGGGTTTTGCTTTTTTTACCGTGCCATCCTGGATTTCTACTTGCATAGGGGCACCACAATCAAGGCATGGAGCGCTAATCTGTACCACCTTCCCTGGAAAAAGCCAGCAAACTGCCAGCGATTCAAAACCTCACTGTCCGAACCACTTCTGCTCGCCCTCTATTGTGATCCGGTACTGGGTGGGCAGGTTGCTAAAGGGGGCAAAACTGCTGATATAGTCAGTGTCAGGAAATAACCAGGTTCCCGGCACTCCTGCCGCCATTAAGTTATGAAGCGCCTTGCGAGCCTCCTCAACCGAACTCCCCAACTCCCTGGCAATCTCCGTATAATGCGGGGCTTGTCCGGTCCCCACCAAGCGTTTTATGATTACATGGTAGATCTTATCCAAAAGGTTTGGTGAGTTCATATGCATCCTCCTTAAGGGGTCTATGGACAGACTACGATGTGTGCCTAACCAAAGGGTGATTTTTATTAAAGTTACGAAGAAAATTGATCAAGTCAAGAAAGGAGGGATTTTTATAATAAATAATTTTCCGCTCAAGGGCTTGCCCACTTTGCCTATTGGTTATCCGGGTGTCCGGTTTAATATATAAACCCGATGAAAGACCAAACCCGGCGCAGCCTCTTAAAGATTGTTCCCAGGCCACCCCTGGGAAAATTTTCTTGATTGCGTCAACTAACCGCGCCGGATTTTCGTGAGGGCCGGGTTTATATGATAATATCCGGCTAATCGGGTAACCGCTTATAAGATACCTGATTATCTGCGGCAACTAAAAAAACGGCATGACAGGGGCAACTTAAATGAAAATTTAGCTTGCAACGAGTAACGTTATTCGATACATTAGCCTTAAATGATCAAAAACTTCGCACAACCTTGGTTGGAAGAGTTCTGGCACTCCGGCAGGCACAAGAGGGTGCCTTCTGAGCTTGAAGCCAGGCTGCTGCGGAAGTTGGACATGCTGAACAGGGCCGCAGGCCGTAAAGATTTGCAAGCGCCACCTTCCAATCGTCTTCATGCCTTGCACGGCAACCGAGAGGGACAATGGGCTATATCGGTCAGCGGTCCCTGGAGGTTATGTTTCCGGTTTGAGGAAGGCAATGTTTACGATCTGGAATTGGTGCAGTACCATTGAAGGAGATAGATGTCATGTTACCACGAAACCGGCGTCCCACCCCGCCTGGAGAAATCCTGAGATATGAATTCTTGGAGCCTTTAGGCCTGAGCCAGAAAGAGCTGGCCGCGGCATTGGGCATCACCCGGGTAAGGCTGAGCGAGATTCTCCGAGGCAAACGAGCCGTCACCCCAGATACGGCCTTTCGCCTGGCGCGGTTCTTCGACACTACCCCGGAGTTTTGGCTTGGTCTGCAAACAGATGTGAGTCTGTGGGACACCCTTCAGGTCCACGGCGGGGAATATGAGAAAATAAAGCCAGTGAGAACAGCGGCTTGATAGAGACTGTCAGGTAATCTTGACTCCGTAAGCTCGGTGGCAGGATGAATCCGCCACCTGCCGCCTACGGCTTGCATTTCCAAAGCATCTCGACTCATCCCGCTGTCTCTCTTTCCCGCCGGCAGCCTCTCCGACCACCATCGACGAACCCGAAACCATTCTCCCCATCAGTAGGTCTGAAAGATATGGAGATCATTTATTCTGTTTTTGCTGGCTCGGCGATAAGGGAGGGCCATGGCAAGTAATGTAGCACCAAAGCAGGCTTCCATAGGTTGTTTGAGAGGGTCCTATTAAAAGAGAGAGTTACGTAAGGTTCTGGAAGGCGTTATGGGAGATTCTCCTTTGCTCCTCGACCCGGTTATTTGTGCCTTTTATAGTCTCTGACCAGCGGCGGTTATTCGGCCTAACGGTGAAAGAGCGTCCGGAGCAGTAGCTGGCTAACTCCTGCCAATTTAATTAAGCTGTTCGTCCCTCTCAAACTTAATAATCTGTTCTTTAAGCCATGCGCATATCGTCGGAATCGCACGATCAAAACCTTGCCAGGAATCAACTATCTGCTGTTGGGTAATAAATTTCTTTGGATCATCAAATTCCTTTAAATTTTCCTTCATGATAACGAGGCTAAATTCCAGTGGCTGTCTTTTCGAAACAGATAGAGCTATCCAAGGGGCCGTTTCATGAAAGAACAATTTTCGGTGCTCTCGAACCTCATCTATCCAGTCAGTCTTTTGATCATTATCAATTAAAACATTTTTTATCAGCTTCTCCGTAAAGTTGCGCCCAAGTATTTTCTCCCCGAACATCTGAACAAATCTCCCAACGATTTCATACGAAGATCTAGTTTCAAAATATAATGCATCGAGCGCGACACAAATATCATAAAAAATTCTGTCATCTTTAGGATAGTATGCATACCCGCCATCTAAGAGCTCATCAAGCTTTCCCGAGTCACTAATTTCATCCCGAAGTTCATTTAGTAGCTTAGACAATAAGTATCCGGCACGATGACGCATTGCCAGACGAGATGCGAAAGCCATACCGAGTTCGGCCATCCCAATTTCTTTCCATCTCGAATAGCGTTCCCTTAATGTGACCGACGCACTCTCTTGAAGTTGCGCCTGCAACCTCAATATCCATCCTGCTGGTCCAGGATTGTAGTTAAGATGAAGGATTTCTGTCATAATAAAAAAGTAACATTATATATTAATGTAGATTCTACTTTTTCTCGAAGCCCAGACAAATTATAAGACATTATAGGTCAAAATACAAAATTTTGGGAATAAGATTTCAGGAAAGAAGAATCATTTGGGAAACACGCTATCTGCTATTTTTGAAAACCTCATCAGTGAGCATCCCACCTTTTATATGCAGCCCATATCTGGCCTTTTACCCGCTAAAGCGATAATTACCGAAGCTGGCCAGGTATCGACCGCTAGGCAATTCTCTTTCCCTTAGATTCTTTTGTCACTGACTAGTGGGATTCTATTCTTAGAAAGATGGTCACCCGGGTGCCTTTTTGAGGTTCGCTCTCGATGGCGATTTCTCCCTGGTGGGCTTCGATAATTTTCTGGGAAATAGCCAGGCCCAGGCCGCTGCCTTTGGGCTTGGAGGAAAAGAAGGGCTGGAAAATCTTTTCCCGGACCTCCGGGGGAATGCCCGCACCGGTGTCACAAATTTGCACGAATATCCGGCCTGCCTCCCTACCGGTGGTAATGGTCAGGGTGCCTCCGGCTTCCATGGCCTCGATGCCATTCTTGGCGATATTCAGGATTACCTGGCGCAGATGACCCGGGTCAAATTGCATCTCCGGGAGGTCGGGGTCCAGTTTCAACACCAGCTCGATATTACTTTCCTGGAGACTCGGTGCCAGCCGCTGGCAGGTTTCATGGATCAGGACATTGATATCTCCCGGACGCTTTTGAGGTTCGGAAAATTTGGCATAGCTACCGACCTCAACGAGGAAATCTTCCAAGCGCTTAACTTCGTCGACAATAATTTGGAGCTTTTCCGTGGTCTTCACGGGGTCGGCATTGGGGTCCTTCAGCACCTGGCGGGCAAACCCCCCGATGAGCATCAGGGGGTTCTTGATTTCGTGGCTGATATGGGCCGCCATCTTGCCCAAGACGGCCAAGCGCTCACTCCGCAAGAGTTCCTCCTCCAGGCGTTTTCGTTCCCGCAGGTCTTTAAAATGGCCGATCATGCCGATCTCCCGATCGTTTTCATAAAGCACCCGGGCGGAAAGCCAGATGGGCACCAGGGCGCCATCCTTAGGTCGCATCCAGGTTTCATAATTCGCGAGAATCCCCGCGCCACCGTAACCAGGATCGTGGATCTTGGCATCGATTTCCTGCAGTTGGCCCGGCCCATAGAGTTCCCTGATATTCATTGTGCCCAGGACTTCTTCCGGTTCATAACCGAGGATGCTAGCAGCCGTTTCATTAAAGGTGCGGATAACGCCTTCCATATCGCTGGCGACGATGCCATCCATGCAGGTATGAATCAGGAGCTTCTGGAAATAAATGCCCCGCTCCACCTCGGCGGCCAATTCCTCTTCGGCCCGCTGGCGCTTAAGCTGCCACCACATGCCGTTCATCAATAAAGTCAACTGATGGATATCAGATTCGTCATAATCCTCATCCTTATTGCCCACGCCGGCGACTGCCACGATGCGGTCGCCGTCGAATACCGGAATATTCAGGTGACGCTGAATTTTTACGTGGCCCTCGGGGTAGCCTTTCTTATAGGGGTCAGGGGCGGCATAGTCATTGGTAATAATGGGCCGCCGCTGGCGCACGGCTTCGCCCCAGAGCCCGGTGGTCTCTACAGGATAAACAAAGGGCCTGTCCTCAATGGCGCATTCCGCCATGGCGGTCTTGGACCAGGCTTGCATCGTGAGCACCGTTTCGTCCTCGTTCATGAAAGCCAGGTAACCGATCTTGCTCTTGGTCAGCCGGACCCCTTCTTCCAGGGCGAAATCGGTAATCTCTTTCAGGGATGCCTTGGTCATTTGGCTGAGTCGCCATACCGCCTCGAGACGGGACTCGTCCAGGCGCAACGCCTCTTCCATGTTGGCGCTGCGCACTGCCAATCCCAATTGCCCGGCCAGCGATTGAAAGAACTCGACATGTTCCTTGGCAAAAAAGCCCTTCTGGTTGCTGGCCGCGGTCAATACTCCCAGGGTCAGGGTTTCCGTGGTGATGGGCGCCAGGACCATGGAGGCCGCGGTTTCCTCCTTCAGCAGCCCCTGGAGGCGATCCGCCACCGCCGCTGCATCCGCCACGGAAATGACCTGGGAGGTTGACAGGCATTGGCCCAACAGAGAGGCGGGATCAGGCTTGACCACCTGCTCCCGGGCTTCGGGGGGCAGCCCCCGTAAACCCTTAACGTGCAGAAAGCCATGCTCATCCAACAGGCGCACGGCACATTTTTGCACCCCCAATTGCTCCACCAGGACCCCCAGCACGCCCTCCAGCAGGTCCGGAATATAGAGCGAGGCGGCCAGGCGGCGGGCCGCTTCGTAGAGCACCGAGAGTTCAGCGACGCGCCTTTTGAGCTGCTGTTCGCTTTCCTTCAGGGAACTGGAGATCCGGCCGAAGAGATCGAAGACGTCTTCCATCCGGGAGCCCCGGGAGGAGAGGTAACCTTCCACAATGACCCGGGCCGCGGCGGGGCCGATGGCGCGGGCAATGGTGCGCTCGACAAAATCCGCCAGCCGGAGTTTTTCCCGGTCCCCCCACTCGGATTCGGGAGTGGCGACCTCCCGGAGAAAGGCCTGCCGCGCCTCGGCGGCCTTCCGGGAGCCGATGAGCTTTTGCATAAAATGGGTCAATTGCTCCAGGCTCGGCAAGTACGTATAACGTTTTTCTAAAGGCGTCTCCCTTTCCCGTTCGAATACCCCCACAAACTTGCGGGCCTGCTCCTCCTCCACCGGACTGGGTACCGTGAGCAGGGAGACGGTGACAAAGGCGCCGGTATTGAAAAGCATGGACCAGAAAAAGGCGTGGGAGAGCCGATCCAGGCCGGTCAGGCCCAGGAAGGCATCGGGTTTGAGCAAAGCGAGGCCGAAGGGGCCCGCCGAGACCATACTGAGCGGAAACCAACCTGCTTCCACCAGATAGGGCAGCACCAGGGTATAGGCCCAGAGGAGAAAGCCAAGGAGCAGACCCGCGATGGCCCCCCAGCGCGTGGCCTCCCGCCAATACAAGGCCCCCAGCATGGCCGGCACCAATTGCATCACCCCGCAAAAGGCGATGAGCCCGATATCCACCAGCATAACGGAAGGAAAGACCAGGTGGTAACCGAAATATCCCAGGAGAATCAGCAAGAGAATGCCGGCCCGCTTGATGGTCAAAAGGTGCGGGGTGATACGCTCTTGCAGTTTCAGCCGGATGGCCAGCGGCATCACCAGGCTGTTTAAAAGCATGGTGCTCACCGTGATGGAGGCCACCGACACCA
The DNA here is from genome assembly GCA_023229795.1 of Syntrophobacterales bacterium. Classification (GTDB taxonomy): domain Bacteria; phylum Desulfobacterota; class Desulfobaccia; order Desulfobaccales; family 0-14-0-80-60-11; genus 0-14-0-80-60-11. Next base: position 48,245 of record JALNYP010000013.1, read on the forward strand.
TGGCGGTGGAGGCCGATAAGCCCCCCAAAAAGACCAGCAAGGCGAGGTAGGGATGCCCGGTGGCCAGGGGCAGGCGCAGGACGAAGGTATCGGCCTGTTCCTGGGGGAAACCCAGGAGCAGCCCTGCGAAGGCAATGGGCATGACAAACAGGTTGATAAGCAGCAGATAGAGGGGAAAGAGCCAGACCGCGGTGAGAATATGGCGTTCATCGGTATTTTCGACCACCGCCATGTGGAACATGCGGGGCAAAAAGTGGATGGCCCCCATGGCCAGAAGAGTCAGCACCATGAACAGGGTATAGCTGTTGTGCGGCCCCGTATTCATCAGGAGCAGGTCCTGAAAAGCGGGACTCGCCTGGATGCGCCCGAAGATTTCCCCCCAGCCCGAAAACAGGCCGAAGGTCACCAGCAGGCCCAGGCTGGTAAAAGCCAGGAGTTCGATGAGGGACTCGAACACCACGACCGCAACCAAGCCTTCGTGGCGTTCCGTGGGGTCCAGATGGCGGGCCCCAAACAGGATGCCGAACATGGCCAGGAGCAGGGCCACATAAAAGGCGGTATCTTCATAAACCGGGATGGTGCCTGGGGGACAGATTTCTCTGCATCTCAGGATATTGAAGGTATCGGAAATGGACTTGAGCTGGAGGCCGATATAGGGGGTGATGGCCAGGAACACCCCCACGGTGGCCAGGGCCCCCAGAAAGGCCCCTTTGCCATAGCGCAGCGTCAGGAAGTCGGACATGGTGGTCAGGTTGTTTTCCTTGCAGATGCGCAGGAGCTTGCGCAAACCGAACCACCAGGAAAAAGCGATGATGGAGGGCCCCAGGTAGATGGTGAGAAAGGTCACGCCTGAGGTGGCGGCCTTGCCGACGCTGCCGAAAAAAGTCCAGGCGGTGCAATAGGTGGCCAGAGAAAGGGCGTAGATGTAGGGGTTGGCGATAATGCTCTTGCCGCGAGCCCGTTGCCAGTCCCCATAGTAGGCGATGGCGAAGAGCAGTAAGAGATAGCCGAAGGCGGCGGCAGCGACCAGACCTGTGTTGAGCATATGTTTGATTCCTGCCGCTTACTCCCGGGAAGTTAATCGGCTGCCCAGGACATAAAGTCCAATAATGGCCGATATCCAAACCACATGGAGGTACAAAACCAGCTCGGGAATCCCTGCCCACAAGGTGTTATGGTTAAAAATTTGCAGCACAGGGAAGTTCAGCAGGAGAAAGATCAGGATCCCCAGCAAAGCCCAAAACTTGTGTTTTTTAGCCATTGCATCCATATTTTTTCTCCTCGGGTTTTCCGCTGGGAAGGGGTGGGTATCTAATTGTATTATAGCGTTTGAATGCTTAGAAACAAGGACCGATCTGCGGGACGGTGCTTGAGAATCGGCTTCAAGGGACAAGGCCCTTCCTTACCCAACCACTTCCACCAAGCACTACTAACCAAAAACTCCGGCCCGGTCAGATTTCCGCCTTATAAGACCACCTCAATTCCGGATTGACATCCTCTCCCCAGTTATTACCTTTATTTTAAACTTTCTTCGGCAAGCCGCGGCCAAGTGACGGCCTGCCGAAGGAAGAAAGAGGCGGCCGCGGCCGAAAAATGACCGAAGAGCCTAAAACCTATTTCAAAACCTCTTTTGGTGTCAGCCGGGGGGAAGCGAAGGGTCTTAACTATTTAAAAAAATTTAGATTCTTCGCTGCGCTCAGAATGGCAATTTTGTAAGATATGGGTTTTGAAATGGCTTATACCGGACCAAGGAGCACAGACATGACAGCAACGATCGCGCCGCTCACCGAGCGCCCGGCCTGGAAGGCCCTGGAAGCCCATTATCAGCAAGTCAGGCAGGTGCATCTCAAGCAACTTTTTGCTGACGATCCCCGACGGGGCGAACGTTTCACTGCCGAAGCCGCGGGACTTTACCTGGATTACTCGAAAAATCGGATCACCGGGGAAACCCTTAAGCTGCTGGTGCAACTCGCCGAGGACTCCGGTCTGCGGGCCAGGATCGACGCCATGTTCCGGGGTGAAAAGATCAACCTCACCGAAAAGCGAGCCGTGCTGCACGTGGCCTTGCGCACCCCCAGGGGCGTGTCCATCCGGGTGGACGGACAGGACGTGGTGCCGGAGGTCCACGCGGTGCTGGACAAGATGTCAGATTTTGCCAACCGGGTGCGCCGCGGCGCCTGGCTGGGCCACACCGGCAAGCGCATGAAAAACGTGATCAACATCGGCATCGGCGGCTCCTACCTGGGGCCGGAGATGGCGTATCTGGCGCTCCGTCCCTACAGCGAGCGCGCTATGACCTTCCGCTTCGTGTCCAATGTGGATGGCGCCAACTTCACGGAAGCCACCCACGGCCTGGACCCTGGCGAGACCCTGTTCGTGATCTCCTCCAAGACCTTCACCACGCTGGAGACCATGACCAACGCCCAGACCGCCCGGCAATGGCTCATCCAGGGGCTGGGCCGCGAGGACGCCGTGGCCAAGCACTTTGTGGCGGTGTCCACCAACGCCCGGGAGGTGCAGAAATTCGGCATCGATACCGCCAACATGTTCGGCTTCTGGGACTGGGTCGGGGGCCGCTATTCCATGGACTCGGCCATCGGGCTCTCCACCATGCTGGCCGTGGGGCCGGAGAACTTTCGGGAGATGCTGGCCGGCTTCCATGCCATGGATGAGCACTTCCGCACGGCCCCGTTCGAGCAGAACCTCCCCGCGCTCCTGGGCCTCTTGACGGTCTGGTATAACAATTTCTTCGGCGCCCAAACGGTAGGCATCATGCCGTATACCGCCTATCTGGCCCGCTTTCCCGCCTACTTGCAGCAGTTGCAGATGGAGAGCAACGGCAAGCACGTGGACCTTGAGACCCGCCGGCCCGTGAGCTATGAGACAGGCCCCGTCATCTGGGGCGAGCCCGGCACCGACGGCCAACATTCCTTTTACCAGCTTATTCACCAGGGCACCAAGCTGATCCCCTGCGACCTCATCGGTTTTTGCCAGCCGGTCAGCCCCCTGGCCCGCCATCACGACTTGCTCATGGCCAACCTGTTTGCCCAGGCCGAGGCGCTGGCCTTCGGCAAGACGGAGGAAGAACTGACCGCCGAGGGTTCCCCGGCCTTCCAGACGCCGTTTCGGGTGTGCGAAGGCAACCGGCCCACCAATGTGATTCTCGCCGAGAGTCTGACGCCCCGAAGCTTGGGCAGCCTGGTGGCCCTGTATGAACACAATGTCTTCACCCAGGGCGCCATTTGGAACATTGATTCTTTTGACCAATGGGGGGTGGAGTTGGGCAAGGTGCTGGCCAAGCGTATCATCCCCGAGCTGGAGAGCGCGAGCGACCCCGGCCTCAACCACGACAGCTCGACCAACGCCCTCATCCGGCGCTATCGCCGCCTGAGAACGGGAGCTCAGGGGTAAATTCCTGATCCGGTGGCCGCCACCCGGGAAGAGACAAATTCTCCTCCCGTCAGTTCAAGTCTTGGCGGCCAGGGCATGGTTCACGATCTGCTGGGCCTCACGGACAATGGCGTCCAAATGGGCCTCATCCTTGAAGCTCTCGGCATAAATCTTGTAGATGTTTTCCGTGCCGCTTGGGCGCGCCGCGAACCAGCCGTTGGCGGCCACCACCTTGAGCCCGCCGATGGGGGCGTTGTTGCCCGGGGCGTTGGTCAGCTTGGCGGTGATGGGCTCACCGGCCAGGTCCGACTCCTGGACGGCCTCAGGCGATAATTTTGCCAGCCTGGCCTTCTGCTCGGGGGTCGCCGGGGCGTCAAGACGCGTATAGTGCGCCGTGCCAAAGGCCGCGGTCAGTTCCTGGTAGTGCTCTCCCGGGTCCTTGCCCGTGCGCGCGGTGATCTCTGCGGCCAGCAGGTTCGGAATCAGGCCGTCTTTATCCGTGGTCCAGACCGTGCCGTCCCGCCGCAAGAAGGCCGCTCCCGCGCTTTCCTCGCCGCCGAAGCCCAGGGACCCGTGCAGGAGCCCCTCCACGAACCACTTGAACCCTACGGGGACCTCCACCACCCGCCGCTTCAAGCTCCCGGCCACCCGATCAATCATGTTGCTGCTGACCAGGGTCTTGCCGACCGCGGCCGCCTGGGCCCACTCCGGCCGGTTCGTGAACAGATAATGCACCGCGACCGCGAGGTAATGGTTCGGGGGCAGCAAGCCCTGGCTGTGGCTCACAATCCCGTGCCGGTCCGCATCGGTGTCGCTGGCAAAGGCCACGTCGAAACGATCCTTTAAGTCGATCAGCCGCGCCATGGCATAAGGCGAGGACGGGTCCATGCGGATTTGACCGTCCCAATCTATGGTCATGAACCGGAACGTCGGGTCGATGGTGTGATTCACCACCTCAAGGTTGAGGTGGTGGCGTTCGGCAATGGCATCGTAGTAAGCCACACTGGCGCCGCCCAGGGGGTCCACCCCCAGCCGGACCTGGCTCTCTTGAATGGCCTTCATGTCGATCACCGCGGGGAGATCGTCCACATAGGACTCCAGGTAGTTATGCTTGTGCGTGGTGTCTGCTTGGCGGGCGCGTTCGAAAGGGACTCTCAATACACCCCGCAGTCCATCAGCCAGGAGGGCGTAGGCTTGCCGTTCAATCCATTGAGTCACGGAGGTGTCTGCGGGTCCGCCATGGGGCGGATTGTATTTAAAGCCGCCGTAGCGCGGCGGGTTGTGGGACGGGGTGATGACGATGCCGTCGGCCAGTCCCTGGCGGCGGCCGCGGTTGTAGGTCAGAATCGCATGCGAGATGACCGGGGTCGGCGTGTACCCGTCCGCCGCATCCAGCATGACATTGACGCGGTTAGCCGCCAGGACCTCCAGCGCACTGGCGAAGGCCGGTTCCGAAAGCGCGTGGGTATCGATGCCCAGGAACAGCGGCCCGTCGATACCTTGCTGCCGGCGGTACAAACAGATAGCCTGGCTGATCGCCAGAATATGACCCTCGTTGAAAGCGTGGTCCAGTGACGAGCCGCGGTGCCCGGAGGTGCCGAAGGCCACCCGTTGTTCAGGAATGGCTGGATCGGGACGGTTGACATAGTAGGCGGTGAGCAGGCGGGGAATGTTGGTTAACATCCACTGTTCCGCAGGCTTACCGGCATAAGGGGAAATACTCATCAGTTCCTCCTAAAAAAATCAACGCTGCCAGAGAATCAGAGACATTTCCCATGGCATCTCATCTTTCGGCTTCGGGTCCTTCTCGGTCATGCGTCCCGTCCGTGCTGGCCCCTGGACCATTCTATCTTGACCGATTTTTGGGGGTCGAGCTAACCGGCCCCGCTTAATATCTTTGCTGTAACCATCCAGGGGCGACTCATGGATAAAAGGCGAAGGCGTTCTTTATACACTCACCTGGCCTTCCCAGTTTTCAGGGATAGATCTGTCGGGTCGGCATGATCAAAATTTCCTGGGGGTTGACGTTGGCCGGCTGGGCAAAGGCATAGACCAGGGCGTTGGCAATGTCTTCGGGCTTGAGGGCTTCGAGTTGGTCGCGGCGAGCCTTCATCTCCTCTTTGGGAATGTTGTAACCCCAATTGGTGTAAACCGCCCCGGGCTCGATGAGAGAAACCCGGATGCCCTCGGGGCCGAGTTCCTTACGCAGGGCGTCGTGCAGGCCGACCACCGCGAACTTGGTCGCATTGTAGACCGCAAAGCCGGCAATGCCGTGGCGGCCGCCCACGCTTGAAACCGTAGCGATCATTGCACCCGGGCGGCCGCGCATCAGGGGAATGACCTGACGGGTGCAAAACAACACCCCATAGAGGTTGGCATCGATAGTGGCCCGCCATTCCTCGGTTTTGCCTTCGACAAAAGAACCGCCATAGCCCAGGCCGGCATTGTTAAAGAGGAGATCGAGCCCGCCAAAGCGTTGCTGTACTTCGGCAAAGAGGCGCGCCACGGCAGCTTCGTCCCCGACATCCGTGGGCACCACCAGGGCTAACTCGCCAAGTTCCTTGGCCAGGGCCTGAAGACGATCGACTGAACGGGCCGCCAGGACCACCTGTACTCCCTCAGCCACGAGGGCGCGGGAAGCGGCTGCGCCGATTCCGCTCGAGGCCCCGGTGACCACCGCCACTTTGCCGCGCAAATTGGTCAATTGCATGGATGGACTCCTCCTCTGACGAGCCGCATGTTGATTCGTTTCTAAGTTAAGGCTGGGAGGAACCGGATGCAATGACTACACAGAAGGCCTTAAAATACTAGGGTTATCAGGGCGAGAAGTGGTATCGCTTCTGGATGCGAAGAGTTAGCGGATGAGGGGGATGGATCGCAGGCCGTCTCTCGGGAACAGCAGGCCGGTCCAGCGCGATTTAGGGGGATTTCCGGTAACGGCTATGGTCTGACCCAGGGACCGCCCGCTCGCCGGAAGGTAAGCCGACATTGAATTTGCTCTACAACAATTTCGCGCCTAATTCGGCGATGCCGGACCTTTCGCCTTTGATCAGGGTAATGTGTCCGGCGAGTTCTTCGCCTTTGATCTTTTCCACCAGGTAACTGAGGCCGTTGGAAGAGGCGTCGAGATACGGGTGGTCGATCTGCTCCGGGTCTCCGGTAAAGACGATCTTGCTGCCTCGCCCCACCCGGGTCAGGATGGTCTTGATCACGTGCGGGCTCAAGTTCTGGCTCTCATCGCAGATGATGAACTGTTTCGGAATGCTCCGTCCCCTGATGTAGGTCAGGGCTTCCAGTTCGATCTTGCCGTTGGCGATCAGATAATCGATGCAGCCGTTGGGTTGGATATGCTCGTTGCACAAGTATTCCAGATTATCGTAAATGGGCTGCATCCAGGGCCGGATTTTATCTTCCTTGTCGCCGGGGAGATAGCCGAGGTCATTGCCTAAAGGCACGATGGGTCTGGTAATAAGGATGCGATTGTACCTGCCGCTGCCTTCCAGGACCTTTTCCAGGCCGGCCGCCAGGGCCAGGATGGTCTTGCCGGTGCCGGCCTTGCCCACCAGGGTCACCACCTGGATATTATCGTCCAGCAGCAGATCCAGGGCGAACTTCTGTTCCTTGTTCAAGGCCTTGATGCCATAGACCGCCTTACCGTCCTGGGCCAGTTTATGCAGACGGTGATGGGTATACCTGGCCAGGGCCGATTTGGAGGGCGATTCGCTCCACCGGAGGATACAGAACTGGTGGGGTTGAAGATCTTCCTGGCACTCCAGAGATCCCTCTTGATAAAACCGGTCGATCTCGGCAGGGGGAAGATATAGTTCACAGACGCCACTGTATAGTTGATGGTAATCTACTTTGTCGCTGTAAAAATCCTCGGCGGCAACCCCCAAGACATCAGCCTTGATGCGGAGATTTAAATCCTTGGTAACCAGAATGACGGGGTTCTGACCATTGTTCATAAGAGAATAAGCCAACGCCAGGATCATATTGTCAGTGCTATTTAAATCGATACCATTAAGATGATTGAGAGATTTATTACCATTGATCTCAATTCGCACCGAACCGCCATGGATAAGTCCCACTCCCTCGGCCAATCGTCCCCTATCACGCAATTCATCTAATTTTCTGGACACTTCCCGGGCGTTCCTGCCTACTTCATCGCCTCTTCTTTTAATACGGTCCAATTCTTCTACTACTGAAAGCGGTAACACAATGTCATTATCTTCGAAAGAAAACAATGACTCGGGGTCGTGCAGCAGGACATTGGTGTCCAGGATATAAGTTTTTTTCATTGGGCTAAATCCTTTATTATATTGCATGGATAGCCAGTGAAGCAGACGAGCCTTGAAATGTTCTAATGAAATCATCTTGTTACACTATAAGGCTCATATCAAACAGTATGCCATAATTACTCCTTTTTGGGAAGCGATTTTCCAGGGGACCAGGTCGGGGCCGGGGCCGACGTGTTCAACATTGAGCAAAACTAACAAAATATTAACCGAATTGATATTAATCTGTAATATCGCCTTGCTACAAGAGGATGAGTAGGAATAACTTGGAATTGGCGAGGAGGCGGACAATGTGGTACGTGATCTGTTTTATGGTGGGCGTGGTGATGGGGAGTGTAGGGATGATCTTGAAATATGAGACCAAATGCCGGGAGTGCGGCGTGGGGGAAAAGTGCGAAGAATTTCCTTGATCGCCAGGGCAATTTTTGAGCAAACTATACTGCTCCCTTGAGGCTGAGACATGAAGCTAAGCGAGTATAATGTCTCAGGGGGTAAGCATGCAACGCCGCAAGATTGATCAGGAGACCAAGATGGCGTGAAGTCCTGGAAGGGCTCCAGGGTGAGAGTTCCATTGCGGATATTTGCCGCAAATATCAGATCAGCGAAAGTCTGTACTATCGTACCCACCCCCTTGAGTCCCGCTTTTCCCCTTCTTCGCCCTCGCCCCTTTTCGCCCCACAAAAAAACCCGGAAGCCGCATTACCGGCCCCCGGGCAAACCCCGACCCTGCCTTGTCTGTTTTTCCGCTAATTGCTCCCCGCTACTTCTTTACATCCTCCATCTTGCCCTTGCCCTTGGTCTTGGTGCCGCACATGGGGCAGAGGATATCGATCTCTTTTTCGTCCCCGATGAACTTCTCTTTGAGCTTCTCCGGCCCCAAAAAGGAGATATCCCCGCAGGCGCAGGCCGGACACTCCGCATGCACGATAAATTTCTTCTTCGCCATATGCCCTCCGCTGCTCTGAATGATAAGTCCGGGTCAACCCCGGTCCACGTCCCATCAAACCACTATATTTCATATAAGTATCGCCGCCCCCTCAAGCAAGGGGCGGCGGGTTGCCTGCCGGCGTTTAGCCGATGGCGCGCTCAGTCTGCCGCAGGATGGGAAGGCGTTGCCGGAGGCGAACGCAATGGCGAAACGTTCGGAGTCCCCTAAAAAAACCATGGAGGAAAATCAATAAGATAAGGCTGAGGTTGGTAGTCCCAACGGGACTCTTTCATGTAAAAACTGGCATCTCCATGCCTAATGATTTCAAGGACTTGGACAGAAGGCCTTCATGGAGTTGACATAAGAATAGCGAAATTTTCCCGGTGGTTTTCCCCCAAAAAAACATCCGGTGATCCCAGATATCTAGTGCCACCGGATGGAATGATGCTTTACTACCTGCGCAATGATCTTCAGTCAAAGTTAATTTTCTATATTTTTTTACAGGCTTCATCAAGCCCGATAGGTGCGGTTTCCCGGCAAGCCCCGGAAGGCATTGCGGGTGTCAACTAAAAAGGAACTTATCCCCAAATCCGCCCTGTTTTTACAGTTGCAATAATTACGCAATTATGGCGGGCGAACTTGATAATGCCCCCCTAAAAGGAGAACACTGTCAGATTAATACCGGGCTTCGCCGAAATCCGCTGCAATAGGGAGCATTGTCTAGATTGGATGAGTCAAAAGGTAAGCAAATAGATTTTTAGGGTTCATGCCTCTTAAGAGTTCGGAGTTCATCTTCTACCATCAAGGTAATGACTTCTTTCATTTTATGTTTAGCCTGCCATTTCAAAATCTTCCGGGCCTTACTAGGATTGCCCCGGCTGATGGCAATTTCGGTAGGCCGGAATAAACCGGGGTCCTTGATGACATGCTCACGCCAATCCAGTCCCACCTGAAGAAAAGCCGTACCCACAAATTCTTCCAAAGAGTGGCTCTCACCTGTGGCGATCACGAAATCGTCTGGGTATTTCTGCTGCAACATGAGCCACATGGCTTTAACATAATCCGGGGCCCAACCCCAGTCGCGCTGGATGGCAATATTCCCAAGCTGGAGTTTCTCTTGAGATCCGGTAGTAATGCGGCAGGCTGCGGCAACTATCTTTTTCGTGACGAAACGAGCTGGCCTTAAGGGCGATTCGTGATTGAACAAAATCCCGGAACAGGCAAAGATATTATAGGCTTCCCGATAGTTGGCCACTTCCCAAAAAGCCGCGGCTTTGGCCACAGCATAGGGACTGCGGGGGCGAAACGGCGTGTGTTCACCGGCTGCGTCGACAATATCCCCAAAACAGTCTCCGGAACAAGCATTATATAATTTTATAGGTTTTCCCGTGAATCGGATGGCTTCCAAAAGGTTAAGGGTGCCAACACTGATACTTTCTAAGGTTTCTACCGGCTGCTGAAAAGAGAGGCCCACAGAACTTTGCCCCGCTAGGTTGTAAATCTCATCCGGCTTCACCTTGATAATCGCTTGCAGGACGCTACGAAAATCGGTAATTGCCACGGATTCTACCTCGATCTTGTCGAGAATCTTGAGGCGGACTAAATTTCCGAAGGACGAAATCTGGGCATCCCGGGAACTCCCGACTACTTGATACCCTTCAGCCAACAAGAGTTGGGCGAGAAACGCTCCATCCTGTCCAGAAATCCCACAAATAAGTGCCTTTTTCATGAATTGTACCTTATATGTGCAATGGCCTCCTACTGCAATAGAAAAAGTCTTAAAAGTTTCTTTTATAAATTTAAACCCTGCGAGCTTCTTCGGCTTTGAGCCCAATTGGCATCACTATCAGTCTGCTCACCTCCCTCTCCGGCTAGCGAGCGGAATTACCGCGGTCCAGGGGGCCAAGGTTATTTTCCTGGCGCAGGATTTCAATCACATCCTGACAGTGATGCATATCCATCAATGCCTGGAGGTCGGCATCCACCATAATGCGCACCAATTCCTGGAAGCTGACCCGGGGTTGCCAACCCAAGATGCGGCGGGCCTTGCTGGCGTCTCCCATTAAAAAGTCCACCTCAGTGGGCCGAAAGTACTTTGGGTCGATCTCCACGTATTCCCGCCAGTCCAGGTTGACATGGCCAAAGGCTTCTTCCAGAAACTCCCGGACCGAATGGGCCTCGCCGGTAGCAATCACAAAGTCTTCCGGGCTGTCCTGCTGCAACATAAGCCACATGGCTTCGACATAGTCCGGAGCATAGCCCCAATCCCGCTTGGCCTCCAGGTTGCCCAGATAGAGTTTTTTCTGTAAGCCAAACTTGATCCGGGCCACGGCCCGGGTGATCTTCCGGGTCACAAAGGTCTCGCCTCGGCGGGGTGATTCATGGTTGAAAAGGATGCCATTGGTGGCAAAGAGGCCATAACCTTCCCGGTAGTTGCGCGCCATCCAGTAGCCATAAAGTTTGGCCGCGGCATAGGGGCTCCGGGGGCGCAAGGGCGTCTCTTCATTCTGGGGCGGCGGGGAAGAGCCATACAGTTCGCTGGAGGAGGCCTGGTAAAACCGGGTCTTGATACCGCTGCGGCGAATGGCCTCCAAGAGCCGGGTCACCCCCAGGCCGCTCACATCCCCAGTGAATTCCGGCATGTCGAAGCTGACCCGCACATGGCTTTGGGCAGCCAGGTGATAGATTTCGTCCGGTTGGAGATTATAGATCAAATGACTGAGCTGCCCGGAGTCGCTCAGATCGCCATAATGCAGAAAAAAACGGGCTCCCGATTCATGCGGGTCCACATACAGATGTTCAATGCGCCGGGTATTGAAAGTGCTGGACCGGCGCACCAGGCCATGCACTTCATACCCCTTCCCCAAAAGCAACTCGGCCAGATAACTGCCGTCTTGTCCGGTTATGCCCGTTACCAGGGCCTTTTTCCCCTGCTCCATCATGGCAACAACCTCTCATCTCTTTATTTGGCTCTTTAACATAATCCGCTGCATAATCCGAAGCAAGATCAGAGGGACTGTTTTCCTTCTTCAGGCTTTGTCCGGGTGCCAGTAATCATCGTCCAGACGCATGATATCGTCTTCTTCAAGGTAATCCCCCGTCTGCACCTCGACGATCTGCAAGGGCTCAATGGTGGGATTTTCAAGGCGGTGAGGAGTCTTCGGCGGAATGTAGACACTCTGATTACTGGACACCAGTCTGAGTTCCTGGCCAACGGTGACCTGAGCCGTACCGGAGACCACCACCCAGTGTTCCGCCCTGCGTTGATGCACCTGGAGGCTGAGTTTTTTTCCCGAATCCACCACGATTCGCTTGACCTTAAAACCCGGCCCTTCGTCTGTAACTGTATAGCGGCCCCAGGGACGCTCCACCGTGGTATGGTGCACTGACTCCACCAGCTGCTGCCGGTGCAACTCTGTCACCAGGTCTTTGACCTCCTGGGCCCGGTCCCGGTGGCAAACCAGGGTGGCATCCGGGGTATCCACCACGATGGTGTTCTCTAACCCGATGGTCGCCACCAGCCGGTTTTGCGCCCAAAAGATGCACTCCTGGCTGTGCTGGTCCAGTACCCGGCCTTCCTTCACGTTCCCCCGCCCATCCCGGGGAAATAGATCGTGCAGGGCTTCCCAGGTCCCCACATCGTTCCAGCCCATCTCCACCGGCACCACCACCACATTCTCAGCCTTCTCCAGAATGCCGTGATCAAAAGAGATGCTAGGGAGGCGTTGGTAGATTTCTTCCAGGGAGGCCTGGTTCTCCGGATGCCGCATCCGGTCCAGCTCACGGCACAGGTCCGGCAAATAGCGGGAGCAGGCATCTAAGACGACATCCGGGCGAAACAGAAAAATACCGCTATTCCAGGAGTAGCACCCATCGGCCAGAAACTCCTGAGCCTGGGCCAGGGGGGGCTTTTCGATAAAGCGGGCGACCCGGCAGGCCCGCCCCTGGTCATCTAACGGCGCCCCTTGTTTGATGTAGCCATAGCCCGTCTCCGGACGGGTAGGGGGAATGCCGAAGGTTACCAGGCAGCCGGCCTGAGCCCAGTTGGCTCCCACATCGAGACCCCGGAGCAGGCTGGCCTGGTCCCGTATGAAATGATCGGCCGGGAATACCGCCATGATTCCCTCCCTCACCTCTTCCTCCAGGGTAACTGCGGCCAGCCCCACCGCCGCCGCGGTATTGCGGCCCTGGGGTTCAACCCAAATCCGCACCCCATCCCAGCCTTTTCGATGCAGTTCCTGGTGAATGAGTTCGGCCTGGGAGGCATTGGTCACCACCGCCAGGCGCTCCGGTGGAATCCGGGGGAGCAGGCGCTTGACGGTGGATTGCAGCATGGATTCGGAGCCCAGCAGGCGCAGGACCTGCTTAGGATATTGAGAGCGACTTAAAGGCCAAAAGCGAGTCCCCCACCCCCCGGCCAAGATGACGCCATAGATGGGAATGTTGTTGTGCATATTCATCATGGAGCTATCTCCGATCGTCCCTTTGCTATGCAGATCTTATGTCTCACTCAGGTCTAAAACGTATGAAAGGATATTGGAATCACTTCCTGAATGAAAAGTTTCCCAACTTTTCGATCCTCCGGCAGGCTTCATCCAACACAGCATCTTCTTTGGCAAAGCAAAATCTTGCCAGGTGGTCGCCCGCCTCGTCGTGATAAAAGGCCTCTCCCGGCACGCAGGCCACCCCCGATTGCCGCAGCAGGTTCATGGCTTTTTCCTTGCTGGTCTCTCCCGGAATCCGGGAAATATCGGCCAGCACATAGTAAGCCCCCTGGGGGACATAGGGCTCGAGCCCTGCCCGGGAGAGCGCTGCACAAATCCTATCCCGCTTATTCACATATTCCTGGGTGAGTTTGTCATAATAATCCGGCCCCAGGGCCATCAACCCCTTTGCCACTCCCATTTGGAGGGGCGCCGGGGCGCAGACGTACACTAGATCATTGAAATAGCCGATGGTTTGGGCCCATTTCGTATCACAGATACTGTATCCGACGCGCCAGCCGGTTATACTGAAGGTCTTGGAAAGCCCTGAAATGGTGATGGTACGCTCTTTCATCCCCGGCAGGGTCGCGGGCGGTATATGTCTATGGCCATCGTAGACAAAATGTTCATAAATTTCATCGGTAAACACGAACAAGTCGTGCTTGGCCGCAAAGGCCGCCAGGCGCTGCAATTCTTCATAGGCAAACACCTTGCCCGAAGGGTTGGCCGGAGTGTTAATCATAATCCCCCGGATCTTGGGGCTGAGCACCTTTTCCAGGTCCTGTTCACTGAAGGTCCAGGCGGGCGGTTCCATGCGCACATACACCGGGACCGCCTGGGTTGCCACCAGGGTGCTGACGTGGTAGCCGTAATACGGTTCGAACAGAATGACTTCATCACCGGGATCGAGGAGGGCGAGGCAGGCGCAATAAAAAGCGCCGGTGGCCCCGGCGCTGACGATGATCTCCCTTTCCGAATCCGCTTCCATGCCGGTGATGATTTTTTGTTTGTGGGCGATTGCCTGTCTCAGTTCAGTCAGGCCGTCATAGCGGGTGTAGGTATTGAGGCCCGCCTCCATGGCCGCGGCCGCGCCCTGCCGGACCATGGCCGGAACCTCCAGGTCGCACACCCCCTGGGACAGGTTAATCCCCTCCACCCGGTCACATTCAATGGACATATTTCTAATTTCCGACTGCATCACCCATTCATGGCGCTGACTCAGGTGCAGACCCACGACCCTCTCCTTTGCTGAAAATGAAAGACCCACGCGATTCGACGCTCCTAATGCCGGGTTGGTCGGGTCGAATCTAAGTGGGCCCAAGGAAAATATTATTTTTCGTAGAACCGCCGCACTACCCCAATCACATAATCGACTTCCTGGTCGGTAATCTCCACGTTCATGGGCAGCGAGCAGACCTCCCGGCTCAGGGCCTCCGTTTCCGGAAAGCCCCGGTCTTCCAACTTCAAGGCTTCATGTCGATAGTAGGGTTTGCGGAATTGAGTCAGTATCTCAACTCCATTGGCCTTTAGATACTCGGAAAAATCATTCCCCTGTTTGGCCCTGACCACATAGTTTTGATAAACATGGTCCCTTCTGGTATCGTCGTAGTGGGGCAGGAGCAGATCGGGGATATCGGCAAGTCCGGCCCTGTAGCGTGCGGCGATCTCTCTCCGTCTCACTATCCAACTCGGCAGGTGCCTCAGTTTGATATCCAAAAAAGCCGCCTGAAGATTGTCTAGGAGGCAGGTGAAGCCGTGGCCGTGGTATTCCCCGGTCTGGCGGTCTTCGCCATTATAGCGCATCCGGGTGGCAAAAAGAGCCACTTCCGGATCATTGGTGGTAATGGCGCCACCGTCACCGTAGCCTCCCAGAATCTTAAACGGATAAAAACTCCAACAGCCCGTCAGGCCCCAGGAACCGGCCTTTTTTTCCAGCATCTGGGACCCCAGACTCTGGCAGGCGTCTTCCACCACTACCAGTTTATATTTTTCGGCAAGCTCCATGACCCGCACCATATCGGCCATGTAACCGTTCAGGTGCACGGTCATAATGCCCCGGGTCCGGGGTGTTATAGCTTCTTCAATCCTGTCGCAGTCAATATTGAAGTTCTTGCCCACATCAACCAGCACCGGCTTGGCTCCAACATTGACAATGGCAGAGGCGGAGGCCACAAAGGTGTGCGCCGGCACGATCACTTCATCCCCCGGCCCGATACCCGCGGCTCGCAAAGACATGTGGAGAGCATCGTAGCCGCTGTTCAGGCCCACGGCATACTTGGTGCCCACAAAGGCAGCCAGGTTTTCTTCGAAACTTTTGAGCTGTCCACGGTCAATCAAATCTCCCTTGGACATAACCTCAAAATAGGTAGCATCGATCTCCTCTTTAATCATCTGATAATTGCGGGCTGGATTAACCAATCTGATATTATGGCTCATTATTATATACGCTCCATTTTAAATCGACTAGAGCCTCTTGAATACGCTCTTTTGCGTCGGTGCTAACAACTTGATCAAATTTAGAAAGTAATATCTGAATATTTTGTATTGTTTCTTGCACTCTGATTGACAAGTTATAAAAATTTCCTAATTGATCAGATTCCTGTAATGCTGCCTTCACTCGTTGGCTAATAGCAACAGGGGAAAGGCCATAGGTCTCTCGTAAATACTCCTGATCACCCACCTCGCAAGAGAAGCCCTCCCGCAACCCGATGCGCACCAAGAGCGCTTTCGGTCCCGGCAATTCAGCCAGCACTTCCGCCACCGCGCCGCCCAACCCACCAATAACGCTATGTTCTTCTATGGTCACCACTAACCGGGCAGTCTGCGCAAGATGCTCTATTAACCCCTTATCTAGGGGTTTTAAAAATGGGAAAGTGTGGAGAGATGCCGACACTCCCTGGCCTGCTAACATCTCCCGGGCCTTGACCGCATTACCAAAAATCCCCCCGGTTGACAAAAGCGCCACATCACCCTCTGGAACCAGAGGGATTCCCTGACCTAATGAAAAATTCAATGCGTTTTGATGAATATTGGGTTCCCCCCCGCGCCCTAAACGCAGGTAGCATGGTCCAGGCGTTCCGTAGGCCATTTGAGTGGCGAGGCGCGTTTCCGTCAAGTCTCCTGGGGCTATCACTTTCATATGGGGTAACACGCGCATAATGGATAAGTCCTCAGTGGCGTGGTGACTGATGCCCAGGGGCCCATAACAGAATCCCCCACCAATACAGACAATTTTGACATTGGCATTATGGTAGCAAACATCGTTCCTGATCTGTTCCAGGCACCTCAAGGTAGGAAAGTTGCCAATGGAGTAGGTGAAAACGATCTTACCTTCAAGGGCCAGTCCGGTGGCGACCCCGGTCATGTTCTGTTCGGCCACCCCGACATTGAGGTATTGATCCGGAAAAGTTTCGGCGAAGGGGCTCAACACCCCGAATCCCAGGTCCGCGGTGAGCAGCATGACCCGCTTATCTTGCCGGGCAATATCCATCAAGGCCCGAACGAAGGTATCACGCAATTATCGCCTCCTCCAGTTCTGCCAATGCTGCCTCAAATTCCTCCCCCTGGGGACTCCGGTAATGCCAGAGCACAGTATTCTCCATAAAGGAAATTCCTTTCCCTTTGGTAGTATGGGCAATAACGCAGGTAGGGGGGGATCCGGGCTCCGACGGGATATCCAGGCTGGCGATGAGCTGGTCATGATCATGGCCGTCCACTTCCTTTACCTGCCAGCCAAAGGATAGCCATTTAGCGGCGAAAGGTTCCAGCCCCAGGGTCTCCGCCACCGGCCCCAGGCTTTGAATTTTGTTGTAGTCCACAATGGCGATCAAATTGGCCAAACGGTGATGCGCGGCAAAGAGGATAGCCTCCCAGTTGGAGCCTTCGTCGCATTCCCCGTCACTCAGGAGCACAAAGACCCGGTAACTTTTACCATCCAGTTTCCCCGCGTAGGCCATCCCTGCCCCTACAGCCAGGCCGTGCCCCAGAGAACCGGTGGATAGTTCAACTCCTGGAATGCCGATATGAGACACATGGCCACTCAGCTTGCTGCCTTGGGCGCAATGGTTCTGCAGCCAATCGGTCGGGAAATAGCCAGTTTCGGCCAAAGCTGCATATACCCCCGCTCCGGCGTGGCCTTTGCTCAGGAAAAAGCGATCCCGTTCTGGCCAATGTGGCTCCTCTGGCCGCTTGCGCAAAACCCGGCCATAGAGAACCGCCACGATATCCGCCATTGAAAGGACGGAGGCCACATGGGAGCTTTTCCCTCGATGGGTCATCATGACCGCGTGTCTTCGTATCTTCAGCGCCAGTTGTTGAGTATCCATGCGCTCTCCTTGTTGAAACTCCCTCGCTCTACCCCAATTCCACCACCTTCGGCCGATAAACGCTGCACCGCCTTTAACTTAGCCTTAGGGTTGATTAAGACTATCCCGGTCTCCCAGAGGATCCTAAGATCTGTAATAAAAGACTGCTCCCGCACATATTTGAGCTGCAACTTTACTTTAGTAGGCCGGATCAGTTCCAGATAAGCTTCTTCCGGGTCCGCCGCCCCCGCCAGAATGCTCCCCTCATCGGGGTTCCAGATGGAGGCCCAGTCGGTGATCCCCGGCCGCACCGTCAAAATGGTCCTTTCCTCCGGGGTGAACATGTCGGTGTAGCGCTTCACTTCGGGCCGCGGTCCCACCAGGCTCATGTCACCCAAGAGCACATTGAGCAACTGGGGCAACTCATCCAGCTTATACTTCCTTAGCTTGCGCCCGATGCGGGTAATGCGAGGATCGTCATCAGCGGTAGAAGGCCCTCCCAACTTCTCGGCATTCACCACCATAGTGCGAAATTTGAAAATACGGAAAAGTTTGCCATTGAGTCCGACGCGCTCGCCACGGTAGAAGACCGGGCCACCATCTTCCTTTCTAATGATAAATGCAATAATATTAAGAAAAGGGAAGGTTATTATTAAAGCAAGTCCTGATAAAATTAAATCAAATATTATTTTTAACATCTGCTCTGTATTATGAAGTAAAAAGAAAGTGTATCAAAGAGCCGCTTCAAATTTATTAAATTCTTTATCTCTATAGCTCCATGCCGCCAAACAACCAAAAAACATCAAACTTAATCCATTGTTTGAATAAGGACCAACCTCAAATGATTTTAATGCCAATGACAAACTCAAAACACCAATTAAAATTGGAATAAATAGTATTAAGGCGCAGTCTCTAAGAAAATACCATGGCTCATTCATCTTATAATTTCTCACCGCCAATATAACACTCACTATTCCCGTTGTGGCAAGTGTAATAATATCTGTATGCACTAATATAGTCTTGATTATCGAATTCAAGGACGGCGAAGGAGACCGACCATACCAAGCAAGATATGAGAAGGGATTCAAATACATGGAGGATTGCAGAGGGGTGAAACCCTGAGGATCATAAAGATAGAAAGGCAACGTTATAGCTATGGTAGTCAGCACTAAGACTGCGAAGAATTTTACCGAATCCTTCAATCCCGTTTTCTGAAGCAAGAGGGAAAAATATAAGGGCAATAAAAATAAGAAATGAGGTCTGGACGAGAACGCAAGACCCGCTAAGAATGCCAGGGGAAGTTTCAACCAATCCTTAAGCGAATTATAATTTAAAATTCCTATGCCTATTAGAGTGATCAGCAAAACATTTGATAGGAGTTCGCTCGCACTAATTAGCTCATGAAATATTACTGGTGCAAATAATAATAATATAATAATTAAATTTAATGTTGATTTTCTATTCAAAAAATATTTTCCAACTATTAAATAAAAAATGAACAACCAAAAGCAGTTTTGCATCCAATAAATTCCAGCCCATATAAATAATATATTTAATAAAAGCCAGCCAGGCCAAATAAAAACTGGACTTACTTTAGTATAATAATAATAATAAGGATATTTACCATTCATAATCTCTTTGACTGCTCCAATAACAATATCCTTTCTTTCATTAGCGCCAGGTATCAGGCCTTTGGTGGCTAATGGATATGCTATGGAAATTACGGCAAATAGAAATATAAGGACCGTTATTCCTACCCAGGTTATTTGTTGGTCAGTAAACTTTTCCCAAGTGTACCATGGTTTATAATATACAAAGGTAAGAATCGGTATCTGAAAAGCCAACCAGAAGGCCACGTAGAAATTGCCCAAAGAATGCTGGACTAATCCAATCGAAGGGATTGCCAATGACGCCACAAATATAATGTCCCACTTAACTAAATCTCTCCTGGAATTACTCACCATGGAATCTCCCCTTATAGCGGTCTTCCACCTTTATCCGACCGTCAGAGATATTAACGGGAAAAAAACCCGACGCAGAGGGGGTCGGACTCGGCAATGTCACATGGTGCCCGCCCAGGCGCAAGGCCTTGAGCACCGGCAGGCACGATTGGATTCTGCCGTGCATTACCAAGACCCGGGCGCGAGGGCGCGTACTGTTTAGGACATTTTAGCTATGGGTTTTTGTCGGCGGGCTTGCACCAAGGACCGATACGATAAAGAATTACTTGCAATCAAATGCATAAACTTCTACACGATCAGTAAGATATTGGGTTACCAGGTGGCGATTTGCTTTTAAGTTTTGGATAAGTTTCAAAGATAAAATCCAATCGGGATTTTTTAGTTGGTAGTTTTTCACCAAGGCAAGAATTCTTTCTTTAAAGCAAGCTGAACGCTTTGTTGTACGTTGATAGAATATAGTTTCTGTCACAGTCCATAATCGATGATTTGCTGGCAGCGAATTGCATACGTTATCAAATTCTGAACCATTGAATTTTCCTTCAATCTGGTTTTCGATTTCGATCCCAAAATTTAAACTCTTTGTATAAGGCCGTTGTAGAAGGCGATAGTAAAGGATGGTTGGGCTGGAATAACTATCGCATATCACAAGATCTCTACGCTGCTGATGGGCCGCAATGAATTGGAGGGCTTCTCTGACGCCACCAATAGGTTTAGTATATGAGGCAATAGTTTCATTTAAACAAGGAAATATCAAAAGAAGCAGAAGAATAGCATGAATATAGTTACCAGAGATTATCTGCTGGCTTTTACGGCAAAGAAACTTTATTCGTAACCGTTCAGTTCCCCTTCTGAGAGGGGACAAATTATTTTGAAATTAATGGAAAAAATGCATAAGGGCTAGTTATTTTGTGAAAAATGGTGTATCCAAGGTCTTGTGGAA
>JALNYP010000014.1 GCA_023229795.1 Syntrophobacterales bacterium
TGGCCTGCCCCGGGAACGGGTGATGGGCATGGCGGGCATCCTGGACACCGGACGCTACCGCTGCTTCATCGCCATGGAGTTGGGCGTGGCCGTGGAGGAAATCCAGGCCATGGTGCTGGGCGGCCACGGCGACGACATGGTGCCCGTGGTCAGCGCCACCAATATTTCGGGCGTGCCCCTCACCGATCTGTTGGCGCCGGAGCGCATCAGCGCCCTGGTGGAACGCACCCGCAAAGGCGGCGGCGAAATCGTGGGTCTGCTCAAGACCGGTTCGGCGTACTACGCGCCGTCGGCTGCGGCGGTGCAGATGGCCGAGGCCATCTTGAAAGACCAGAAGCGCCTGGTACCGGTGTCGGCTTATCTGGCCGGGGAATACGGTTTGAGCGACCTGTACTTCGGCGTGCCGGTGATCCTGGGAGCCGGCGGCATCGAAAAGATCCTGACCTTGAAACTGAGCCAGGACGAAGAGGCCATGCTGCAGAAATCCGCGGCGGCCGTAGCCAAAACCCGGGATGAACTGAAGATGTAAGGCCGGATGGGGAAGGGAAGTCAGGCCCTGGCCTGGCGCCCTTCCCCCCTGCCCCCCGCCGCCCGGTTTACTTGGATTAAGGGGGGCTACTTGGTTCCCGAGGGATGAGGTTGATAGGGATTCAACTTGGTCCCGGCGGCACCATAGAGACCCGAGGTTTTATCGGAAAACGCGCCCAACGCCGCGGCGATCCCCAACGCCACAATCGTGATTAGCAAGACATATTCAACGGCCGAGGCGCCTTCCTCATCCCATAGGAACGCGATGGCCCCGTGCACCCAACTCTTCATTTTCGGTCTCCTTAAATTGAGTTACCCGCGTTAACATAGGGACTCCTTCACCAAGGCGTCTCAGCTTCACCTCTGCGGCAATCCTGTTCCCCGGCACCTGAGCAGTAGGTCGAGCCCGCGCTTCCCCCGGTTCAGCTTTGCTCATATCTATGTCAAGAAAACTCTTATGGCTGTATCGGTTTCTTCGGCCGGAACTTTAATAATCTGGGTAACACCGCAGCAGTCTCCCTGGTCCGAAATATTTTTCAACAATTGACTTAGGTCATGGGGCTGACAATCTTAATGATTAAAATAGAGTCAATCGATGCTGCAAAAGGCCACCCGCCATTCTCCCTAAAGGAAGCTGGCGCAGCGGCACCCCAAGGAAACCGAGGACACGGCACCATGGCAAAGAGACAAATCATCCGGATAGATCAGGACAAGTGTGACGGCTGCGGCCTGTGCGTGCCGTCGTGCGCCGAAGGGGCCATTCAAATCGTGGACGGCAAGGCGCAGTTAATGGCTGATAAGTTTTGTGACGGCCTGGGGGCCTGTCTGGGGGAGTGTCCCCAGGGAGCCCTGACCATCGAGGCGCGGGAAGCCGAGGAGTTCGTGGGGCCGGCCCCCGGGGCCGGTCATGCGGAAGCGCCGGCTGCGGCTCCGGAACCCCAGGGGGAGGCGTTCGTCTGCCCCGGCAGCCGCATGCAGCAATTTAAGCGGGAAGAAGCGCCCGGCCCGGAAGCCTCGGCCTTGGGGCACTGGCCGGTCAAGCTGCGCCTGGTGGCCCCCAAGGCCCCGTTCCTGAAAGGGGCCAACCTCCTGGTGGCCGCTGACTGCGCCCCCTTCGCGGCCGGGGACTTTCATTCCTGCTACCTTAAAGGCAACGCAGTGGTGTGCGGCTGCCCCAAATTCGACGACGTATCGGAGCACGTGGCCAAACTCACTGCCATCTTGAAGGAAAACGACATTGGGGAAATTTCCATCGTCAATATGGAAGTGCCATGCTGCTTCGGGTTGGTGCAGATTGTCCGCCAGGCCCTGGAGGCCTCGGGCAAGAGTCTGCCGGTGACCATCTGCACCCTGGGAACCGCCGGCCAGGTCCTGCAACAGCAGAAAATCAAGGGAAAGTGAGGCTGCCATGGAACAGATGAAATGCCCCGGCCAGGATACCCGTTATTGGAAGCCAGAGGATATTTTTGTGGCGGAGTGCCCCAAGTGCGGGGCCGAGATCGAATTTTTCAAGGACGATGCCCGGCGCCGCTGCGCCTGGTGCGGCCACATGTTCTATAACCCTAAGATCGAGTTGGGCTGCGCCGAGTGGTGCCAGTACGCCGAAAAGTGCGTGCCCGACCTGGTGCGGGCCAAAAAAGCGGCCCAGACCTTTAAAGAGCTGCTGGCGGAGCTGGTCAAAGCTCATCTGGAGGGGGACCCGGCAGGCTGGGAGCGGACCGAACAGGCCATGCAGTTTGCCCAAAATCTGCTCAAGGCCGAAGGGGGGGATCCCAAGGTGGTCCTGGCCGCGGTACTGCTGCACCGGGTGGAACCGGCTAAGGCCCGGGAGTTCCTGGCGGAGCTGGAGACGGAGCCGGAGATCGGTGAGGCCGTCCTGGAATTGTTGGGCGGCGGGGGCGCGGAGCGGGATCTGAACCGGCAGCTTTATCAGGATACCCTGGCCCTGGCGGCCGGCAAGGGCGACACTCGCAGGGCCTTTCATACCCGCACGGCGGAGCGCCTGGGCGTTGATCGACAGCGATGAGCCATGGTGTTGCGAAATGGCAACAAAGTCAGCAGAGAACCTTGGGAACCAGTTTAGTCAGGGGTTACTGACTCTTGGGCCTTAGCGGTGAACCTGGTTGATAGACAATTTTTCTTCTCAATTGCCTCGCTTGGTATTATAGGTTGGGTTGCCTAATGGCATATGCCCTTGTCTTATCTCTTTGATAACAGCAATTAATATAAGTACCAAAGACCAGCCGTAGGACCAACCTATTAAAATAAAATTTAGTCGTGATATACTAGATAATATAATTAAAATAAAAAATGGAATTATCAATAATATAGAGGAAACGATTACTATTATATTCCATTTTCGCTCAAATAGAATAGGTAAGACCATAATTGTGTAAGTACCCCATGCTATCGGTGCTGCTAAAAGTGAAGTGATTATGGCAAGAGCGCTAATTTCTAAAGCTTGTAATTGTGTTGTCCATATCCAATAACCCAAACTTAAGATAAGTGCTACCCCCATTAGTTCCCCTATCCAGAGAAACCCAAACCTTGCAGTCATTCCCATAAATGAACTATTACCTATCATCGTAATGCCTTTAAAGTTACTTACTGCTTCTAACCATTGATAATAAATATCAGTTCCGTATAGAACAAGAGGGAGAATTGAAATAATGGCTGCGGTAATGAATGCAACTATAGCCTCCTTTCTGTATTTGCCCAGAAAAAGAAATAGGATCCAAACTGCAAAATTAGGCTTGATAGCCACTACTATACCAATCAATAAACCAGCACTTATTTCATTCTTCAGCTTAAAAGATAACCATGCGCATACACAAATTAATAGAAGTAATGTTTGAATTTGTCCTAACTCTATTATATGCCAAAAACCAGAAAGAGAAAAAGCCCATAATATTCGTTCAAAGCTTGAGTAATTTTGAAATGCCTTCACAAGCATAATTATCGCCAACGTATAAAAGAGGGTAGAGATAATACGCCATACTAATATTGATTTATGCGGGTTGAAAGAAGCAAAGGGCTTAATTATAAGGATGGAGATGGGTGGGTTTAGATTAGGAGAAGGAACTGACAAGCCAAGTTTTTGCAATTTTGGCCAAAATACAAGTGGATAATTGTAATCATAAGGATTCAATCTTTCTAATGAAGCTCGTCCAGAAGCTATAAACGATCCAAAATCTCTTAATTTATCATTCCTTAAAGCCCATAAAAAATTAAAACTAATAATAAATATTAATATTATGGTAAGGAATATACGCCGATAATTAATACTAGAAGTAAAATTCATTTATCAGTCGATTCCTCCGTTATTTAATTTGCCGTGAAGAAGATAAGCACATTAATCTTAACCAAATAATCCGAAATGATTCTCCAGCAATCAGACCGCCTCCGGGTCATTACGGGACTTACTTTCGACCCTAAGATTTGGAGAAGGGTAATCAACCGGGACCGGCACCCGATCGATCTGCCGGGCCAGACTACCCAAAATAAAGCTGAAGAGCAGCAAGGAGTAAAAATAAAACCCGGCCCAGGTAAACCAAAGTTGGGGGGTATTCACTTCGGCCGATGGAATGAGCATACGGGGTATGGTACTTAATATCCAGGCCACGACGAGCAGTATCCGATAGCGGATTCCCGAGCCCAGTCTGCCGGCCAGGCGCCAGGCCACCGCGGCCGGAATGATTAGGGCGGGGAAATAGTACATCCAGCCCAGGGGCGAGAGGAGAAACATGCCGACGATGGTCAAAGAAAAACCGAGGTCGAATTGGTCCGGGGAAGCTGTCGGCTCCCTCGGCCAGGCCACCCATCCCAAGCCGCAGAGAAAGGTCAAGGAACATATCCTGGTTAAAGCCAGGGCCACGTCCGGGCGATTAATCAGAGGCAGGTTTTCAGACCCGCCGAAGAGGCGGGTAAAAAAGCCCATGAACGAGGCATTCCAACTGGTTGCATACCAGGTAATACCGGATAAGATTGATAGGTAATCTTTATAGGTATCGATTCCCATAATCAATAACGGCAGAAGACTCAATATTATAAAGATAGAGACAAACCAGGAGAGCAGGCGCCAACGGCGACGTATCAGGAAGAATATCAGGAACAATCCCATAAATATTTTGAGGCTCATGGCCAAGCCCAAATAAATCCCAGCCATTTTATCTTTGCCACTCCTGGCTGCTAGCCACCCCAAAGTAATTAATAATAGTAAAATGAAGGAAAAT
Source organism: Syntrophobacterales bacterium (assembly GCA_023229795.1). Lineage (GTDB taxonomy): Bacteria > Desulfobacterota > Desulfobaccia > Desulfobaccales > 0-14-0-80-60-11 > 0-14-0-80-60-11. Next base: position 4,761 of record JALNYP010000014.1, read on the forward strand.
TGTCCAAATACAATACTCACCCAACTGGGAAAATAGCAAAGAATAACTATAAGATAACCAAGCAGAACCGGTAGATCATGTTTCGTGGTGGCAAGTTCCCGGGAAATCAACACGAGGGCTACCAAACCCATGGTGATGGATAAGAAGGAATAGATCCAAAACGCCTTCTCGTAACCGATTAATCCGAGAGGCGACATGAGCAGGGTTTGGAAGGGAGGATTCAAATTGGGATGCAGATTCTTTCGGGCAGATTTCAATTTATCGAGTGGAAGTAGTTTTAATTTATTGAATATTTCATCATGAGGATTTCGAAACGTGCTAAGGGGCACTGGGGCATAAATATCTTTGCCCTCCCAGAAGTATCTGGCCGACATGTAAAATTTGGAAAAATCTCCTATTTCCGGGAATTCGGAAAGATGATTGATGGTGGCGTAATAATAAGCTAAAGAAAAAGTAAATATGAGAGCCAGGACCAATTTGATGAGGAATTGTTTCTTATCAACCATGAAACACTCAGCCTTACTAACGATTTTGCGGTCATTACCGGGCAGCACAATGCTCCCGGTGACCTGTAAGCTACTCCGGGTTATTCTCTTTAAAGTTGATTATAATAACTTGCAATTTATTGAGAATAAGCCCCCCTTGTCAAGGGAAAAGGAATTTTTGCCAATCACCTTCCTTGAAGGCGATCACATGACGAAAGGCTGATTTTTATTTGGAAATCCAAACCATCCTGATCTGGCACCAAGGGGCTTTGGGGGACTTGCTCCTGGCGGGTCCGGCCCTGGCGGCCCTCAGCCGCCATTATCCCCAGGCCCGGATCACCGCGCTGGGGCATCCGGAGCGCTGGCGTCTGTTGGCCCCGACCCTACCCGTGGATGAGGTCTGGGACAGCAGTGCGGCCTGCTGGGCCTCCCTGTTTACCGAGGCGACCTTGCCCCCTGAACTCCGGCAGCGTCTGGCCCCGTTTCAGTTGGCCCTGGTCTTCGCACCCCGGCCGCAACCCATCCTGCTGCAGCAGTTGCACCTGGCGGGTATCCCGGCGGTTCACTGGGCGCCCTCCTTTCCCGAGACGGGGGTCGAGGCGGTGGCGGCCCTCCAGGCCCGGGCTCTCGCCGCTCTGGGGGTTAAGTATGTCCCCACGCCTTTCCAGCTGGAGGTGGGACTTTCTCAGGATGAGAAACTGCCGGAACTCCCCGGCTCCGGTCCCTGGCTGGCGGTGGGCCCGGGGAGCGGCCATCCGTTGAAGAACTGGCCCCTGGCCCACTATTACGAGGTCAGCCGGACCCTGGCCTGGGACTATGGCCTGAAGGTAGTGTGGCTGGCGGGACCCGCGGAAGAGGCGATGCTGCCATATCTGGCGGGCCTGGCCGCGGCTCAGGGCCAGGTCCTCCTGGCCAACCGCCCCCTGGCCCGGGTGGCCCGGGTCTTGTCCCGCTGCCGCCTCTATTTAGGCAACGACAGCGGCTTGACCCATCTGGCCGCAGCCGTGGGAGCGCCCGGGGTTCTGGCCCTGTTCGGCCCCTCCGATCCCCGGGTGTGGGCTCCTTTGGGACCGCAAGTGCGGGTGTTGGCCGCGCCTTGTGCCCAGGCACCCTGCGCCGCCGGACGAACCATCGACTGCCGGGAGCCGCGCTGCCTGGCCGGGCTGTCGGTCGAGGCGGTCCTGGCCGCGGCCGGGCCTATGCTGGCGGCCGAAAAATAGGCCGCGGCAGGGGCACAAGATTTTTAACCGGGCCTCAATGATTTTTTTACTCCCCCCCGGCTTGGTTAAAATTTTTGGTCAGGGAGTTTTTGCAGACCAGGCCTGACCTTACCCCCGGCAAACCCGCAATTGCCCCCGACTGGACGCCCCATTTTCGTACAATAATTTGAACCAATTCCTGATGCGAGATCTCTCCTGATCTCTGAAAAGCCGCGCTACCACTGGTTATGACTCAATGCGGAGAGGTTGGCACTATTCCTGCATTATTCTAAAGCAGGTTACCCCCGAAAATAAAACCCTGTACCATTTTCTCCTTTCTCCAAATGGCCGGGCTCCCCCTCCCGGCCATTATATTTTTGGACGCTGCGGCATCATCATCCCCTCAAAAATCTCCATTCTAAACCGGCTGCATCTTAGCCAGGTCTCGGAAAGTTCAAGGTTTAAAGTTAAGGCAGGATTCGAACCACGCACTGTCCTTCTGACAGTGGCGGGCGGGGACGCCCGCCCTACCGGGCTTTTATGATTTATTCCGAGTGGCGTTCAAAGGGCTATTTTTTGCAGCTGCAGGCGAAAGCACGCGCTGGCATAGGCGAGACGCCTGTGCCACATTTGACTGCGAATTGGGATTAAGGGAGTGGGCCAAAAGCCCATATATGACTGAGCGGAAATTCTGGCGGCATAGGTCTGTGCCTGCTTAACCCCAGTCTGTGCGGGCTCAGCGCGGGCTACCGAAGTACTCCTGCACCGCGGTTAACGGTGCGCTCTCAGTTGGCAGGGTCTGCCGCAGGCGGGTCAGGCGGGTTGCGGCCTCCCGGCCCCGGGGGGCCAGGGACGCATCCGCCGCCAGGAGGTCAGCCGCGTCCCAGGCGGCCTGCCAATTATTGCAGATGAGCAGCAGGTCGGCCCCCGCGGCCAGGGCCTCCCTGGCTCCCTGGGGCGCCGGCAGGCTGGTGCTGATGCCCCCCATCTCCAGGTCGTCGGTGATGATCACGCCATCAAAGCCCAGACGCCGGCGCAGCCAGTGTTGGAGCGCCACCGAGGACAGGGTGGCCGGGCGGTCATCCCAGGCCGGCACCGACAGGTGGGCGGTCATGATCAGGGGCACGCCCGCGGCCACCGCCTCCCGGAAGGGCAGCAAGTCGGCCTCCCGCTGGGGATCGCTGGAAAGGGCCCGGGGCAGGACCTCGTGCGAGTCTACTATGGTGTCACCTAGACCCGGGAAGTGTTTGGCCACAGGGATGACCCCGCCGGCCAGGTAGCCCCGGATAGCGGCCAGCGCGTACCGGGCAGACCGGTGCGGGTCCGAGCTGTAAGCGCGGTCCCACTGGGGGCAGGCCGGCGACCGGGGCACGTCCAGAACCGGGGCCAGGTTGACGTTGATCCCTACCAGGGCCAGTTCACGGGCCACCTGCCGGGCCAGATTTTCCACCTCCTCCGGGGTCCGGGTCAGGCCCAGTTCCCGGGCCGGCGGGATGATGGTAAAGGGGGCCTTCAGGCGCTGGACCCGGCCGCCTTCCTGGTCCACCGAGATGAGCAAGGGCCGGCCGGCGGAGCCCAGGGCCTCGTGCTGCAAGTCCCGGCACAATTGCCAGACCTGCTCGGGGCTCTCGATATTGCGGGCAAAGAGAATGACCCCGCCTACTTTCAGGTCCCGCACCAGTTCCCGGGCCACCGCGTCCATCCGGGGGCCTGGGATTCCCACCATGAGCAGTTGTCCCCAGAAAGAGGGGTGATCGGGCTTGCTTTGATTAGAATTCATTTCAAAACCCTTTTTCCAGTGTCTTATTAATTGGCAAAGTGAGCTCATACAGGGAAAGAATACCCCCCTTTCCTAAAGGGGGGCAGGGGGGATTAGATAAGCGCTTGATAATCCCCCTAAATCCCCCTTTAGAAAAGGGGGGACTTAAAAACCTCCTTGCCCAACTTTTGGATGATGGGAAGAGCCCCAAATCAGGGTTTGCAATAGGTTCTGAGCATGGACATAATTTTAGCCGTCAGTCGTGAAGGTTCCAGCCATCACCCGGTCATAACCAGGATTTCCGCCAGGTGATAAAATTTCAAGTCCCGGGCCGCCGGCACCCCGAGCCCTTGCAGGTGCAAAAGGCAGCTATAATCCGGGGAGACCAGGCCGGCGGCGCCGGTGGCTGCCACCGCGGCCAGATAGGCCGCGCCGATCTCCCGGGAAATTTCCGGCTGTTGCAGGCTAAAAGTGCCGCCGAAGCCGCAGCAGGTATAATAAGGGGAGATGGTCAGCAATTCCAGGCCCGCCACCCGGGACAAGACTTCCCGGATTTGGGGCAAGATCCCCAACTGCCGGGCCTTGCACGACTGGTGCAGGACCAGGGAGCCGGTAAACCTCGAGGTAAAGGGCGGCGGGCCCAGACCGGCCAGCCACTGGCCCAACTCCATGACCCGGGCGGCCAGGGCTTCGACGGCGCGCTGCTCCTCAGGCCCTTCGGCCAGTTGCGGGTAAACGTGCCGCACCATGTAGGCGCAGGAGGCGCTGGGGCAGAGGATGGTCCCGGCTCCGGCGAAGACCCGGAGAAAATGGCGCAGGAGGCGCCGGGCCGTGGCCGCATCTCCTGCGGTCCAGGCGAATTGGCCGCAGCAGGTCTGTTCCTCGGGGTATTCCCAGGCGAGACCCCAGCGCGCCAGTAGCTCCACCACGGCCCCGGCCACCTGGGGGGCGCACTGATCGACAAAACAGGGAATAAAGAGTTGAAGACTCACGCCGTTTCCTTCTGTCGCTCTTTTATCACACCTGCCGGACCCGGGGAAGGGCTAAGCCGCGGCTCGACGGGTTGGCCGGGCGGCAGGACGCTCTGATCTGCTCCCCATGATCCTTTCTCTTGACAGTCAGGGGCCGGGTTTTATAGAATGCAAGCAAATTTTTGTGAAAAAATAACCAGTTATACCGAGTGGCAATCATAAAGAGTGGGAATAATGTCATTCCGAGCGCAGCGAAGCATCTAGATCTTCACTCCGCGCGCTCCGTTCAGAATGACAATCTCAAACATTCCTCTTTGAGCAACTTGATATAATTCCTGAAAGGAAACCCCTGCCATGACCGAGGCCCCGGCGCAGATTCTCGTGATCGATGATGACAAGGCCATCCGGGACGCCTGTTTCCAGATCCTTTCCCGCCAGGGCTTCCGGGTGGAACTGGCCTCCAGCGCCCGCCAGGGACTGTCCCTCCTGGAACGCATGTCCTTCGACGCCATCCTCCTGGACCTGGTTATGCCCGATATGGACGGCCTGGAGACCCTGAAAAAAATCAAGGCCCAGGACCCCGACGCGGAAGTCATCATCATCACCGGCTACGGCACCATCCAGTCCGCGGTGGAGTCCATCAAGGCCGGGGCCTTCCACTTCCTCTCCAAGCCGTTCGTGCCCGACGACCTCAGGACCCTGATCAACCGAGCCCTGGAAAAGCGCCGGATGGACCTGGAGAACCTGTACCTGCGCCAGGAGCTGAAATCCAAAGACGAACGCAACGTACTGGTCTATGACAGTGAGCCCATGACCCGGATCATGGATATGGTGACCCGGGTGGCGCCCACGGACAGCACCGTGCTCATCACCGGCGAATCCGGCACCGGCAAGGGCCTGGTGGCCAGCAAGATCCACCAGTTGAGCCAGCGCTCCCGCCGCCCCTTCATTACCGTGGACTGCGGCACCCTGGTGGAAACCCTGTTCGAGAGCGAACTCTTCGGGCACGTCAAAGGGTCCTTCACCGGGGCCGACGCCAACAAAGTGGGCAAATTCGAACTGGCGCAGAACGGCACTCTGTTCTTTGATGAAATCAGCAACATCGGCCTCGAAGTCCAGGCCAAACTGCTGAGGGCGGTGGAGGAGAGAAAGATCTCCAAGGTGGGCAGCCACCGGGTGATCACGGTGGACGTGCGCATCATCGCGGCCACCAATAAAGACCTCACCAAGGCCATCAAAGACGGCGAGTTTCGAGAAGACCTGTTTTACCGCTTGAACGTCGTCTTGATCCAGATGCCGCCGCTCCGGGAGCGCAAGAGCGATATTCCCCTGCTGGTCCAGCACTTCCTCGAAAAATACAACGCCCGGCTGCGCAGAGATATCCGCGGCATCTCCCCGGACGCCATGGACCTGTTGGTGCGCCACGACTGGCCCGGCAATGTCCGGGAGTTGGAAAATACCGTGGAGCGCCTGGTGGTCCTGAGTCCCGGGCCGTATCTGGAGCCCGCGGACCTGGTTTTTGCCGGCACCATCCTGAGCCCCGGCGGCGAATCCCCTTCCGGGGTCTCCCTCAAGGACCTGGAGCGGGACCACATCATCCAGACCTTGCAGCGCTACGACGGCCACAAGAGCGAAACCGCCCGGGCCCTGGGCATCGACCGCAAGACCCTGCGGGAGAAACTGAAGCGGTATAATATTGAGTGAGGTGGATGGCAGCAGAACACAAAGCACAGCTTTGCAAATCCGTGGGTTCCCAAGTGCAACTTGGGAACCAGAAAAAGAACTTGGGCACGAGGGTGAGGGCCTGTAAATATAGCTAATCAGAACCCCTTTCGGCTGATGCGAATCCAAGGCCCGGTCCTGATTTACGGGGCCGGGACTATGATCGGTCAGGTGCTGATTCTGCGGGAACTCCTGGTCCTGGCCCAGGGGCAGGAGCTGAAGCTGGCCCTGGGGCTGTGGTGCTGGCTCCTGTGGGTCGGGCTGGGGAGCCTCGCGGGCGGGCGCGTCCAGCCCACCGGGGCCGGGCTGGGGTTGCTGGGCGGGTTGCTGGCGGGGCTCGGGTTGCTGCTGCCGGCCACCGTCCTGGCCTGCCGGGCGCTGCCCACCCTGGCGCACCTACCCCTGGGGCAATCTTTGCCCCTGGGGCTCACCTTTCTGCTTTTTCTGGCTCTCCTGGCTCCTTTCGGGTTAGTCTCCGGCTACTTTTTTCCCGCGGCGGTCCGGGTCCTGAGCGGCGCGGCCCCTCAGGAGGCCGCGGGCCGGGTGTATTTCCTGGAGACCCTGGGCGCGGCCCTGGGAGTGGCGCTACTCCAGCTCTTCTTGGTGGGCCGCTTTGCCAACCTGAGCCTGGCCCTGGCCACCGGTCTCTTTCTGGCCCTGGCGCCCTGGCTGCTGGCCCGTCCCCGGACCGCCGCAGCCCGGGTGGCGATTACCGTCAATCTCCTGGTGCTGGCGGCGGCGGTGGGGTTCGCCCCGCGGCTGGACCTGGCCAGCCGGGGCTGGGAGTGGCCCGGGCGCCAGGTGATCGCCACCGCGGACAGTCCCTATGCGCTGTTGTCCGCGGCCCGGGAAGCCGAGCAAGTCAGCTTTTTCGCCAATAACCTCTGGCTCTTCACCTATCCTGATCCGCAGACCGCTGAACCCCAGGTCCAGCTGGGACTGCTGGAGCACGCCTGCCCCCAACGGGTGCTCTTGCTGGGGGGCGGGGTGGCCGGCCTGGGGACCGAGATTCTCAAGACCGCGAGCGTCACCAGCCTCACGTACGTGGAACTCGACCCCTTTCTGGTGAAACTGGCCGAAAAGCTGGTGCCCGCCGCGGCCGACCTGGAAAAAGATCCCCGGGTGCACCTGGTCTATCAGGATGGCCGGCGGTACCTGGCCACCACCGGCGACCGCTATGACGTCATTCTCATGGCCCTGCCGGAACCCACCAACGCCCAGCTCAATCGCTTCTATACCCGGGAATTTTTCCGCCTGGCGGCCTCGAGACTCGCTCCCGGCGGGGTCTTCAGCTTTGCCCTGACCGGGGCCGAGACCAGCCTGTCCCCCTTGCGGGCCGCGTATCTGGCCATGGCCTACCATACCCTAGGCCGGGTCTTTCCCGAGGTGGCGGCCTTCCCCGGCGGGCAGGTACGGTTTTTCGCCTCGACCAGCCCCGGCGTCCTGGTGACCGACCCCGAAGTCCTGGTGCAGCGCCTTAAATCTCGGCGGCTGGCGCTGCAATACGTCCGGGAGTATTACCTCCTCCAGGACCTCTCCCCCTGGCGCCAGCAGTACCTCGACCAGATCCTGCGCCAGCAGCCCGCCGAAATCAATACCGACCTGAACCCCAGGTGCTACTTTTACGACCTGGTGCTGAGCGCCGTTCAGGAAGGCCTGGGCGTCAAGGAGGTTTACTTCGGCTTACAAGACCTGCCGCCGGGGGGTTTCTGGGCGGTGCTGGCACTGGCCACCCTGGCGGCGGGGCTCGGGACCCGGCGCCGCCCGGGCCCCCATTTCCTCTACCAGGTGGTGGTGATGGGCCTGGGTACCATGGCCCTGGAAATCCTGGTCCTGGTCCTATACCAGATAAGTCAGGGTTCCCTTTATCAACAATTGGGGCTGCTCATCGCGGCCTTCATGGCGGGCATGGCCGGGGGCAGCGCCGCGGGGTCCCGTTGGGCCGGGCGGGCCTGGGCCGGGCCGCGGCTGTTGGCGGGGCTCCAGACCGGGCTGGCGGCCCTGGCCCTGGGCCTGGTCCTGTGGTTGAAGTGGGGCGCGGCCCTGCCGGCTGCCCCCGGGGAGTGGGGGTCCCGGGCGGGTTACCTCCTGGTCCTGGCCGCGGCCGGGTTTGGGGGCGGCGGGGTTTTCGCGGTGAGCGCCGCCCTCTGGACCAAGGCCGCGCCCCAGGCCCGGGGCCAGGGGGGCAGGCTCTATGCCGCGGACCTCCTGGGGGCCACCGTGGGGACCTTGGGGATCAGCCTGCTAGTGCTGCCGGTATGGGGAATCGTTCCCGCGCTCGGCCTGGTAGCCTTTCTCCAGGCCGGAGCCGGCTTGATGGCGCTCCGGGCGAAATTTTAGGGGCGCCGGGGCCGATTCCTGGGGTTGCCGGGATAGATTTTTCTTGCTTTTTTCTAAAAAATCTTTACAATAATTAAAACAGATGGAATCCCTCTTGATGAGGGGCAGTCATCGGGTTCGGTTAAAATCTCTCGTGAATACAACAAGATATTTTCCCGAGCTGCGAATCCCCTTAAACAAGCCGGAATTACCGCGTCATAGCCGCGGAAAAAAATTGATGATTGGCAAAAATAAGTATAGTTTTGGGGATTTTTGCCGATTGTCATAGAAAGGAGGGATGCTTATCTCAATACCATACGCAGTTCATCCGCGTGTTTGACCCAGATTTAACCGAAGGAGCTCTATCGGCTAAATCCGACGCGGTAAGCATCATTGGGGGGGATCACCCAGGGGGATCTGGGAGGCTGGTAAAATGGGTATGATCGCCTTCTTTGCCGGATTAGTCATCGGTGTACTCGTGGGATTCTTCTTATTATCACTTTTTGCCTTTTTCCTGGCGGAAGATGGGGGCGGAGTCCTGCCGACTCAGGCGGATGGCACCCCGAAAAGTGCCCTGGAACCTTGAACTACTGCCTTTCGCCTGCTGCCCCACCCCATGGTCAAGATTCCTGACCGGATGGGGCCCGAGGGACGGGGCGGGACGCGCTCACCGTCCCTCGGACCGAAATGCCTGTTTAGCAGTTTAGCAGGTGCCCGGGAAGGCGCGCGCCGGCATCCCTCACTGCCGCGCCGGCGGCGTTTAATCTTTACGAAAGAATCTGGGGCAGGTATTCCCGGCCGGTTTGTCTTCCGGCAAACCAGACCGCGGCAATGATATCCTCCGTAGTGCTCTCCTGGGGGTTAAAACGGACCGTGAAGGTATCCTGCCGGGTGTCGTAGGTGACGTCGGCAATGCCCTTAAGGGCAGTAATAGCGGCGCGCACGGCGTCAGGGCAGCCGCTTCAGACGAAACCGCTGCGCCCCACCAGGCCCGCCACCCGGAATTTCAGAGTGGTAAGTTCCATGGTTACAACCTCCGGTTATCCTGCTCTCTTCCGAGAAATGGTCTCAGGCCGGTTTTCTTCGCCCGGCCGTGGCCTTGCATACTACTACATTTTCCGTGCCGATGATATCGCTTCCCTGAGTTTTTGCCGGATCGGTCCCGCCCGTCTGATCGGAAAACCGCGCTCCTCTTGCCAAATGCCCGGTAGTGACTAACCTATAAGCAAGTCGGAACCTCAATTTGTAGCGTTGAACCTTAGATTTTTCCCTATAGGGTGACGGAAGATGCGGGCAATTTTGGCATTGATCATGGCCGGGGCGCTGTTTCTGACCGGGTGTGCCAGTTCGGGCCTGAGAAGTGATTGCCTGGAAAGGCAGCAGCGTCTGGAACAGGTGGCCTCCAAGGCCGCGGCGGAATTACGGGTGGGCTGGACCGACATGGAAGTAAGGGCCTTGCTGGGAGGACCCGTGGAAATCGTCCAGCCCAAGGGGTTAGGCGACTTCGAGATCTGGAAATATTATCTCCTGCAAGATTGCCGGGCCCACCTGGGGCTCCAGGCCCCGGAGACCGAACTCTTTTTCCTGAAAGGCAACCTGGTGAAATGGACCACCTCCGGGCGTTAAGCTGCCGGGCGCCGGGAGGCCACCCACGTCTGGCAGTATCCGGGCAAAACCTCTATAATTTGCCTTCATGAGCCCTAAGATGAGATCCCGAGGCCGCGGGACAAAGATCATGATCCTGATGTGGCTGGGAGGTTTTTTCCTGGCCGCCGGGGTCGCCGCCCAAATGGCGGAGCCGCGCCCGGCCGGGCAGGCTGCCGCGGCTCCGGCGGCCGCGGCGGCCGGCCCGCAACTGCACCGGGGCATGAGCTCCCAGGAGGTCAGAGCCGTCCTGGGAGAGCCCGATGACCTCATCAGCCGGTCGGGACCCGGCCGACCCGAGACCTGGAAATATTGCCGGTATCCCGACTGCGGCAAACAATTGGGGTTCAGCGCTCCCACCACCGAACTGGGGTTCGTGAATGACCGCCTGCAAGAATGGACGACCTATAAGCCATCCCCGGAGGCTCCGCGAGAGCCTCATAAGGGGGAGGAACGGCAGCCGGCCAGGGCCCGCGGCCTGCCGGGAAGCTAAAACAGGCGCGGCCTCGCCACGAGGGAGTCAGGGCGCCCGCAGGGGCGGCGGGGCGAATCACCGGGGCCGCCCAATCCCGGCCTGCATTTTTTTCTTTACCTCAGGCGGGTTTTTCTTTATTATTTCAGGTAAATTAGCTCATCGGCGATTAAGCTGCCAGGCCCGGACCAGGGCGCAGGCGCGCGCCATCAAGGAGTAGAGCGGGATGAATAAGTCGCAACTCATCGAAGCTCTGGCCAAAGCGGAAAATATCACCTTGAAGAAGGCGGAACTGGTGGTTAACGCCGTTTTTGAAAACATGGCGGAAGCCCTGGTGCAAAAGGAACGCATCGAAATTCGCGGCTTTGGCAGTTTCAAGGTTAAATTCTACAACGGCTACAAAGGCCGCAACCCCAAAACCGGCGATCTCATCAAGGTGGATGGCAAGAAATTGCCCTTCTTCAAGGTGGGCAAAGAACTGCGGGAACGCGTGGATCGCTGACCGTTTTTTCACACCTGGCCGTGCTAGATGGGGAGCTAGCGGTGCCCTGTAACCCGAAATCCGCTTAAGCGGGATTGAAGTCCTTCTCTGAGGATTGCAGCGCTGCCGTTGACTGCTGACCCGGGCGGCGGATTGGACCCTGCGCAACAGACGCTTGTGAACCCCGTCAGGTCCGGGAGGAAGCAGCGGTAAACAAGGCGGTCTGTGTCGCGGCGGCTACTAATCCATCAACCCCCTGGCCATGGTCTTCGGCAGTGGCGGATACGAAGGAAGGTGCACGGTCAGGTGTTTTTTTCCTGGAGGCGCCGCCGCCAGGCCCATTTTTCCCCGGAATACCTAATTTTTCTGGATCGACCAGGGACGGCGCGGGGCCGCGCCCGTTCAAGGCCGGTCCCCCCGGCGCAACCCCAAACCCCGGCAGGCGCACCGGACTCCCGCCTTCCCTGAGGTGTTAAGACCCGCCTGCCTTCCGGAGTTGAGATGGCTTACGTTTCGGTTATTCTGGCCCATCCCCGGCACGGCAGCTTCAACCACGCCATCGCCGCCACCGCGCTCCAGACCCTGGAGGCTCAGGGGCTCGAAGCCCGGTTCCATGACCTCTATCTGGAGAACTTTGATCCTATCCTGCTGACCCCTGAACTCGACCGGGAGCCTTATCTGCACCCGGAGCTCGAGCAGCATTGCCGGGAGATCGCCGCGGCCCAGGGCATTGTCATCGTCCATCCCAACTGGTGGGGCCAGCCGCCGGCCATCTTGAAGGGCTGGATCGACCGGGTGCTCCGCCCGGAGGTGGCCTACCGGTTTAGGGAGGGGGATACCGGCGAAGGCGTGCCGGTGGGCCTGCTGCAGGCCAAAGCCGCCATCGTCTTTACCACCTCCAACACCCCCCGGGAGCGGGAACTGGCGGTCTTCGGCGACCCCCTGGAAACCCTCTGGGGCAACTGCATCTTCGGGTTGTGCGGCGTACCGCGCGTTATCCGCAAAAATTTCGCGGTGGTGGTGACCAGCACCGCGGCCCAACGGCAGGCCTGGCTCGACGAAGTGCGGGAGACGCTGTGCCTCTTCACCCCGGCCTGATCCTAGCCAGCCCCCGCGGGCCGGGGGCCGGTCTTTTCGGAATCGTAAAATCGGTTACTCAGGGTCTTTTTTAAGGCTTTATCCAGTTCTGAGATCTTATAAGGCTTGGCAATAACGTCGGAAAAGCCGTATTTCTGAAAGTTGGCCATCACCGGATCATTGGAATAGCCGCTGGAGACTATGGCCTTGACCTGGGGATCAATCTTCAGAAGTCTCGCCAGGGCCTCTTTACCTCCCATGCCGCCGGGAACGGTGAGATCAAGGATGACTAAAGCGAAAGGATCTCCCGTGTCCTGGGCCCGGGTGTAGAGTTCGATGGCTTTGGCACCGTCTTGGGCAGACTCCACCTCGTAGCCCAAGGTCATTAACATTTTTCCCAAAACCTCTCGTACCATTGACTCATCATCCATTACCAGAATCTTGCCTTCCCCGGGAATCAGCTGGCCATGGTCTCGGGGCGGCTGAGCAGCCTCCCGTTGGCTGGCCGGCAGATAGACATTAAAGGTCGTGCCTTTCTCTAATTTCGACTCCACTGAGATATGACCGCGGTGATTCTTGATAATAGAGTAAGAAGTAGCCAGCCCCAAGCCGCTGCCCATTTGTTTGGTGGTAAAATAGGGGTCAAAAATTTTCGAGAGGTGATCCGTGGAGATGCCGATCCCCTCATCTTGAACAGAAATCTTTACATATCTGCCAGGGTCAAGGGGCAAATCGCTGCCTGCTTCCACCTGTAGATTCTCACCGGCAATCCTCACCATACCGCCGCTGGGCATGGCTTGAATAGCATTGATCACGAGATTATGGAAGACCTGGCTGATTTGACCGGGATCTACTTCCACCGCCCAGAGATCATCCGGCAGTCTGGTTTGGTAATCAACCCGCGACCCGCGGCAGGCGAAGGAGGCCGATTCTCTGACGATCTCTTTAACTGAGACGATTTTCTTAATCGGGGCCCCGCCCTTGGAGAAGGTGAGCAATTGCCGGGACAAATTCTGGGCCTGCTGGCAGGCCCGTTCCGCCTCGGCCAAACTTTCCCGAGCCTGCCCTTTAACCTGGCAATCCAGCATGGCCAGACTGATGTTGCCGATGATGGCGGTGAGGATATTGTTGAAGTCGTGGGCGATGCCGCCGGCCAGCGTGCCGATGGCTTCCAACTTGACGAACCTCTGGCGTTCGGCTTCTTCCAGTTTGACCTTGCTCAGATCCCTGGCCACCGCGATGCTGCCGGTGACCCGATTATCCAGGTCCCGCAGCATTCTGAGGGAAAGGCTACAGGGAAAGATGCTGCCATCCTTTTTTCTCATGGAGATTTCGTAGTTGCTGATATAACCCCGCTGGCGCAGCCGAGCAAGCATCACCTCGAGTTCAGTGCGGTCCGCATACAAATCAAAGCTGCGTATTCCCCGGAACTCCTCAAAATGATAGCCGAACAGTTCTTCTGCCGCTTTATTCCACTGGCTGATATTGCCGTGTTGATCTACGGCGCCAATGGCATCGACGGAACTGGCGAAGACGTTTTCCAGGGCGTTATGGGCCTTGCGGATTTCCTCTTCGGCCCGGTGGCGCTCGGTGACGTCGGCTGCCAGGGACATGACGCCGGTCACCTGGCCCCGGTCGTCAGATAAAGGAGCGGTGTAGAGGCTGATTTCAATGGGCGTACCGTCTTTCTTCCGGCGGGTAAGTTCTATGCCCGGCAATAACTTGCCTTCCAAGGAGCACTGGAACAAACCCTGGAACTCTTCCAGCTTATCTTCGGATACGATGGGAAGGGGCTGCCCAATAGTCTCTGCGTTCCGCCATCCGAAGATGCGTTCCGCAGCCGGGTTCCACATTTGCACCCGAGCTTTGAGGTCCAGGACATAGATGGCCAGGGGCGAAGCGTTGATCACCGTCAGCAGTTTTTGCGTGGTTTGGCGCAGCGCCTCCTCAGCTTGCCGGCGCACCTGGATATCATGCCGCAGTTTTTCGTTGGCCTCTTGGAGATGCCGGGTGCTTTCTTGTACCTTCAGTTCCAGTTCCTGAGTATAATTCTGTAGTTGACCTTGCGATTCCTTCAGTTGCAAAACCATTTCATTGAAAGCCAGTCCCAGTTCACCGAATTCATCCTTTGACTTTATCGTTAACACTTGAGCGACGCCAGTGCCACGGGATCGGATATCCATAATGGCCTGGAGCAATTGTCCCAAGGGGTTAGTCACCCAGAGCCGCAGCAAGAAAATCAGCGATAATCCGCCCAGGGTGAGAAAAATAAGGGCTGCTCCCACCGAATAGGCAACCATTTGGACAGTCTTATGAGTAATCAGACTTGCCGGAAAACCGATGATTACTGTGGCAATCGGCGCATTGTTTAAGCCGTGAACCGGAATGAGGAAATTATAAAATTTCTCCCCATTCTTATATTCCTGCAATTCTGTTTTTTTGTCGTTCAATATTTGTTGAAAATTTGTGTATTTCAACATCTCCCCACGTTTTTGAGTATCATTATGAAATAATATCCTGCCGTTTGAATCTACGACCATGGCGTAAGTGATATCACCATAATTATTGATAACTTCCTGGCATTGCTCATCGAAACCTACTAACTCATTGAGCGGAATGTCATATTTCAGCAGTTTTTCTAATTGATATTTTAAAATGCTGCCTATCAGAAAGGCCCTGGCTTTCAAGGCCGCGGAATACTCCCGCATGAAAAAGATGCTGCTGACCGTGGTAGTCGCGGTCAAAGCCAAAAATAATACGGCAACCGAAATGAAGATTACTTTCTTTCTTATGCCGATATTCATCATTAAAAATCTTTATTAACGCTATCTCGCACTGTCACTGAAAGCAAGATGCCGGTTTTGATTCTGATCCCTAATTTCTTGGCTCGTAAGAGGTTGACCATGGGAACCCCTTTGACCGTCGGTTTCATGGGATAGCTGGCCGGACTCCGGCCTTCCACGAGAATGCCCCGGGCTATTTGCCCGGCGGCATAGCCCTGCTCGTATTCGGAAACATTGACCGCGCACAGAGTGCCATAGGCAATGCGGTCTTCCCAAAAGCTGAAATCCGGCAAGTTGCTGTGATCCAGCACCCAGCGGCATACTGTTTTATAAGAGACATTGTTGCCATGCTCGTCTTTGAAGGTGAAGATCCCCAAGAACCCTATGGCGTCGACCTCTTTTTGAAGCTCCACGATCCTTTGCTTAAATTGTGCGAAGGTATGGATCAAATCCCAACTGATGATATTAAGGCCCTGAAGGTGAGGGAGGCTTTTTTTTATCCTGGCCAGGACGGGCGGCCAGGTGGGATCATCGTCATAAATTATTGCGATCTTGTTCACCGTGGGCACAATCTGCCTTAATAATCTGATGGTCTCGACAATGTGCTCTTCTTCCAGCACCCCGGTGATATTGGTGCTGCCCACAAAGCCATACGAGGAGGGGTCGGCGTTGACGCCGCTGAACACAAAGGGCAATTTCTGATTGAGATAATACTCAGCCACGTATTTCTGGGCATAATCATCCGAGGTATAAACGAGATCAGGCTTCCAGCTATCGATCAATTCCCGGGCGGCACGGCTGGCTTCCTGTTTCCAGGCTTCACCAGTCCTTCTCTTCATATCCATTTGAAAGACTTTGTATTCGATGTCCAGGCCCTGCAGCGCAGCTTTAAACCCGTCGAACTGGCCATCGGTCCATTTCCAGGGGGAATGATAGCTCATGATATGCAGAATCTTCCAATGCTTTTTGGCAGGATCTGCTACCCTGGCCTCTGGAGAATCTGCGCCGGGCACGGGAGCCGCCCGGAGGATCGGGAAGATCAGAAGCAGGAAAATGAAGGACCTCCAGGGGAAAAACGTTTTCTTCATAACCGGCGCCACCAATCTACCTCCTCGCCTCAATCCAATGGCCGGGCAGAACCAAAAAGACAGAGCTGTTTAGGCCCATGCCCCCGTCGGGGAAGCCTCATGCCCATCTTATTACTCATCGCAATAATTTCCTCATTGCATAAAATTTTCTAGGACTAAATGAATTTTCAGCCATGGATGGGGGCTATTCTCGTGAAAGCTGCAGAATTGGCAACAGATCCAGGTGGGTGTTGAGGTGGTAACGGGCTTTCAGTTTCGGGTTTTTGTAGGCCGCGAAGGGTACCCCTGCGGCCGCGGCCACTTCCCTGTCCAGGGCCGCGTCGCCGATGAACAGGGCTGCGGCGGGCTCCACGCGAAAATGGCTAAGGATTTTTTCGAGGCCTTCGGGGTCCGGCTTGGGCCGGCTGACGTCGTAGGCCGAGATGGTCAGGTCGAAGAGGGCCTCGAGGTCCAGATTCTGGAGCACCAGGGGCAGGCTCTTGCCCCGGTTGGTAGCAATGGCGGTTAAATATTGGGGGCGCAGCCGCAAGAGCACTTCGCGGATATAGGGCTCCGGGCGGATCAGGGGCAGAAAGGGGTCGTTGTTGATAGTGCGCTGGTAAGCCTGGGCCGCGGCGAGTTCGGGATGGCCGTCAAAGAGATAGTCGATGGCCCCCTGGGCGGTGGTGACGTGGACCACCTCGAGTTGGGCGTCGGTCAGGGGCGGCAGGCCGAAGCGGGACAGGATGTGATTGTAAAAGGCCTGGTTGGAGGCCCGGGAATCGATGAGCACCCCGTCGCAGTCGTAGATAATGAGCCTGAGCACTCCTGAAACTCCTCAATAGCTATCGGCGGTCAGCTTTCAGCTTTCAGCCAAAAACCATGACAGGCGCAGGCTAAAGCCTGCGGCTACCAAGATAGGCGGCAAAATAGTCTTTGAAGGCAAACTGATATTATCCAGCTTAAATATAACCCATAACATCCAATTGATGGGCGATGTAGATTAATTCGCAGGAGTCGATCTGGCGGTGGCGGGCCGCCAGCCAAGGCTCTAGAACGCCGCGGTCCAACTCGGGGCGGCCGTGCAGGGCCTGGGCGACGGTGTCGATGATGCAGTGGAGAAAATAGGCCTCATCCGCGGGATAGCCGGCGGGGCCGGGAAAGACCACCCAGTCGGAGGCGCCCGCGGCCGTAACGGTGGCGCCCGCCTCCTTAAGGTGCTTAAAGAGCCGGCGGCCGGTGCGGCTGCTGCCGGCAGGCCGGCCCCGGTGGCGGCGGGTATCCATGGTGCGGTGATAGAGGCTCAGGAGGCGCCGGTCCAGGTCCGGGTCGAGGACGGGCTCGAAGATGGTGGCGCCGTCGAAATTGAGGGTGAAAGCGAAGAGCCCGCCGGGCGCCAGGAGCGCCAGCAGCCGGGGCAGGACCGTGGGCAGGTCCACGAGGTCCAGGAAGGCATGGGCCAGAAGCAGATCCCAGGTGGTTTTCCCCTGCCCGCGGTCCAAAAAATCGGCCAAGTCCACGGCTTCCAAGGTCACTTGGACCTCTTGAGAGGCGGTCTGGAGGATCAGAGCATCGCCGTCCCCCCGGGCCCGGCCGGTGTCTTTGGCCAGGGCATAGGCCTGGAGGCGCCGCCGGGCCTCCCGGATGAACTCCGGCTGGACATCGATGCCGGTGTAGGCCGCCCGGGTGAGGAGGCCCTCATGCAGCAGGCGTTCCAGCATGGTGCCGATGCCGCAGCCCACTTCGAGGACCCGGAGGGGTGCGGCGGCGGCCCGATCCCGCAATGCCCGCGCCAGGTGGTCCCAGACCTGCCGGTTCAACGAGCGGTCGTCCAGGCCCTGTTTGGCGGCCAGGTAACGGATGTAGCCGGAGGGAGGCGGGCTGGACACGGTCAGGCCAGGAAAGTCCGGAGAAAGGCCCGGGATTGGGCGGCGCTGTCGTCCCAGGTGGGGTGGGCCGCGGCGGTGTGATGGGCGCTCAGGGCCAGGCGCAGCAGGAGTTCCCGGTCCTCCATCAGGCTTTGGAGGCAGCGGGCCAGGGCAGCGGCGTCCCCCGGGGGCACCAGGTAGCCATTATGGCCATGATGGACGAGTTCCCGCGCGGCCCCGGCGGTGCCGGCGATGGCCGGCAGGCCGAAATGCATGCCCTCCAGGTAAACGATGCCGAAGCCTTCGTAGGAGGAGGGTACCGCCAAGAGGTGGCTGGCCTCGCACCGGGCCGCCAGTTCGCCGGCGGGCAGGGCGCCCAGCAAGGTCACCCGGGAAGTCAGGCCGCGGTCCTCAATCTGCCGGCGGATGGCCCGGGCATAGGCCGGGTCCGGGTCCGGGCTGCCGGCCACCGTCAAGCGCCAATCGGGCTGGGGTAAAGTGGCCAGCGCCGCCAGCAGGGTGTGCAGCTCCTTGCGGGGAATCAGATTGCCCACGAAGATGATCTGTAACGGCCCGGGCGCCAGGGCCCGGGTCCTGATCCGGTCCCGGGTGATGCCGCCGGGCAGGCCGTCCCGGCCGGGGGAGGCCACCACCCGGGGGCGCTCCCGGCCCGCCAGCCCCTCCACGTCCTTTTGGGTGGTGCGGCTGACGCAGATATAGCCGTCCAGGGAGGCCAGATAGCGCTTTTCGACCAGGCGGTAGAGGCGATTTTGCCAGGCCGGGCGGTGCTCGCGGCAACGCAGATGATGCACGATGGCGATCAGGGGATAAGGCCGGGGCTGGCGCCGGTTAAGCCAGAAGCAGGAGGGGTGAACCAGCTCATCTTGCAGGAGGAGATCAAAGGTGGCCTGGTTAAGGCGCCGGCGCAGGCCGCGGTCCAGGTTGTCCAGCAGGCTTGTGCCGTAGCTGCGCCAGGGTAAGGCGATGACTTCCACCCGGTCGCCCTGCCGGCGCAGATAGCTGACCAGGCGGCGGTCATAGATGAAGCCGCCGGAGAGGGTGTCCAGGCTGCCGTAAATCAGCAGGCCGACATGCACTACCGTTCCTCGCGGTAGGCCGCCCAGGCGATGTCGTTTTCCCAGATTCGCACCATCACCGCATCGAGGGGTTCGGTGACGCGGCTCAGGATTTCCTGGCAGAGGAGGCGGGCAAAGTGCTCGATGCTGGGATTGAGTCCGGCGAATTCCGGCAGCTCGTTTAAAGTCTGGTCGCGGTAATAGGCCACCAGCTCTTGCAGATGGGCCTCGACGGCCACAATATCCACCAGGTAACCGTGTTTATCCAGATTACCGCCTTCCAGTTGCACTTCGACCCGGTAATGATGGGAATGGAGTTCATTTTCGCCGCCCCAATCGCCGCCCACAAGAAAATGCCGGGCCACGAAGTCTCGGGTTACCGCCAGTGTGTACCTGTGCATGATGCGCTCCTTGGAGGTTCGATTTCAAGCGGGAGGTGAGATCTGGCTTTACTTGAATAGATTGGATTCTTGATTGTGCCAAGAGAATTGGCCTCTTTCATTGATGGCAAGTATCTTAACGCTTCCTCCAACTAGTTTTGGGGCACGTACATAGGTCTGAAAACCTTTAGTAATATTAATTAAATATTTTGTAAGACTGATGGCTTGACCTATATTCATTTTTTGGGGAGTGAACATCGAATAGATGTCGCTATGGTATAGTCTAATCCAATTTACCAATGCGTTAACTATATAATAGAAACCATTGAAAACCATTGCATAAGGAGGCTCGCTGCAATTATTGGATTCATCATTGCTCTTGAATTTGCTTATATCTTGCTGATTAGGGTCTTTGTTGTCCCCGGGACTCAGGCATACATGTCTTATTTTTGGCTTCTTCGTGCCATTCTCTGATATATAGCCTGCCATATGAACACCGAAAGGGAAGTCACTTAATTTTGAAAAATCCACTGTTTTATTCAAGTAATCTCGAAATTTCTCAGAAACAGTATCAACATCGTCGTCTTTTGAAAGGGAAGCTGAGAAATTCTTGAATATATTATCGATCAGATGCCTTCTGATCGTCCCTGTATTGTTTTTTAAGTGAATATCCAATAGTCCCCAAAATGATACAGCCATATGGTGGTCTTCTATTGCTATTATTTTAGTTGCATACGATCTATCAGAAGTAAACACCTTCTTTTTTGGGTCCCACATTGAAATCTTTGAATCGGCTCCCATAACAATTCCGCTTTTCGTAGCCATTGTAATTAATAATGTCATTTTTATTTCCTACTTAATATTTTTAAGATACAATAAAACTATTGTCTTATGAACCAACCTAAAACAAAAAATTAAAACTCAATACTCCAGAATTACCTGAATGACCTCTTCCGGGTGTTGGTCAATCAATTCATAAGCCCGGCCTGCTTCGGCCAGGGGAAACCGCTGGGTGATGAAGCGCGCCGGTTTGACCTGGCCCAGCATCTGCCAGGTGACCTGATAGCGTCGGGTCTTGTTCCAGCGGCCGGTAAGCTCAGGGGAGATACTGCTGACCTGGCTGCCGATGAGCCGCACCCGGCTGCGATGGAAGCTGCCGCCCAGGTTGAGGTCGGAGCGCTTGAGGCCGTACCAGGAGCCGATGACCACCCGGCCGCTGAACCCCGTGGCCGCGATGGCCTGGTCCAGGGCGGCGGGGTTGCCGGACACCTCGTAGCAGAGGTCCGCGCCGGGATAGGGGCCGTTGCCCTGGAGATGGCTGAGCATCCGCGCCAGAGTTTCCGGTGTTGATGGGTCCAGGCTGACGTGGGCCCCCAGGTCTTCCGAGAGCAGGCGGCGCTTGGCATAGAGGTCCAGGGTCAGCAGGACCGACAGGGGCCAGCGGGACAGCAGGGCCGTGAGGAGGAGCCCTACGATGCCCTGGCCGAAGACGGCCACCTGTTCTCCCATGAGGGGCTGGCCGTCCAGCAGGAAGGTGACCGCGGTCTCCATGTTGGGGAAGAACACCGCATCTTCGGGGGCCAGATCCGACGGCAACTGGAGCAGCTCGTCGGGAGTGGCCAGGAAGTGGCTTTCATGGGGATGGAAGGCGAAGACCAGCCGGTCCTCCCAGCCGGGGGCCACGCCCCGGCCCACTTCGACGACCTGACCCACCGCGGCGTAGCCGTATTTCAGGGGAAAAGAGAAATCCCCGGCCAGGGCGGTGATGGTCTCGTCCTTGGCCAGGTCCGCCGGCGCCAGGCCGCGGTAGATTAGGAGCTCGGTGCCCGGGCTGATGGCTGAAATAATGGTTTTTACCAGTACCTGGCCAAAGGACGGCGAGGGCAGAGGTTCCGCCCGCACCGCCACCTGCCGGGGCGCGGTGAAATAAAGGGCTTGTCGCTCCATTCAATTATCCCAGTCGGGCTTCCCGTGCAGCACCAGGTCATCTCCCAGTTGCTGGTAGCTGAGGTTCTTGAGGCGGGGCAGGCGCCGCCGGGGCGAATACCCCGGCTGGTCCACGACCCGAAGGCCGCCGACGAGCAGCGGGGCGATGGTCAGGACCACCTGGTCCACCAGGCGGGAGGCGAGAAAACTCGTGATAATCTGGGCTCCTCCCTCCACCATCAAGCTGTTGATGCCCATGGAGCCCAGGTTTCCCAGGAGGTTGCCCAGGTCGACCCAGCCGTTGCTGCCCGGCACCCGCAGGACCCGGGCCCCGGCCGCCTCGAGGGCCTGTTGCCGCTCGGCGTCGGCGCCAGGGCCGGTGGCAATCCAGGGGGAACGGGAACTCTTCAGTAAATTGGCATAAGGCGGGAAGCGCAACCGGCTGTCCACCACTATGGGCTGGGGGTCCTGGCCGGGCGCCAGCCTGACGCTGAGGCGGGGATTGTCGGCCAGCACCGTGCCGATGCCCACCAGAATGGCTTCGTGGGAGCCCCTGAGGCCGTGGGTCATGGCCAGGGATTCCGAGCCGCTGAGGGCCAAGGGATGCCCGGGACGGTCGGCGATGCTGCCGTCCAAGCTCTGGGCATAACTGAGGGTAACGAAGGGGCGGCCGGTGCGGCGCCGGTGAGCCTCGGAGCCTTTAAGGCTGGCCCGGACTTCCTCCATAATCGTGAAATGTTCTCCCGGAGAAGCGGCCGGGGCGGCTGATGCTTGAGGCAGCCCGAGCAGATGCCCCATGCGCCTGGCCTTGGTGGCCAGATAGGTGCAGTTTTCCGCATGGGCCGGCGTCTGCAAAGGGAGGCGGTCCGTTACCTTGATCCCCCAGGCCGTGAGGCTCTCGATTTTGTGAAGGTTATTGGTGAGCAGGCGGATGGAATGTACCCCCAGATCCTGGAGAATCAGGGCCGCGGCGGAATACTCGCGTTCATCTTCGGCGTGGCCCAAGAGGAGATTGGCCTCCACGGTGTCATAACCCGCATCCTGCAGATTATAGGCCTTGAGTTTATCGATGAGGCCGATGCCCCGGCCCTCCTGGCGCAGGTACAAGACAATGCCCGAACCCGCCTCACCGATCCGCTGCATGGCCAGATGCAACTGCTCGTTGCAGTCGCAGCGCCGGGACCCCAGGACGTCGCCGGTAAAGCATTCCGAATGCAGCCGGACCAGCACGTTCTCGCCGCCTTTAACCTGCCCCCGTACCAGGGCCAGATGCTCCTTGTGATCCCGATGGCTGAGGTAACAGTGCAGCTGGAATTCGCCTTCCGCGGTGGGTATGCGGGCCGAGGCTTTCCTGGTCACCTTGGCAAACTCTTCGGAAGGCATAGCCATCCCATCTCCCTTGCTCCCCGGAGAGGAGGAGCCTCTTGAAATCAGGCCTTTAAGAACCCAAACCTGGGGCGCTTAAAGCCGTTATACCTACATTTAACATGGGGATGGAAGACAGAATTGTCAAGTTGGGGCAGCGATCAGGAGTACAAACGAAACCAGGGGCGGGGTGACCCCGCCCCTGCGAGGGCAAGTCTGAGGCAGGGGGTCAGCGAGAGACCGCCCCGCGCGGGTTACACCCGTTCCAGAGCGTTGAAAAAGAAGGCGATTTCGACCTGAGCGGTCTCCACGGCGTCGGAGCCGTGGACGATATTGGCTTCGATCTCTTTGGCGAAATCGGCCCGGATGGTGCCGGGCGCGGCCTTGCGGTAGTCGGTGGCGCCCATGAGGTCGCGGTTGACCTGGATGGCGTTGTCGCCTTCGAGGATCAGGGCCACGATGGGGCCGGAACTCATGAATTGCGTCAGGCTGTCGAAAAAGGGGCGTTCCTTATGCACCGCGTAAAAGGCCCGGGCCTGGTTCAGGGAGAGGTGCAGCATCTTCATGGCGCGGATCTTGAGGCCGGCCTTCTCGAAGCGGCCGATGACTTCGCCGATGAGGCCGCGTTTGACGCCGTCGGGTTTGATCATGGATAGAGTTTGTTCTATGGGCATGGACAGATTCTCCTTTGAAATCATGGGTAGGGTGAATGGCTGGATTATTATAACAAATCGGCTCCAAGGCTTGCCGGTAAAAAAGAAAATGGTGCGCGGTGCGCACCCTACGCAGCGGGGCAGCCCGCGCCAATTATTTATGGCGGCCACAGGCCGCCCTATATTTGCAAGCGCCTCATAGGTTTTTGGTTGACTGAAGGCGGGATGCGCTTCGCTTTCCCGCCCTACGGCGAACTACGGCGAACTATCTCTCCACGTAGCCGTGGTGGTCGAATTGCAGGGTAAAGGTGCCCCGGCCCTGGGTCAGGGAACGCAGGGCGGTGGCGTATCCGAACATCTCGGACAGCGGGGCCAGCCCTGAGATGATCCGCACCGGGCCCTTGGCCAGCAGGTGCTCGACTTTGCCTTTGCGGGAGGCGAAATCGCCGATGACCTCGCCGGTGAACTCCTCCGGGGCGATGATCTCGACCTTCATGATGGGTTGCAGCAACTGGGGCTGGCCCTGGTGGAGGCCCTGCTTGACCGCGGTCATGGCCGCCACCCGGAAGGCCATCTCGGAGGTCTGGCCCTCCCGGACGGTGGCGTCGGTCAAGGCCACCGCCACGTCCACGACGGGATGGCCGTAAACCGCGCCGCCTTCCAGGGCTTCGGCCACCGATTGGGCGATCAGCGGCACGAACCCGGCCGCCAGGTGGCCTTCGGGCAACAGCGACACAAAGGAGTTGCCGCGACCCCGGGGCCGGGGGGACAGGGAGAGCCTGACTTCGGCGAAATGGTGCTTGCCGGCCAGTTCCCGGTCGAAGACCCCGGTTTCCTCCACGCTCTTGGCGATGGTTTCCCGGTACACCACCTGGGGGCGGCCCGCCCGCACGTGGGTGTGGAACTCCCGCTCCAGGCGGTGGGTGATGACTTCCAGGTGCAACTCGCCCATGCCGGACAGCAGGGTCTGGCCCGTGTCTTCGTCCACGTGAATCCGGAGGCTGGGGTCTTCTTCGGAGACCCGGGCCAGGGCCGGCCCCAGGCGTTCCTGGTCGTCCCGGGTAACGGGTTCGATGGCCAGAGAGATCACCGGCACATAGGAGGAAATGGGCTCCAGTACGATGGGATGCTGGCGGCTGCACAGGGTATCCCCGGTGGTGGTGGCCTTGAGGCCCAGCAGAGCCACGATGGAGCCGGCGTGGGCCTCCTCCAGGGGTTCCCGCTTGTTGGCGTGCATGCGCAGAATCCGGGCCACCTTCTCGGAGGTGCCCTTGATGGAATTATAGACCTCCTGGCCGAACTTCAGGGTGCCGGAATAGAGGCGCACATAGGTGAGGCGCTGGTTCTGGTCCACCATGATTTTGAAGGCCAGGGCGGCCAGGGGAGCGTCGTCCCGGGGCGGACGGCTCTCGGTGTCGCCGGTGTGGGGGTTCTGGCCGATAATCGCCGGCACCTGGGTGGGATTGGGCAGGAAATCCTTGACACCGTCCAGCAGGGGTTGGATGCCCTTGTTGCGCAGGGCGGAGCCGCAATAGGTGGGGACGCCTTTGAGGGCCAGGGTGAGCCGCTGGATGCCGGCTTTGAGGGCCTCCACGGACAAGGCCTGTTCGGCCAGGTAAATCTCCATGACCTCGTCGTCCACTTCGGCCACGGCCTCCACCAGGGCCTCCCGGGCCTTCTCGGCCGGACCCTGGTAGTCGGCGGGGATATCCACCACTTCGAAGTCCGTGCCCAGGGTTTCATCCCGCCAGCGGATGGCCTTCAGGCTTAAAAGGTCGATGACGCCCTGGAAGCGCTCTTCTTCGCCCCAGGGGATGGTGAGGACCAGGGGATAGGCGCCCAGCTTGTCGCGCATGGAATCCACCGCGGCCCAGAAATTGGCCCCCATGCGATCCATCTTGTTGATGAAGGCCAGCTTGGGCACCTTATACTTGTCCGCCTGGTGCCAGACGGTCTCGGACTGGGGCTCTACCCCGCCCACCGCGTCGAAGACCCCGATGGCCCCATCCAGCACCCGGAGCGAGCGCTCCACTTCGATGGTAAAATCCACGTGGCCCGGCGTGTCGATGATATTGATGACGCAGCCCTTCCACTGGCAGGTGGTCACCGCGGCGGTGATGGTGATGCCCCGTTCCTGCTCTTCGGGCATCCAGTCCATGACCGCGGCGCCGTCGTGGACCTCGCCCATCTTGTGGGTGCGGCCGGTATAATAGAGAATGCGCTCGGTCAAGGTGGTCTTGCCGGCGTCGATGTGGGCAATAATGCCGATGTTGCGAATGGCCTTGAGCCTGGGGGTAGTCACGGGGCACACTCCGGAAAAGGCAACCTCACTTTTGTAAATGAATTTGCCCTATCTTTCAACCCTTAATATGAGAAATCGGTTTCCAGTTTCCGGTTTTCAGTTTTCAGTGAAGAAAAATCGGGCCCCGATAAGGTCAGGAATCCCGAGTTCGGTTAGGTTGATTCCAGGCCCGGCCATCCGGCTCTTGGCGGCTTGACAGCAAATGGCGCCGCAGCGCAGGCTAAAGCCTGCGGCTACCTGATTCCCACGACGGGAGGCGAAGTTGTCGGAGGTTTACTCCGGCGGGAACAGCTCCACTGATTCCAGGGCGGCCAGGTCCCGGAGGGATACCATGGCCACCCGGGAAGCGACCAGGTCCAAGACCGCAAAGCTGAAAGTGGGATGCCGCTGTTCCTCCAGGGTGAAGGCCCCCGGCACGATGAGGTAGGTGGTGTCCGGTTCCAGGGTCAGGCAGGCCTGGCGCTCCCGAAATTCCTGGGGCCGCACCGCGTCGTTGGTGTAAAGCAGACGGCTGAAGGGCGGCGTAAAGCGGGTGACGCAGGGCACGTGGGTGTGTCCGTGGCAGGCCAGCAAGGGCGGGCGGTAGGTGTGGGCCCCGTGCCCGTAGGCCCGGACGCGTTCATTAAAGTGGGTCCAGATCAAGGCCCGGGTGTGGGCCAGAAAGATGCGTCCTTCCAGTTCCAGGGCCACGCCGCAGGCGGTGGCTTCGGGCATCTGGGGTCCGAAGACGTCGTACACCCAGTACAGACGGTTGGCTGGGTCCAGCGTCAGCCACGGCCGGAACGGTTCCGGCGGACAATCCCCCAGGCAAGCCAGGTGGTGCAACCCCTGGGCCTGAAAGAAGGCCAATAACGCGGGAAGGCCGGCCTGGTAAGCATGGGTGTCAGCTACCAGCGCCAGCCTTGCCATGGGTTCTCGGGCAGCCACTGAGAGTGGATAAACCCTTTAATTAAGCTGACTTGGGGCCGCAGGCGTGCCCGGGATGGCCCTTCAGCCGGTCCACCAGGGCGGCCAGATACTTGATGGCCTCTTCTTTGTCCTTATCGATGACAATGGCTTCAATCTGCATAATTTCCTGGTCCGTAAACGCGATCTGCCTGTCTGCCATGACTTTCACCTTCCTTTTAATCGGCGACGCGCCGTGGGCAGCGTCTGGAGTGGAGGTTGGAGAACGGGCCGCACGGCAAGCGGCCGGGCCAGCCCATCCAGTGTGGATCTCAGCCTGGAGCGGTTACGGGTCGCTTACGGCGCTGTACTAGCTTACCGGCCTCAGCGTCTTAACCGTGTCCCGGAGGGGTTTCGGCCACTTTGGGGCCGCAGGCGTGGCCGGGATGTCCCTTGAGGCGATCCAACAAGTCGGCCAGATACCGCAAGGCATCATCACCATCTTTATCGATGACGATGGCCTCGACTTTCATCTGCTCCTGGTCCGAAAAGGAAATGACTTTCTGACCCATGTGTACCTCCCGTTAATGTACTCGGTGAGAACAATGTAAGAGCAAGCCCTCCGGGTGTCAATAGAGAGAAGAGACATTTGCGTATTTGGAGAAATCAGGGATAATAAAGGGAGCAAGCGTTCATTTTTCCCTGGTTTTCCCGATTCGGTGGCTTGAATTCGACCCGGGTAGAGTCTACCGGTTTAAGTTTATGCGAGGTATAGGTTATGCCGAAGTTATTCCAAGATCGTACGCAGGCGGCCCTGTGCCCCTTTTGCGGGGTGAAAATTCTACGGCCGGTGGAGGTGGAAGGCGGTCAGTGGTACGACTTTGCCGGGGGGTTCTGCGACTGCGGGGCGGTATTTGCCCTCGATCCCACCGCCAGGAACGGCGGGGCGGCCTTTCTCCAGGCTCTCGTCATGATCACCGACGGGGATATGGACCGGGCTATGGGCCTGTCCGAAGGCGAGGATTATGACGTCGGCTATGTTTCGCACTATGACGTTGAGCAGCATCACGTGGACCCCCATGCCTTCGGGACTTTGTACTTCATCCGGCCCAGGACCGGCGCTGATGGGTGATGTTGACCTTTAGCCGTTCATGTAGGGGCGGGGTCACCCCGCCCTTAGCCCTTTTCCCCCAAGTCATTTATTTCCCCCCGAATCTCCGCTTCGCCATCTCTGCGGCCATGGTAATTGCGGCCTTGAGGCTATCCGGGACGGCCCGCCCGGTGCCCGCCAGGTTATAGGCGGTGCCGTGGTCCACGCTGGTGCGGATGATGGGCAGGCCCAGGGTCACGTTGACCCCGTCGATGAAGTGCAACAGTTTCAGCGGGATGAGTCCCTGGTCGTGGTACATGCAGATGATGGCCGCAAACTCCCCGTGGTAGTGGCGCCAAAACAGGGTGTCGGCCGGGAAGGGGCCCTCCACCGCCAGGCCAGCGGCCTGGGCCTCCTTGACCGCGGGGATGATAATGTCGGCCTCTTCGTGGCCGAACATGCCGTCTTCGCTGGCGTGCGGGTTGAGGGCCGCCACCCCCAAAGGCACGCCGGCCAGCCCGAAGTCCCGGTCCAGGGCCCGGCTGGTGAGATGAAAGAGCCGCACCAGGCCCTCCTGGGTGAGCCGCTTGGGCACTTCGGCCAGGGCGCAGTGGATGGTGGCCAGGACCACCCGGAAGTCGCCCCCGGCCAGCATCATGGCAAACTCGGGGGTGCCGGTTTTCTTCGCCAAAAGCTCGGTGTGGCCGGGATAGTCGTAACCCGAAAGTTTCATGGCAATCTTGCTGATGGGCGCGGTGACCAGGCCTGAGACCTTTTGCAACTGGGCCAGATCAATGGCGGCCAGGATATAGCTGACCATGGCCGCACCGGAAGCCGGGGTGGGGCGGCCGTATTCCAGGTCTTTAGGCCCCAGTTGGGACAGGGCCATGAGGTCCAGGGTTCCCGACTGATAGCGCCCCATCCCCGGGCGGTCCGCCAGGTTGATGGTGAGATGCGGGTCCAGGGCCAGGCGGGCCCGTTCCAGGGCGCTGAGGTCGCCGATGATCAGCGGCCGGCAGATCTGGTACATGCGGGCGTCCGCCAGGGCCTTGATGATGATCTCGGGCCCCACGCCCACCGGGTCGCCCATGGTAATCGCCAAAATAGGTCTTGAAGGCATATCGTTATGGCCGTCCTTCCGCAGAGATGCGCTGCACCTGGATGCGTATCTTTCCCCCTTCCAGGGTGACTTTGAGGTAGTGATAAAAAAAATGCTGGGGATCGGTGCCGTATAAGGGGGCCCCGGCCCCGGCGGTGATGGTGTAGGGGACTCCGTCCCAGGTCCCGTCAAAGTAGCCGTGGATATGGCCGGCAAAGACCCGGGTGACCCCGTAGCGGGCGAAGAGTTCCAGCAGCCTGGCTCCCGCCGCCTCCGGCAGGGCGTGAGGCTTTTGCCCTTCCCGGGGGTCAAAGAGCGGGATATGCAGGAACACCAGGCGGGTCTGGTAAGCCTGGGATTTTTTCAGCTCCGCCTCCAGCCAGCCCCACTCGGACTCGCCGCCGGGCTCCACGTCGTTGATGACGATGAAATAGTTGTCCTTGATCTGAAAGGCATAGTGATCGGGGCCGAAAATCCCGCGATACACCGCGGAGTTCCGTTCCTGGTCCAGATCATGGTTGCCGATCACCGTCAGCAGGGGCAGGCGCAGGTGGCGGCGGACCCGGCTCAGAAAGTCGCCGAAGCTCTCCGGGCTGCCGCTCTCCACCAGGTCGCCCACGTCGATGGCAAAGGCCAGGCCGGGCTCCTGGTCCAGGCGCTTGAGAACTGCCTCGAAGACCGCGGGATTGCTGCGGTTATCCCCCAGGACCGCAAAGGTCAAGGCGTTCCCAGCGGGAACCTTGATCCGCTCCAGATTGCTCCGGTTCCAATCCCCGGCCGGCAGCGCGCCGGCGTCGGCCGCCAGACCGGCTCCGGCCCAGGCCAGGAGGCCGCAGACGATCAGGCAGACCTTAACAAGGGAGAGTTTCCGGTCTCTTGCAGACCTCATGCTTTCTGCCCTCCTGATTTACTCCGCCTCGCCGGCCGGGTCAGGCCCGGCTTAACTTTTTCCATGCAATCCTCCGGCCAGGTATGCCACAATAGCTATTACCAAATATACGGCAGACGGGGTCCGTGTCAATGACAGAACTGGCAAAAACGCGGTTGGCGGAAAGCAAGCTGGGTTTCATCGGGGTCGGCAGCATGGGCGGGGCCATCATCCGGGGCCTGCTGGCCGGGGGCCGGGTGACCCGGGAGAACCTGGTCTATTATGACCCGGACCCGGCCCGGCAGGCCCAGATGGATGAACTGGGGGTGGAAGCCGCCCTGGATACCGCGGAGGTGATGCACGCCCCGGTGGTGGTGCTGGCGGTCAAGCCCCAGGTAATGCCCGCGGTCCTGGCCGGCGTCAAGGAGTTCGCCCGGCCCTGGCACCTGATGATTTCCATCGCCGCCGGGGTCCCCCTGCAAGTCCTGGAAGCGGCCTTGCCCGAATCCCGGCTGATCCGGGTCATGCCCAACGCCCCCACCCTGGTGGGGGCCGGGATGGCGGCCCTGGCCCCAGGGCGCGGCGCCACTTCGGAAGACTTGGCCCTGGGCCTGGAACTTTTTGGGGCCGTGGGTCAGGCCGTGATAATCGAAGAGCGGCTGATGGATGCGGTCACCGGCTTGAGCGGCAGCGGCCCGGCCTTTGTGGCCGTCTTCATCGAGGCCCTGGCCGATGGCGGCGTCAAAATGGGCCTGCCCCGCCCCCTGGCCCTGACCCTGGCCACCCAGACCGTGCTGGGCTCGGCCCGCCTCTGCCTGGAAGAGCGGCTGCACCCGGCCCTGTTGAAGGACATGGTGACCTCGCCGGGCGGCACCACCATCGCCGGCCTCCATGCCCTGGAATGCAGCGGCTTTCGGGGCGCGGTCATGGACGCGGTCACCGCGGCCGCGGCGCGCTCGAAAGAACTGGGTCAGGCCTGAAATCAAGGCAATATCCTGAGGCCATTGACCCGATAGTCACTGACCGCGGAAAGTTGAGAGCTATTATGCTGGAAATCAAGGCCATCGGCATCGGGGGCATCGGCTGCGCCCTGCTTCCCTTTCTCTGCCGCTTCCTGCAATATGCCAATGAGCCGGCCCGCCTCACCCTCATCGACGGCGACCGGTTCGAGCGCAGCAATGCTGCGCGCCAGGCCTTCTCCCGCCTGGGCAACAAGGCCGAAGTCAAGGCCCTGGAGTTGGCCCAGGAGTTCGAGGCCCTGGCCTTCCGGTCGGCGCCGGAATATGTGACCGAAGACAACGCGGCCCGGCTCATCCTCCCCGGCGACCTGGTCTTCCTGATGGTGGACAACCACGCCTCCCGCGGCCTGGTGAGCCGCCATGCCGCCAATCTGGCCGATCTTACCCTGATCTCCGGCGGCAACGATTATGAAGACGGCAACGTCCAGATCTACGTCCGCAAGCAGGGCCAGGACCTCACCCCGGCTCTCACCCGCTACCATCCCGAGATTGCCGCGCCCCAGGACCAAAACCCCGCCACCATGTCCTGCGAAGAACTGATGGCGGCCGGCGCCCCCCAACTGCTGTTCACCAATCTCATGGTGGCCTCCCTGATGCTGAACGCCTTTTATGCGCTTCGGCAGGGACAGATGAACTACTCCGAGGTCTATCTGGATATCCTGCAAAACGTCAGCCGGGCGGTGGCCCGGCCGGTTTAGCCCTTAGGGGCGGACTTGCTTGAGGGCGGACACTCAGGTCCGCCCCTACAGTTGAATTGATGAAGAAATCTAGTTATTGCCTGGTCATCATTCTCTGCATTCTTCTCTCCGCCCTCCCATCTCCTGCTCTAGACGTGTTCCAACAGTATGAAAAAGTGATTTGGATTGATCAAATCAGGCAGGCCGGAGTCGCCTACGAACACGGCAAAAAGCTGGACGAATTTCCCCTCATCACCGGCGATGATGAAACTCCCACCCCGCCGGGAATCTATGTGGTAAGGGTGAAGGATGCCGATTATTATTCCCGCACCTACGATACCCCCATGCCGTACTCCATATTTTTCGATTTTAAGGGCAAAAGAGCCATTCACGAAGGAGAAGTGCCTGAGCCCGGAGTGAAGAAAGACTGGGCGACGCACGGCTGTATTCACGTGGAACAGCCATATATTGAATGGCTGTTTGATTGGGCGGAGGAAGGTAAAACCGCGGTGGTGATTTACGGCGCCAGAGATGATGATGAGGCGGATTGAGGGGCGACCCCGAAAAAAAGCCCGGCGCGAGCCGGGCTTTTTTTGCAAAAATGATCCTAAACTTAGCAGGGCGGTCTTTTGGCCTTGCGTTTGATGCGGCGCTTAAGCTTGGTGGGCGTGGCGCGGGGCTCCTCCACTTTGACGATCTCTTCCATGAAATCGTATTTCTTGCACATGAAGGGGAACTGCTGGGGTTTGGCCTGGATTTTCAGGCAATAAAACGGCTGGCCGTCGCGATAGGCCGTCACGTCCGCTTTCTGAGCCCAGGTGATATATTCTATCCAGCCGAAAGGCGGAATGGTCACGGTGCCGAGGCTGTTTTTCGAAGGGATGGAGACCTCGTACCTGGTACAGTTCCTGATGATGCCCTTATAGGGGGCGTAACCCGTAGACCCGGCCAGGGCCAGGACCTCGAGCTGGGTGGGCTGGTCCACGGCCGCCGCCAGGCCGGCAGAAGCCAGAATAATTCCCATGATGCAGGCGAGGATTCTCATCTTACCCATCCTTTCGCAGATGCTTAATTTGCCCAGGCGTTCCCAGCCGCGCGCCAAGGCCGGCCAGGCGAGGCTAATCGCCGGGTCCTCTGTTACCGTGTAAGGGCTTTTCCAATCCTTGTCAAGCAATTTCTCAGGAAATTCCCATTGTTCCGGGCCAAGGCGAACTACCTCCGGTCTTCTCTACTACGGCAGTTTTGATTATTCTCCGGAAGCAAGCCCCGAGTAAATCGGGCTATCCCTGATTTTACCCTTCCAAATGGCTTAATCTGGGCTTATGTCAGTCGCGGCGAAATTTGGGGAATTCTTACGGCAAGCGAAAAGGGCACGGCACGCCGTGCCCCTACAGGGAATTGCCTTAATGAAATATTTTGCTGCAGGGTGGCTCCGGCTGCCGCTTAATCCTTCTCCGGCAACTCCACCGCCTGGCCGGTGAGGGCCGCCACTTCGGTGAGCAGGACGCGCAAAAGTTCGGCCTCGGGCACCTGACGCACCACTTCGCCTTTCTTGAACAGCAGCCCCACGCCGGCGCCGCCGGCGATACCCACGTCGGCCTCCCGGGCCTCTCCGGGGCCGTTGACCACGCAGCCCATGATGGCCACCTTAAGGGGCGCGGTCACGGCCAGCAGGCGGCGTTCGACTTCTTCGGCCAGAGAGAACAGGTCGATGCGGCAGCGGCCGCAGGTGGGGCAGGAGATCAATTCCACCCCCCGTTCCCTTAAATGCAGGGCTCTGAGGATCTCGTAGGCCACCCGGATTTCTTCCACCGGGTCCCGGGTCAGCGACACCCGCATGGTGTCGCCGATGCCCTTGGCCAGCAACATGCCGATGCCCAGAGCGGATTTTACCGTGCCGGCGATGAGGCCGCCGGCTTCGGTCACGCCCAGGTGGAGGGGATAGTCCGTGTGGCGGGAGAGTTCCTCGTAGGCTGCCACCGTGGTTAAGACATCGGAGGATTTGAGCGAAATTTTAAAATTAAAAAAACCCCAAGCTTCGAATTGCTCAACCCAGCGCATGGCGCTGGCGGCCAGCGCGGGGGCGGTGGGCGCGCCGTATTGGGCCAACAGATCGGCCTCCAATGAGCCGGCGTTCACCCCCAGGCGCAGGGGAATACCCCGCTCCCGGCAGGCCTCCACCACTAGCTTGGTTTTTTCGGCGCCGCCCAGGTTGCCGGGGTTGATGCGGATGGCGTCGGCGCCCTGCTCCAGAGAGGCCAGGGCCAGGCGGTAATTAAAGTGGATGTCGGCGATCAGGGGCAGGGGGCTTTCCCGCTTGATGGCGCCGAAGGCGGCCGCCGCGTCCTGATCGGGCACGGCCAGGCGGGCCACTTCGCAGCCCGCCGCGGCCAGGCGCCTGATCTGGGCCAAGGTCGCTTCGACTTCCCGGGTGTCGGTGTTGGTCATGGATTGCACCACCACCGGGGCCCCGCCGCCGATCTGGACCGGGCCGACGAAGATGGCCCGGGTGGGTTGGCGCGGTATCTGCATAGCTTCTTTAGTATGAGACATAATTTAGGCAGATTTTAACGGAATCGGCCGCGGGCCGCAAGTTGGCCCCCAAATATCCCTTGCCACCGACCGCTTCTACGGCTCCCTGCCTACGGCTTACGGCTCATAAAAAATTCGGCTGGCGCTTTTCCAGGAAGGCCCTGGCCCCCTCGTGGGCGTCCGGCGAGGCAAAGCACAGGGCAAAGGCGTCCACCTCCAGGAGGCAGGCGTTCTTCAGATCCAGGTCGAAGCCCCGGTCGATGGCCTGCTTGGCGGCGCGCAGAGACACCCGGCCCTTGGCCGCCAGGGACCGCGCCACCTTGAGGCATTCCGCCATAAAGGTATCAGTCGGAAAGACCTGGGCCACCAGCCCCAGGGCCTTGGCCTCCGCGGCGTTGACCAGGCGGCCGGTGAGGACCATCTCCTTGGCCGCGCCTTTGCCGACCAGGCGGGCCAGGCGCTGGGTGCCGCCGAACCCGGGGATGATCCCCAGGTTGATCTCCGGCTGGCCCAGGCGGGCGGTGTCCGCGGCATAGATGAAGTCGCAGGCCATGGCCATCTCCAGCCCGCCCCCCAGGGCGAAGCCGTTGACACAGGCGATCACCGGAATCTCCAGGGCCTCCAGGGCGAAGCCGGTCTCGTGGGCCGAGGCCGCGAAGGCCCGGGCCGCCAGGGGGTCGAAGTCCAGGAAGACCTTGATGTCCGCGCCGGCGATGAAAGACCGGCCGGCCCCGGTGAGCAGCAAGACCCGCACTTCCGGGTCCTGCCGCACCCGCGCCACCGCGTCCTTGAACTCGGAGAGCATCTCGTGGCTCAGGGCATTGAGCTTGTCCGGGCGGTTAAAGGTGATGGTGGCGACGCCGGCTTCTTGGTCAAACAGGATGTTTTGATATAACATGGGCTCTCCTTATGGTACCGCAGTTAGGGTTCCTAATTCGTCAATGGTGCCCGGCTGCCAGCGGGGCTGGTCGTCTTTGTCGAGGAGGCGGGCCCGGATGCCCTCCAGGTAATCGGGATGGGTGATGAGGAAATGGGCCGCCAGGGCCTCCCGATGGAAGACTTCTGGTAAGGGCCGCCCCTCGTTAGCCCGGAGCAGTTGCAACGTCACAGCCAGGGCCGT
The DNA here is from genome assembly GCA_023229795.1 of Syntrophobacterales bacterium. Taxonomy (GTDB): domain Bacteria; phylum Desulfobacterota; class Desulfobaccia; order Desulfobaccales; family 0-14-0-80-60-11; genus 0-14-0-80-60-11. The sequence continues at coordinate 39,600 of JALNYP010000014.1, forward strand.
GGGGGAGCGCTCCCCCAGACGCCGGCGCACCTCGGTGCAGAGCGGCAATTCCAGGCTACACTGATCGAGGCCGGCCATGATCTCCTTTAAGGAGGCCTTCCCCGCGAAGCGCGCGGCCACCCAGGTGTCCAATTCCGGGTTGGGAGGGATATCCTGGGACTCAAACGGCCTCAGCACCTCTTGCAGGGCCGCCGCGGCGGCCTCCCGGGCCGCGGGCAGACTCAAAGCGCAACGCTCCAGGGCCTGCTGCAATTCGGACCGGCGCGCCGCCGGGACCAGGTGCGTCGCCAGCCCCAGGCGCACGCACTCTCCCCCGATCAGTTCGTACCCCGTCAGGGCCAGGTACTCGGGGTAGCCCGGCGGGCATTTGGCGAACAGCCAGCCCGTGGCGCCGACGTCCGGGAAAAAGCCGATGCGGGTCTCGGGCATGGCCATGCGGGTAGCTTCGGTGGCCACGACGATATCGGCCCCGGCGGCCAGGCCCAGCCCGCCGCCCATGGTGATGCCGGGGGCCAGCACTGCCACCGGCTTGGGAAACCGGTGGATCAAGAGGTCCAGGGCGTATTCCTCCTGAAAGAACTGATCGGCCAGCGAAACCTGGTTTTCTTTGACCGCCCCGGTCAGTTCCTTGAGGTCGCCGCCGGCGCAAAAACCCCGCTCGCCGGCGCCGCTGATCAACACCAGGCGCACGCCGGCCGCGGCCCGGGCCTCGTCGAAGGCCTGGCGCAGCAGCCGGATCATTTCGAGATTAAGGGTATTGAGGACCCGGGGCCGGTTGAGGACGATGGCCATCAAACCGGGCTGCCGGTTGACCAGGACGGGGGAGTCTGTGTGATCGGCCATAGGCGGGGACCGAATTAGGGGTTAGGGACCAGGGGCCAGACAAAGACTTCGGTTTCGGCTGAAAGCTGACCGCTGATAGCTGACAGCTACCTGCCTTTTTGTCCCCAAAAAATTAGTTGGGGCATTTCCACATTGCCCATGAACTGGATGGAGGACAAAATGGTTTCCCAACGGTGTAGCCGGTAGCCGGGAAACTGGTCCCGGAGTTCCTCCGGGGTGGGAAAGTGGTGGATCATGGCGCCGTCCGGGGTGGCGATGTCCACGAGGGTGCCGGGCTCCAGCTCCCGGGTCTGGGGCAATTTGACCTTCAAGGCGAACTCCCAGGGCGAGACGTTGATGAACAGGTGGCCGCCCGGTTTGACGACCCGGTCCAGCTCCCGACAGTATTCCCGGAAGGTGGCGGCAGAGCCGTGATTGATGACCTTGATGGACACCGCCAGGTCAAAGGCCCCGGTGACGAAGGGCAGCCGGTTGAGGTCGGCCTGGGCCAGGTAGGGGCCAGCCGCCTCAACTGCGGCCTTTTTCAGGCGGTCTTGCAGGAGTTGCAACACCCGGGCGTCATAATCCACTCCCCAGACCTGGAAGCCGGCCGCCAACAGGGGCAGCAGGTGCCGGCCCACGCCACAGCCTGCGTCCAGCACCCGGCGGCAGCCGGCCTGTTGCATCACGGGAATCAGGGCCATAAGCTCGGGATCGGGCTCCTTGCCCTGCATCACCGGATCGGCAAAAAGTTCTCCCCACACAGGCATAGGCTAAACCTTTTCTTTTTTCCGGAAAGCTCTCACCCTAGGGCTCCTATCTTCCATTTCTCAACTTAACTAACTATTGAAGTTAGCAATAATTTTCAAGAAGCTAATTTTAGGATTTTCGAAGGCAAAATTAATGAATTCCCTAATTGAATCCGATCTATTTTTTGGTTTACATATATTTCAAAACCACATATAAGTTACCTCAATATTTTATAGGGGCTATCGAGGATATCCGAAAGCTCTCTAGGGGGATGGATGAAAACGGCTCAAATCCTGCTCTGGGATGAAATCGATCATAACGCGTATACTTGGCCGACCCCTGAGGCTCTGCCTAAGGAGTATATTACCCCGCCGCCCACCTTGGCAAGTATTCCGGACATGGACTTTATCCCCTTACATATGAGAAAATATCTCAGGTCGAGAAGAATGTATTGTTGAAGTCCTGCTAGACCCTTCGAGTGATACAGGCATCTTAAGCAAGGAACGATCCGCTCCCGGGGATCGGATGGCTGGGTTTGCCGCCCTTGCTGGAAGATGACTGGAAACGGGATTCCCTCCTGCCGCTAAATTCCTTTTAACAGTCCAATTTTTCTGATTATAATTATTAATGCTCACGGGTTTTCTGCGCCCTGATAGCAGATTCGCCTCTTGACCTGTTTCTCCCGTGGGTACGAGCTAAAATTTCTTTTCATGAGGTGCCAGTATGATTCCGCGATACAGCCGTGAGATAATGGCCCGGATCTGGACCGAAGAGAACAAGTTTGCCAGTTGGCTCAAGGTGGAGCTGGCGGCTATGGAGGCCATGGCGGAGATCGGCCTGATTCCCCGGGAGGTGCCGGCACGCGCTGCGGCCAAGGCCCAGATCGACGTGACCTGCATCCTGGAGATCGAAGCCAAGACGCACCATGACGTGGCCGCGTTTGTAGATCAGGTGGCCGGCTGTCTGGGCGAGGACGGCCGCTATTTTCACTTCGGCCTGACTTCCTCGGACGTCCTGGACACCGCGTTGGGCCTGCGCCTGACCGAGGCCGCGGACCTGCTCCTGGCCGACCTGAACGAACTCCTGGGGGTGCTCGAAGACCGAGCCTATGCCTTCAAAGACCAGGTCATGGTGGGCCGGACCCACGGGGTGCACGCCGAACCCATCACCCTGGGGCTGAAATTCGCCCTGTGGTACGCCGAATTCCAGCGCCAGCGCGCCCGCCTGATAGCAGCCCGCAAGACTATCGCGGTGGGCAAGATCTCCGGCGCGGTGGGCACCTTTGCCCAACTGCCGCCGGAGGTGGAGGCCGGGGTCTGCCGGCGCCTGGGGCTGACCCCCGCGGCCATTTCCACCCAGATCCTCCAGCGGGACCGGCACGCCGAATACTTCCTCACCCTGGCCCTGATCGGCGCCAGCGTCGAAAAAGTGGCCCTGGAAATTCGCCACCTGCAGCGCACCGAGGTACGGGAGGCGGAGGAAATGTTCGCCGCGGGCCAAAAAGGTTCGTCGGCCATGCCCCATAAGCGCAACCCGATCCTCTCGGAAAATCTCTGCGGACTGGCCCGGGTGCTGAGGGGCAACGCGCTGGCGGCTTTGGAGAACGTGGCCCTGTGGCACGAACGAGACATCAGCCACTCCTCGGTGGAGCGGGTCATCGCGCCGGATTCCACCGTGCTCCTGGATTTCATGCTGGCCCGGCTCACCCGGCTGCTGAAAAATCTCCAGGTCTATCCGGAGAACATGGCGGCCAACCTCAACCTGACCCATGGCCTGGTCTTCTCCCAGTCCCTGCTCCTGGCCCTGATCGACAAGGGCCTCACCCGGGACGCGGCCTACCGGCTGGTGCAGCGTCCGGCCATGCGGGTCTGGCAGGAAGGCGGCGAATTCGCCCAACTGGTCCAGGCCGACCCCGAGATCGGCCAACACCTGAGCCCGGCCGAAATAGCGGCGATCTTCGATCTGAAGCGTTATTTCCGCCATGTGGACCAGATTTTTGCCCGGGTATTCGGGGAGTGAGCAGTGAGCAGGAAAGTTTGAAGTTTTAGGGCCACCAGAGGGGCGGTGCGTACCGCCCCTCTGGTGGGTGCCGGGCGTAAGCACATGATGGGGTAATCAAGTTTTATGAACGAAAATCCCGCGGCAACCGCCCCATCCGTGAGGGAATTAGCCAAAACCTTCATACATTTAGGGCTTACCGCCTATGGCGGCCTGGCCATGGTGGAGCCCATCCGGCAGCGGATAGTCAAGGAAAAGGGCTGGCTGAACCAGAAAGAATTTTTGGACGGGCTGGCCCTGTGCCAGATAGTTCCCGGGGCTACGGTGGTGCAGTTGGCCACCTATGTCGGCTACCGTCTCAGGAGAACCTCCGGGGCCCTGGCGGCCGCCGCGGGTTTTATTTTCCCCGCCTTTGTCCTCATGCTCGGCCTCTCTTTTCTCTATTTTACCTATGGAAATATCGCCTGGGTAAAATCGGTTTCCCGCGGTTTGGGCGCGGTGGTCATCGCACTGCTGCTGCAGGCGGTGTGGCACCTGGGCCAGAATATCAAAAGGCACCGGCTTGACCTGGGCATCGCTTTCTTAGCCCTGGCGGCCCTGTGGTTCCGGGCGAATTATCTCCTGGTCTTCGCGGGGGCCGGCCTCTTGCGGTTGAGTCTCAGTCTGAGGCAGTTCCCGGACCGGGTCGCGGCCGATGCGGACCTGCCCGGCCAGAAGCCCCCCGTCGGCCTGATCCTTGGCCAACTGGCGCTCACCTTGACGGTCCTGGCGGTTCTGGTGAGAGGCTTAAGGTATCTGGCCCCCAAGCTGGGTCTGATGGCCGAAACCTTTCTCAAGATCGCGGTCGTCGCGTTCGGCGGGGGTTACGCCATGATCCCCATCCTGCAATGGGACCTGGTGGACCACCTGGGCTGGCTCACCCTCCGACAGTTCCTGGACGGCATCCTCCTGGGATTTGTTACCCCCGGGCCGATTATCATCACCGCCACCTTCGTGGGCTACCGGGTGCAGGGCCTCCTGGGCGCCGTGGTCGCCACCGCGGCCGTCTTCCTGCCGCCCATCTTGATCATCATCTTCTTGAGTCCGTTCTATCACCGGATTAAAGAGGCCCGGCTGATGCGCCCGGTGATCCAGGGCATTCTGGCCGCCCTGGTGGGCATGCTGGTGCTGGTGACGGTGCAGATGGGCGCCGCGACCCTCACCGATGTCAAATCTCTGGCCCTGATGGCCGCCGCCAGCCTGGCCCTGATCGCCTTCAGGGTGGATCTCCTGTGGATCGTCGCGGCGGCAGCCGGTCTTTCCCTGTTCCTGTTTTGACCCAGCGCTAAATTTTTTTTTGGCGGCGCGCCGATTTTCCAAACTCCCGTTTTTTTTAAGTAAAACCCGGCCCTGCCGAGGCCTTTACCCGGGCTTCCCCTCCCCTCGGCTTCTGGAATCCTCCCCCCAAAATTCGTTATTTCGGTGCCGACTCATTCGATAATTTCATGGTGAGACGCGTTCGCGGCTCAATGACGCGGCGGGCAGCCGCACCCCCCTGAGATGATCCTGGCCAAGATCTCGATGAGGGATTCCGGAAGCCAAAAATAGGAATTTCCTCATATACTTTTAGATAAAATTATGGAAATAATGTTGCATAATATCAGAATGATGAGGACCCCAAAAAGGCAAGCCGGAGAAACTGGAGAGCCCCAGCGGCGGCAACAGGAACGACAAGAGGGATAAGGCAATCCCCGGGGAAGTCGGAGAAGAACAAAGGAGGCGGCCATGGTTGATTCGTCCATCATCGATTTCTGTATCGGCATGACGTTCTTTTATGTGATCCTGACTCTGATCTGCACCATGATCAACGAGTATATCATCGAACGCTGGCGTAACCTGCGCGCCAATTACCTGCTGGAAGGCATCGCCGGGCTATTTTACGATGCCCAGAACGTGTTCGACATTTACACGCATCCACTGATCAGAGGGCTTTATTATGATAAGGAGCAACCAGTGGCGCCGGCAGCAAAGACCGGGAAACCCAATCCTCCGAAAACCGAAGATTCATTAGCTGCCTGCCTGGAGCCCTTTGACAAAATTAAGAAGTATCTCCCTTCTTACATTCCTTCCCGCACTTTTGTCACCGCGCTGCTCGATACCCTGGCTCCGGCCACCAAAGCCGATAATCCCCAAGACTTTTCACAACTGAGAGAGATCGTTTTCAACAGCGGCAACAACCGGATAAAGGGAGCGTTGCTGCCGCTGATTGATGCGGCCGCGGGCGATCTGGAGAAGGCCAGGCAGAACATCGAAAAGTGGTTCGATGATTCCATGGACCGGATCTCAGGCTGGTTTAAGCGCCGGGCCAAGGCCTGGCTCTTGCTGGTGGCCGCAGTCGTCTGTATCCTGTTGAATGCCGACAGCATCATGGTGGGGAATATGCTTTGGCAGAATAAGGCGCTGCGGGCGGCAGTGGTGGCCTCGGCCGAAAATTTTGCCAAGAAGAAGCCTTCACCTGAGGACAAACAGGCCGCTAAAACCACCCAAGAACTCCAAACGGCCATCCAGGCTGAAATTGATAAATCGAAATTGCCCCTCGGCTGGGTGTGGCGGGGCGAGCCGGCCAAACCGGGCGAAGCGGCCAAGGCTGCCGACCCTCGCGAGTTGCCAAGCGGCCGGGACCAGGTATTCTTCAAGATTATCGGAATAATCTTGACCACCCTGGCCATCTCCCTGGGCGCTCCCTTCTGGACTGACCTGCTCAACAGCTTCGTCAACCTGCGGCGCACCGGGAATAAGCCCGCCAAAGCGGAGGAAGAAAAGAAGTAAGCCGGGCTTTTTGCACCTAGTGCTTGTACCCCACCGGCATGACCAGGAGGGGCTCGCGGCCCGGGGGCAGTTTTAAGGCCCGGGCCAGGGCCTCATCCTCGAAGGCCCCGACGATGCCGGCTCCCAGGCCCAGGTCTTCGGCCGCCAGGAAGAGGTTCTGGCTGACGTTCCCGGCCTCCATGTGGGTGTAGCGCACCCCACGCTGGCCGTAACGGCCCGTGCAGCGGCGGTATTCCCCGGTGATCACCACCAGCACGGGAGCTGCGGCCATCCAGGCCTGGTTCAGGCAGGCCCGGACCACCGCGGGCCGCAAGTCTCCCGGGGCCACCGGCTGCAACGCGTGCTCCGCCACCAGATAGTGGTAAACCCCGGCGGCCAGATCGAGCGCGCCTCGTTCTCCCACCACCAGGTAGAGGTCCAGGGGATAGGTGGCCCCGGCGGACGGCGAGGTCCTAAGGCCCCGGGGGTCGCTCGTGCCGTCCGCGCCCCACAGCAATTGCGAGATTTGCGCCAGCGACAGGGGCCGGGCCGCAAAGCCGCGCACCGTACGCCGGACTGCGAAGGCCTCCGGCACCGACAGCGTTCCCTTCCTGGCCGGGGCCGGCAGCTTGATCGCCTCTGCGTCTTGGCCGCCGGCGGGCTGCACCAGCATGATCGTCAGTACCATAACAAGACTCCAACCGATGTTCATCATGACACCTCTATGACCGAGTCTCGATTTCCTCGGCTACCGTGGCCGCGGGCTTTACCATGAAAACCTAATCCCATAAAACCCAAATCCCCCTTTGCCAAAGGGGGACTTCAAACTCCCCCCTGAAAAAGGGGGGCAAAGGCAGACGTGTCCAGCATAGATTTTGCCAGTGTGGCGGCGTCCACCATATCCCTTCCACCCCTGGAACCTGAGGATTTTCCCGTAGACATTTCTCATCTAGTGAATTAGGGTGCATTATATACCCGCATAGGGGGGGATATGTTTGGTTTAGAAAAATTAAAATTTAAGACAAAAGTAATTTTAGTATCAGTAATTATTATAATTGTTTCAATGGGTATTGTTTATATACGGAATACGACTCCTATAACTGTCATAAAAATTAATGATTGGGTATTTATTACAAGTAATGATGAAGGCAGTTGGTATTATAAATCGAATTTAATTAATATAGATAACCAAACCCATATCATAGAAGTATTGGTAAAAAATATATATACTGATATTGGGAAACAGAAGTTTCTTGAAACACATAAAAATGGTAAATATACAGATATTAATAGGTCACTAAGTATGGTTTCAATTAATTATCAAAAGATGACATATCAACAAAATAGGGTGGTTTATTATTCTAAATCAAACAATATTATAGGTAATGACGAATTAGCTGTAAAAATTGATGATTTAATTCCTCAATCTGTAGGTAATAAATTAATAAGGAAAATTCTTGAAGACTACAATATTGTGAGATAATTCATCATATTTTACAGATTCGATACCTTAGACTGACACCCCCCTCACCCTGCCCTCTCCCCCCAAGGGGCCCAGGGGGTAGAGGGGAAAACCTTGTAAATTCCCCGAGATGATCAATTGTAGGGGTTATAGCATTTGCCAAAAATAATTTCCCGTAGGGGCATGGCGAGCCATGCCCAAACCTTCGAGGGCACGGCACGCCGTGCCCCTACATCAACTAGGCAATCGGAAGGCACTTTTGGCAAATGCTATACTTTTTCTCAAACGAAAATTTACCGGCACGCCAATAGCAAAAACCTTGCAGGACACTCCTATGGCAGGGGGAATTTTTCCTCCCCGGCGGTTTAAAGAATTGTTCACGGAGTCTTCCCGGCGCCGCTCTCGGCAAAGTCCGCTTTGGCTTAATCCCCTCGGACCTGGCTGAGCACAAAGGCGACCAGCCGGGCCATGGCGGCTTTGCTCAGGTGAATGATTAGGTCGGTCTCCCGGCAGGGCACCCGCCGGGCCTGGAAGTTGCCGGTGACCATGAGCTCTACGGTCCCGCCTCGCCTGGTGGCCACCAGGGCCGGGGCTTCAGCGAAGATGAACAGGTTTTTCCCGGGCACGTGGCAGGCGGCCAGCAGGGCCGTTTCCGCCAATTCCGGGCCCGAGGGCGGGGTCAGAGGCAGTTCATGCCGGGCCGCGAATTCTTTGAGGCCGCGGCTGAGCGCCTCGGCCGGCGTCAGTAACATCGCCAGGTTTAGGCCCGGTTCCGCGTCTGCCGCGCCGGATTCGGGCACCTCCAGATCGACCACCTTCAGGACAAAGGTCCCGCCATGTTCGTCCCATTGCAGGCTGGCCGGGGTTCTCAGTTCCAACTTGAGCCCGGGATCGGCGAACCAGGCCCGGGCCCGTAAGCAGGGTATCAGCATTTGCAGTTCCCTCCGGCGTTGACCGGCAACGTTCAGGTTTGAGAATATCCGGTGGGGGGGGCCTCCGGCCCGCCGCCTCAACGGCTGTGACCATCTCTCTTGGTCACGATTGTACCTCGATTAGCCTGATAGATCAGCAAAATTTCGCCGGCTGCGGCGCGCGGTTCGCAGTTGAACGAGCGCCTAGATTCTAAAGAAATCTTGGGGATGAGCGGTTACACCTTGACCCTTATCCGCATAAATCTTAATATAATAGAAAAAATAGGTTGAAATCACCTTGGGAGAAGGACATGGCATATTCCCCGATAGTTATGGAACATTTCAAGAACCCTCGCAATGTGGGCGAAATCATCAGCGCCGACGGGGTGGGCGAAGTCGGCAATCCCGTGTGCGGGGACATGATGAATGTGTATATCAAAGTCGAAAATGACCGCCTGGTAGACGTCAAGTTCAAGACCTTCGGCTGCGGCGCGGCCATCGCGGTTTCCAGCATGATCACCGAAATGGCCAAAGGCAAGACCCTGGAAGAGGCCATGAAGATCACCAACGCCGACGTCGCCGAAGCTTTGGGCGGTCTGCCTCCCAACAAGCTCCACTGCTCCAACCTGGGCGCGGACGCCCTGCATTCCGCCATCAAGAATTACATGGACCGCAAAGCGGGGAAAGTGCCTGCGGCCGTCGATCTGGACAAGGAACCGCACCATAAGCAACGCGAAGGCTGCTACTGCCCCTACTGCCAGAAGCAGGTGGAGGAAGAATCCCCCATGTGCATCTTCTGCGGCAAGGAAATCCCGCATGAGCACGACCACTAATGGTCCGGTTCGGAAGATAAGGAAGCTGCCATGGGTGTAATCTATTTCGACCATCTTGCGGCCACGCCCCTCCACCCCCGGGTGAAGGAGGCCATGATTAAGCATATTGAGACCGTGTACGGTAACCCGGCCACCGACAACCATGTAGGCCAGCCGGCCGCCCTGGCCCTCGAAGAGGCTAGGGTCCGGGTAGCCGCCCTGATCAACGCCGACCCCAAAGAGGTGGTGTTCAATTCGGGCGGCACCGAGTCCGTCAACCACGCCCTCAAAGGCATCGGCATCGGGCTTCGGGAGAAAGGCCGCCATATCATCACCTCCAACATCGAACACAAGGCGGTCTTGAACTCGCTGAGGACACTGCGGCTGCTGGATTACCGGGTGACGTCCCTGGACGTGGACCAGTACGGCCTGGTGGACCCGGCCGCGGTGGAAAAGGCCATTACGCCCGAGACCATTCTCATCTCCATCATGCTGGGCAACAATGAGATCGGCACGCTTGAGCCCGTGGCCGAGATCGCCAAGATCGCCAAGAAACACAAGGTGATGATGCACACCGACGCGGTGGCCGCCACCGGCATCATCCCCGTGGACGTGCAGGAGCTGGGAGTGAACCTCTTAAGCCTGGCAGCCAACCAGTTTTACGGGCCTCCCGGGGTAGGGGCGCTCTACGTCCGCAAGGGGACGCCCCTGTGGCCCCTGCTGGACGGCGGCCTCCAGGAGAACAAGCGCCGGGCCGGCACGGAAAACCTCATCGGCATCGTGGGCATGGGCATGGCCGCGGAAATGGCCCGCCTGGAGATGCCCGAACGCCTGCCGCGCATTAAGGCCCTCAAAGACCGCCTGGCCCAGGGGATCAAAGGCCGCATCCCCGAAATCAAGATCAACGGCCATCCCACCCAATGCCTGCCGCATCTCTTCTCCGTCTCGGTGGAATACATCGAGGGCGAGAGCCTGGTGATGATGCTGGATGATGAAGGCATTATCGTGGCTACCCGGTCCGCCTGCGCCTCCGGGTCCCTGCGCGCCTCCCACGTGCTCATCGGCACCGGCCTGGGGCACGCCCTGGCCCAGGGCACCCTGGTCTTCACCCTGGGGGTCGATAACACCGAGGCGGATATCGACAAAGTGCTCCAGGTGATGCCCGGCATCGTCCAGACCCTGCGGGAGATGTCGCCGCTCTATAAAAAAGAGCACGCGGGCTGAAAGATTAGCTCCCACATATCCTGAAGACAGCCGGGGCGGGTATTTAACCCGCCCCGGCTGTCTTTCCCCTCAGCCTTAGGGCCATTTCTCTGGAAAGGAGACCCGTGCTTATGCCTGGTGCTGCCGATGGCACGGAATGCGGCGCGGCCCCCGGAATCGACCTCAAGGAGGAGGATATCCTGGAGGCCATGCGAGCCATCCCGGGATATCTGGACATCACGCCGGGAGATTTTAAAGAGGTCTATCGCCTGGCGTTCCAGCACGCCCTGGAGCGCTTGAGCCGGGCCGTCACCGCGGCCGAGATCATGACCGCGGACGTAGTGGCGGTCAAGCCCGACACGCCGGTGGCGGACGTGGCCGCGGCCATGGGGCAGCATGGGGTGTCGGGAGTGCCCGTGGTGGAGGCCGACCACCGGGTGGTGGGGGTTATTTCGGAGAAAGATTTCCTCTCCCACATGGGCGTTTCCGAACCCCGTAACTTCATGAGCCTGGTGGCGGGCTGCCTGAGGACCAAAGGCTGCGTGGCCCTGCCCATCAAGCGCTCCCTGGCCAAAGATATCATGAGCGCCCCGGCCGTCACCGTAAGCCCGGAAACCACGGTGAGTACCATTGCCGCGCTGTTTACCGACCGGGGGATCAACCGGGTGGCGGTCACCGACCCGGAGGGCCGTCTCCTGGGCCTGGTCTCCCGGGGGGATATCGTCAAAGCCACCATGGGCCGGGGCCTGCCATGCTGAGGACCTACTTCCGCAAAATGGCCGGCACCACCCAGAGCCCGCCCCGGGTCAACCTGGCGGAAATCTTCTGGTCCTGGCTGGGGGCTTTCCTGGGGATCGCCGCGGTGGCCGTGATCAACTACAACCTGCTGGACAAAACCAGCCTGCTGATGCTGATCGGGTCCTTCGGGGCCTCGGCGGTGCTCATTTACGGGGCCATCAAGAGTCCCCTGGCCCAGCCCCGCAACCTCCTGGGCGGCCACGTGATTTCGGCCCTCATCGGCGTTACCGCCTTCAAGTTCCTGGCTCCCCATCTCTGGCTGGCCGCGGCCCTGGCCGTGGCCACCAGCATCGCGGTGATGCACGCCACCAAAACCCTGCACCCGCCCGGCGGCGCCACCGCCCTCATCGCGGTCATCAGCGGCCCCAACGTGACCAATTTGGGATACCTTTATGCGCTGATCCCTGTGGGGGCCGGCGCCCTCATCATGCTGGTGGTGGCCCTGGTGGTGAATAACCTGGCCCCTCAACGCCGCTACCCCGAGTTCTGGTGGTGAATATGCAGTAACTTGAGGGGGAGGGCCGGGGCAGCCTGACGAAAGATTCCCCCCCCTCCCTCAGAACTATTCCACCGCCTGGCGATGGGGGAAGGCCTGGGGCCAGCGGGAGGGCTGGCAGCGCCGGTATTGGGGCGGGTATTCCAGGTCCACCCACAGCTCTTCGGCCGCGTGCCAGGTCCAGCGCGGGTCGTACAACATGCCTCGGGCCAGGGCCACCAGGTCGGCCTGGCGCCGGGCAATAATCTCTTCGGCCTGCTGCGGCTGGTTGATCATCCCCACCACCATGGTGATAAGCCCCGTTTCCTGCCGGATGCGGGCTGCGAAGGGCACCTGGTAGCCCGGCCCCACGGCCAGCCGTTGATAAGGCACCAATCCCCCGCCGGAAACGTCGATAAAATCGCAGCCCCGCGCTTTCAACTCCTGAGCGAAGGCCACCGAATCCACGATATCCCAGCCGCCCTCGGCGTAATCCATGGCGGAAATCCGCACCCCCAAAGGCTTATCGGCGGGCCAGGCCTCCCGCATGGCCGCGAACACTTCCAGGGGAAAACGCATACGGTTTTCCCGGCTGCCGCCGTAGTCGTCAGCACGCAGATTACTCAGCGGCGACAGAAACTCGTGCAATAGGTAGCCGTGGGCCGCGTGCAGTTCCACCAGGTCGAAGTCCAGGCGGGCGGCCCGGCGGGTGGCCCGGACAAAGGCTTGCTTAATCGCCTGCAAACCCGCGGCATCCAGGGCCTGGGGCCGGGGCCAGGCGTCTCCGTAGCTGATCTCAGAGGGCCCCACCGTGGTCCAGGCGCCTTCCTTCGGCATCAGCGGCCGGCCATGCTCCTCCCAGGGCAGGTGATCCGAGGCCTTGCGTCCGGCATGGGCCAACTGAATCCCCAGGCGGCTAGCGCCGTATACCCGGCAGAATCCCACGATCCGGCGCAACGCGGCTTCATTGTCATCCGAATATAATCCCAGGTCGCCGTAGGTGATGCGCCCCCGGGGTTCGACCGCGGTGGCCTCGACCATTACCAAGCCAGGACCGGAAACACTGAGGTTGCCCAGGTGCATGAGGTGCCAGTCGCCGGCGTTGCCGTCCTGGGCGGAGTACTGGCACATAGGCGAAACCACGATGCGGTTCGCCAGGGTCAGCTCCCGCAGGGATAAAGGCGAAAACAAGGCGCTGTGCATAGAAGCCTCCCACTTTAAAGTGATGGTTCCAGCTCTATACTCCCCCTACGACCGAAGATAATGTCTTCCGCCAATCTTTACCAGGGTGGCGATGAATTCCCCGGCTTTAAAGACAGTTGACAAGCAATCCATAAAACTCCACAAAATCTCCACAAAATCTCCATATTTTTAAAAAATAATCATAGTAAAATTAGGCTCCTTAAGAAATATGGGCATCAGAGGAGCCTCATGAAGAGCCGAATTGCCAAGCTCATCCTGGTTATCGCACTAAGCCTGTCCCTGGCGGCCGCTTCCGGCGCAGCCCTGGCCAACTCCGTAGTGCTCTCGGGGGTTCCAGAGTACGAATGGTATTACGGCTGCTCTCCCACCTCAGGCGGCATGCTCATGGGCTACTGGGCCGGCAAAGGCTATACCCAGTTGCTCCCCGGGGTGACCGACCCTCTGGTGCAATCCGCCGCCGTCAATAATAATATCGCTAGCACCGCGCACATTACCGCCGGCGGCACTTATGGCACCTATCTAGGCCATACCGCGGACTGCATTGCTGACTTCATGCAGACCGATAACGGCGGCACTTCCGGGGCCAATATCGCTACCGGCCTGACCGCCTGGACCAGTTACGCGGGCCTGACTGCCACCACGACTTATAGCGAAGTCTCTTATTTTACGGATGGAACTTTTAGCTACGCAGTTTTTGAGAATGAAATCAACACCGGCCGCCCTATGCTCCTCAATCTCGCGACCTATCTAATTTCGTATGGCAAGTGGGTGGGGCACACGGTGCTGGCATACGGTTACGAGGACGATATGTTTCAAATCAGGCTTTCTAGCAGTACGGGTTACGTATATCTTACTGTGGCGGGCTTTGCGGTGATGGATACCTGGGTAAACGGCACGGGCCAGACCAGTTGGTACGATTGGGAGGGGGATATCGTCACCGCTCTTTTGATTGATGGCGTGGAGTGGTGGCCATATGTTGATTTGAGCGGCTATTCCTACGGCAGCCTCTATGATTGGCAGATCATCAGCGGGGTCACCTACCAACTGGTTCCCCTGCCGTCCACCCTGGTGCTCCTGGGCTCCGGTCTGCTGATCCTCTTGAGGCTGCAAAGGAAGAAAAGCTCTGAATTTATTAAAAATTAACGCCGCGGCTCCTGGTTCCGGTCATGGGGCTGGACAGGCTTCATCCCGGCAAGAAAGAGACAGGTCAGATCCTTGCGGGTTTTTCAGTGCCACCGGTGGTCATGGGCATGGATTACAGGGGGGGTAGTTATGCTGATGCTGGCCGGATTGTCTTTAGGAATGCCGCCTCTGGCAAAGATCCAGGCAGATAATCTGGCCGCGGCGGAGGTCCTCATCGGCCAGGTGATGTATGTCGGTCCGGACCTGGCCTCTCAATCTCCGGCCGGGACCCAGGGAGAAAAGCCGGCCTGGGACCGGTTTTCCTTACGGATCGTCAATGTGGTCAAGAGTCGGCGAGGGTCCCAGCCGGGAAACCAGGTGGAGGTCCGATTTCTCCGGGAACTGGAAAGCCCTATTAAAAGCGGCCTGATTCCGGTTCAGGTCTCAGCGGGTGATCTGGTAATCGTCTTTGCCAACCCCAAAGAAAAGGGCCAAGAGCTTCTGGTCCCGGTCTATGCCGGTTTCTCCATAATCCGGCTCAAGCCCCTTCCTCCGGACCAGCAGGCAGTTCCCTTTCCTCAGCCTCCCCGGTAACCCCCCAGGACTCCTCCGGCGTTCGGCAACAGGAGGGGGGTCGCAGATTATTCCGCGGGGCCGATTCCACCCGTTCCCGGAACCGGCCCACCGCCCGGGGGATGAGCCTGCGCACCATGACTGCCCGGTCCATGGGGTTGAGCCGGGCGTAGGCGGCGTAATCAGGATAGTCGGGGTCTAGAACCGGGGCGGCCTGGCTGAACCTGGGCCCCAGGCGCCAGGCCCCCCGCACCAGTTCGATGATGGGGGTGTCGGCTTCTGGCACCTCCCCCACCCACCCCAAACGGCGCATGACTTCGAACCGCACCCGGTCCACCAGAGCAAAAGCGGTGTCGATGATCTTCATCTTGGTGTCGTTATCCAGGTCATCCAGGCGGAAACGCACCGAGCCGCCCAGCCCTTGGGCGCCCATGACCAGGTCAAAGAAGACGTAGAGATTTTCCTGCCCCGGGGAGGCCAGATAAAGGAGGGTGGTGGGACTCAGGTCCTGCAGCCGGGTGTCGGGGCCGAACTGCTCCTGAAAGCGAGCCAGCCAGGAGCGAAAGCCCTGGTCCGCGGCCATCTTGGACCGGAAGCGTTCCAGGTCGATGATTTCAGCCATTGCCGTCCTCTTTGGCGTCGTTGCCCTGGAACACGTTCATCTGCTTGATGCCGGCGTACAGATATTGAATGCCGGAAACCGAGGTAAAAATGCCGGTAACCCAGAAAAAGACCGACAGAACCAGGCTAGGGATGGGCCAGATCTTGCTCAGCAGCACGAAGCCCACCGTGACCAGTTGGAAGGTGGTGGTCCATTTTCCCGCCATGGTGACTTTGATCACCAGGGGAATATCCCCCAGGCGAAAGATCAACACGCCCAGGGCCAGGGTGACATCCCGGCTGATCACCACCACGGTCAGCCAGGAGGGTATCTGGTGGTAGATGCTCAGGGTCACGAAGCTGGCGGCCATGAGGAGTTTGTCCGCCAGGGGGTCGAGATAGCTCCCCAGGCGGGACTTCTGTTGCCAGGTCCGGGCGATGAGGCCGTCCGCCATATCACTCACCCCGGCCAGGATAAAGATCAACAGGGCCTTGCGATAATTCCCCTGGATCAAAAAAATGATGAACAGCGGCGTCAGGAGAATGCGGAGCAGGGTGATGAGATTGGGAATGGTGAGGCTAGCCTTGGATGATGCCATAGGGCGATTTTCGGTGAAAAGGGCTTTTTTGGAAAAGGTAACACAAGAAAGGTTAGCAAATCAATGCCTTCCTGGGGATGGAAACCAAATAATGCCCACCGGAGGGCCTAAATGGCCTGGGTTCTCGTCCGGCTGAGCCCCCCCAAAAGCCGGGTGGGCGCGCAGCTTACGGCCCTCAGTGGCTCTGCCGCCTTGACACCATTGCCGGGCTTCATTTATGCTGACCGGGAGGCAACGGCCTCGAGGGGGGATGAAGATGCGGGCGGTGGTACAGAGGGTCAAGGAGGCCTGGGTCCGGGTGGACGGGGAGGAGGTGGCCCGGATCGGCGCGGGCCTGTTGGTCCTGGCAGGGGTGGCGCACGATGACGGTCCCGAGGACGTGGCCTATCTGGCCCAGAAACTTGCGCACCTGCGGGTCTTTGCCGGGGACGGCCGCCTCCTGCACCTCTCCCTGTTGGACCTCAAGGCCGAGGTCCTGTTAGTGTCCCAATTCACCGTGTTCGGGGATTGCCGCAAGGGCCGGCGGCCTTCCTTTGACCAGGCGGCTCCTCCGGAAAGGGCGGAAAAGCTCTACGAGGACCTGGCCCGGGCCCTGGCCGGGCATGGCCTGAAGGTGAGCACCGGCCGCTTCCGCCAGATGATGGACGTGGGCCTCATCAACGACGGCCCGGTGACTCTGTTGCTGGATAGTAAAAAAGTATTTTAACCTATTATAAAATTGACAAAGCAGAACTAGACTATTATGGTTTTCAAGAACTTATCGCCCTGGCCGGAAATTGTCCCGGCAGACTGCTTATACGGTTGGCGACCCGGAGCCGCGGGAGACTCGATGAAACTCATCGATTTGCAGAAAGTGGATACATTTACCGCTGACAAGCCTTATCGGGAACTGTTGTATGATTCCGCCGATCTGCGGGTTCTGGCCTTCAACTTCGAGCCCGGCCAGGAGTTACCGGTCCATTCCCATCCTGCCGATGCGGATGTCACCCTGATGATCCTGGAAGGCGAAGGCGAGTTTACCGGCGCCCATGAAATGCCGGCCAGGCCCGGACTTATCCAGATCATGCCGGTGGGCGACCCCCACGGCCTGAAGGCCCGTACCCGCCTGCGGATGCTGGTCTTCATCGCCCCCACCCTGTAACTCCGCAGGCCCGGACCTGGCCCCGGCGGCGTGACCGCAGGCTTTAGATCTGAATTCAGGCTGAGAGCCCCAATCGAGCCCACGGCTTTATGTTACCTATTTATCTAAAAGATCAGGAATTTTCCCCGCCGGACGACCCCATCTACTACCTCTTGACCCGGGATGGCCTGTTTTTGGTGAAACGCACCTTGTTCTTTGAGGCCGTGGTGCCGGCCGCGGGCATTCCCTGGCTGGAGCCCCAGGAGCCCCGGGTCAACCTGAGCGCCCCGCCCCTGCCCGCGGCCCTGCTGCTGCAGGCGCTGGCCTGCTTCCGGGCCGTGTATAACCGCTACCGGAGCGAAGCCGTGGTCCTGCTGGGCTGGCGGGAGGCCACCCGGACCTATGAGTTGGTCCTGCCCCACCAGACCGTGGGGGGCGGCCACTGCGATTATGAGATCAAGGAATTCCCCGCGGGGCTGACCCGCTTAGGCACCATTCACAGCCATGCCGGGGTGGAGGCTTTTCACTCCTTGCGGGACTGGGAGGACGAACGATTCGAAGACGGCCTGCACCTGACCATCGGCAACCTGGACACCGAACTCACCCTGTCCTGCTCGGTGGTGGTCCAGGGCTTCCGGGCCCAGATCCCGCCGGAGCGCCTGTTCTCCCCCTACCCCATCCCCTGGGACCAGGCGCCGCCGGAGTCCGACTGGGCCGCCGAAGTAGAGCGCAAGGTAACGCCGCTACCGCCGCCGATTGAGTTTGGCCCGTGAAGGAAGTGAGCAGTTAAGAGCCGACGTCTCTGCAAGTAACCCTCTACCACTCAAAATCTTTTAACCCCCTGCGTTCACAAAATCGCCTTTTTTTGAAAGTTGATATATACTTTCCAACACCGACTGGAACGTAGGCTGTCTGCCCATCGGAGGCGCGTTTGGTAGGCCGGGCTGAAATTGAGGCGGGGGTTTTTGAACCATTGGCGGCCGCGCCGAAGAAGATCAGCATGGCCATTAGTTTCGCTTTTCTTCCCACCCTCCTGCGCTGGGCCCGCTTTATAGGTATGCTTCGGTCCCCAGCGGCAGTCTTCGAATTACCCCTTCTTCCCTTCATCCGCCTGTCTTTTGGAGTCTGGAAATGAGACCCGTAACCCGATGGACCTTCCTGACCGCAGGGTTGGTGGCGCTGGGAGGACTGGTATTCTGGTTTTGGGCCGCTCCGGGCCGGTCTCTACCCCATTATGCCGGACCGGCCGAGAAAATTGCCATCAGCACCTCGGCAGATGCAAAATCCGCCTTACTTTTTATTGCACAGGACAAGGGCTATTTCTCCGAAAACGGCCTGGAGGTGACGCTGAAAACTTTTCCGTCCGGGAGAATGGGCTGTGAACAGCTCAAGGCGGGAAAAATCGATCTTGCCAATGCGGCTGATTTTGTTTTAGTGAGCGAAGTTTTTGACGGAACCACCTCTCTGAGGTGTATAGGGTCCATTGCCGCGGCAGATGATCACCAGGTAATCGCCAGGAAAGATCGGGGGATTCTGAGGCCCGGCGATCTGCGCGGGAAAAGAATCGGCGCCACTCACGGAACTTCGGCGGAATTCTTTTTAGGAAGATTCCTGGCTTTCAATAACCTGGGGCTCAGGGATGTGGCATTTGTCGATGTAAACGCCTCTGATCTGGAGGAAGCCCTGGCAACCGGCAGGGTAGATGCGGTCGTGGTCTGGGAGCAGTGGGCCTATGCAATTAAAAAGCGTCTGGGTGACCGAGTCGCCGCCTGGCCGGGGCAGAGCGGGCAGAAATACTATTGGCTGCTGATGAGCACGGACTCCTGGGCGAAAGCCCGGCGGGGGGTCTTGGAACGGCTGTTCAAAGCCCTGGATCAGGCAGAAATATTCCTGAAGAGCCACAAAGAAGAAAGCATCGAGATTGTCGCCCGACGGATTAATCTCGATCCTGTCAGCATTAAAGACAGCTTGAGCAGGAGCACGCTTGGTTTATCTTTGGATCAAGCGCTGTTCATCATGATGGAAGACGAAGCCCGCTGGATGATTAAAAATAAACTGGCCGGGCAAGCCAGGGTGCCCAATTATCTGAATTACATGGATGCGGAGGCGCTTTTGCGAGTCAACCCCAAAGCCGTGGGCCTCATAGCTCCCCGCCGGGCGGCCCCGCAATGATCCCTCCAAAGAGGCGAATCGCCATCCTGGTCCCATGGTTCCTTCTTATCCTCTGGTCCGGAACCTGTGGGCCAACCGGATGCTCGCCCCACGGCGGGCCGCCGGAAAAAATCACCATCGGTACCAACCTCAATGCGATGATCGGCCTAATATTCATTACCAAAACGCAGGGCTATGATAAAGACCACAACCTGGAAATCATCCTCAAAGGTTATCAAACCGGCCTTGAATCGGTAAGAGAACTCAAGGCAGGGCGGCTCGATCTGGCCAGTTGCGCGGAATTTGCCCTGGTCGAAGAAATTTTTGCCGGCGGCGCTGACCTCCGTTGTCTGGCCACTATTAGCTCTGGAGAAGTCGACGAGTTAATCGCTCGCCGCGATCAAGGCGTCAATCGTCCGGGAGATTTAAAGGGCAAAGCCATCGGAGTGCCCCGAAAAACCTCGGCGGAGTTTTTCCTGGGAAGGTTTCTGACGTTTAACCATATTTCTCTTGGAGAAGTGAGGGTTGTGGACGTCAATCCATTTGACCTGGCGGACACTCTGGCCGCCGGCAAAGTAGACGCGGTCCTGATCTGGGAGCCGATTACCCATGATATAAAAAAGAAGTTGGGAAATAACACGGTCGCCTGGCCGGCCCAGGAGGGACAACAAGTTTATCGGCTGTTGCTTTCCCGGGAAGAAGTCGTCAAAACAAAGGCCGCGGCCCTGGAAAAGCTGATGCGGGCCTTGGCTCAGGCCGCCGAATTTGCCAGGGAACAACCTGCTGCAGCCAGGGCGATTGTGTCCCAATGGCTTAAGGTTCCCGTCACTGACTTGCAAGCCCCCAAAAAATATGACTTATTTCTGGAGCAAGTCCTGCTGCTGGCCATGGAGGACCAGGCCCGCTGGATGATCGAAAATAAACTGACCGACCAAACCAGGGTGCCCAATTATCTGGAATACATCGATGCAGAGGTACTCTTGAAGGTGACGCCACAAGCGGTCAGAATTATCATCCCCAAAAACAAGATGTAAATAATTCGGCCCGCTCTTAGGAACCCAGCCCCATGAGAATCAGAACCACGGTGAAATTAGCCACTTTTCTCATCATAAGCGTCATACTCATTTATAGCGCTTTCACCGTGGTCATTAACCGAACCGTGGAGAGCAAATACCAGGATTTGAGCACCGCATCCGGTATCAGGATTATTTTTGAGCAGTTGCGCTCTCTGACCACCGATTATGTGCTCTACCGGACGGAACGGGCCCATCAACAATGGTGGACGGTTCAGGGCGACCTCTTGCGGAGGTTGAATACCCCGGAGTACCAGGCGTTCCAGAGAAAATATCAGATTGAAAACCTAGACGACCGCTTAGAGCTGATGGGCGAGGCCTTCACCAAGCTGACGGCAGCCATCGGGAAAACCGGCTTGAGCGCACCGGAAGCCGAAGCCAACCAAGAATTCCAGAACAGGTTAATCACCCAGATCATGGTGATCTCCCGGGAACTGGGCACCAGTTTCGATAAATTATCTGACCATATCAACAGGGAGGTGCTGTCGCTGCAGCAACGGAGTACCTGGCTAGATGTCATCGCCTTGCTTATTTTGGTCTTATTTATCCTGACGAATTCCATCTTCCTGTCCAGGTCGGTGGTGCAGCCGGTTTTGCAACTGCACGAAGGCGCCGAGATCATTGGCCGCGGCAACCTGGATTACCGGGTGGAAACCGCCGGCCCGGGGGAAATCCGGGAACTATCCCAGGCCTTTAATGAGATGGCCGCCAACCTGACGAAGGTCACGGTATCCCGGGACGAACTGGCCAGGGAAATGCAGGAACGCCAACAGGCCCAGGAGGCCTTGCGGGAGAGCGAAGAGCGGTTCCGGGCCTTCATGGATAACAGCCCCACCATTGCCTGGGCCAAAGACGAGGCCAGCCGATATGTATACCTGAGCAAGACTTACGAAAACCGTTTCGGGGTTCGGTTGGCTGACTGGCGAGGCAAAACGGATTTCGAGCTTTGGCCGCAGGAGATTGCAGAGAAGTTCCGGAAGAATGACCAGGCAGTTCTGGCAGGCGGCCAAGCCATCAATGCCATAGAGGAGACCATAAATCCCGACGGTAGTCACTGTTATTGGTGGAATTTTAAGTTCCCCTTCTTTGACGCCGCCGGGGTGAGATATGTTGGGGGCATTGGCGTGGATATCACCGAGCGCCAGCAGGCCCAGGCGGAAATAGAACGGCTGGCCTCCTTCCCCCGATTGAATCCCAACCCGGTTTTGGAAGTCGATTTTGACGGGAGCATAACCTATTCCAACCCGGCAACCCTGGAAGTTTTAAAGCAAATAGGCCTCCAGGAAGACGTAAGCGTCTTTTTGCCCGGAGATATGGCCGCGATTTTAAAAGAGGCGGGTGAAACCGGCAAAAGCCATTTCTATCGTGAGCTGGCGATCGGAAAGGCAATCTTTGCTTTATTCATTTTCTTCCCATCGGATTTAAATGTGGCTCGTATTTACTCCATAGACATCACCCAGCGCAAGAGAGCCGAAGAGTTCCTGCGCCGGGGCCACGAGGAACTGGAACAGCGGGTCAAGGACCGGACCGAGGAACTGCGGCAAACCGTGGACCAACTGCAACAAGAAGTGATCGAGCGCCAGCAGGCGGAGAAGACCGTACGGGAATCCGAAGAACGACTGCGTTATCTGGCCTCCCAGATCCTGACCGCTCAGGAACAGGAGCGTAAACGGATATCGATGGAACTTCACGAAGGCTTGGGGCAATGGTTGACGGCCCTAAAAATGCAGTTGCGGCTTATTCAAAATCATTTACCCAAAAAGCCGGCCTCATTAAAGGAGGATTTCGATCAGGCCCGGCACCAGTTAAAGGATATGGTTGAAGAGGTCCGGCGGATTTCCCGAGACTTGAGCCCGGCGCTCCTGGAGAACCTGGGATTAACTGCGGCCTTGAAGCGTCTCTTGGACGAGTTTAGCAAGTATCACGAAGTAACGATACAAGTAGATATAGACGACATCCAGAACCTGTTCTCGCCCCAGACCGAGATCAATCTCTTTAGAATCTTCCAAGAGTGCCTCAATAATATTGCCAAGCATGCCCGGGCTACTCAGGTTTCAGTTACTATTAAAAGGCAGGATGGCAGAGTAGATTTAATTATCAAAGACAACGGCGTCGGGTTCGATCTTAAACAAGTGAAGCATAACGAAATAGTTGATAAAGGCATGGGTCTGGCGGCCATGGAGGAACGGCTACGGATGATCGGAGCAAAGCTCAATATCTTAAGTCAAAAAGATAAGGGGACTGAAATTAGCTTCTCCATCCCAATCGATGCTAACTAACCGCGATATTTACGGTTGGAATTACCCGCAGGTTGGAAACGAGGTTTTAAGTCCCCCTGGTCTAAGGGGGGTGATTCTTTCCCTATCTAAACTCCCCTTGCTAAAAATGATGACCACGGAAAACAGGTTTTGAAATAACTTCTAGGCCAGCGACACTTTGATCTGGTCCTCCCGGGGGACCACGCGGTCCAGGCGCACCAGGACGGTATCACCCGGGGACAGCCTCAGGCTGGCCGGAGGGGACATAAAGAGCTCGAGCAGGATATCGGGGAAGATGAGGCGGTAGCGGTAGGGCAGGCTCTCGAGCACCAGGGCCTCCAGCCTCTGGCCGACCCGCCCCGCCAGGTGTTTCAGGAGCCAGTAGCGCAGCCGCCGGGTTTTGAGTTGCCCGGCCCGGCGCATGGCCGGCTCGATGGTGGCCAGGATCCTCGCCAATTCTTCGGGGGCGTAGGGCGGGGCCTGCTCGCTCACCGCGGCCAGGAGTTGGCGGTGGATCACCAGGTCCAGGTAGCGGCGGATGGGAGAGGTGGCAAAGGTGTAGCAGGGCAGACCCAGGCCCCAGTGGGGCGAAGGCGAGAGGTCCATCACCACCCGGCTCAGGCGGCGGCGATCCTGCCAGAGTTCCAGGAGGGTCTTGTCGGGGAAGGGTTTAATGGGCTCCCGGGGTTCGGGTTGAGAGCGGTAGATGGCGGGGACCTTTTGATCCACCAGGAAGCGGGAGGCCAGGGAATTGGCCAGCACCATGGCTTCGGCCACCAGTTGGCGGCTGGCGGTCTCCTGGTCTTCGACGGTCACCTGGATATCGGCCTGAGCCGTGAAGGTGACCCAGACCTCCGGCAGCTTGAGCTCATAGCCGCCCTCGGCCAGCCGCCGTTCCTTAAGGCGTTGGCTCAGGTGGGCCAGGGTAATCAGCTCCCGGTCCTGCGCCAGGAGGGCGTCCACCTCATGGTAGGTCAGGCGGCGGTTGATTTTGATGCGGCTGGGGACGATCTCCCAATCTTTGACCTCGGCGTCGGCGGTCAGGGTCACCAAAAAACTTAACCCCAGGCGTTCCCGGTGGGCCAGCAGGCTCACGGTGTCTTCGGAGATGTCCTCCGGCAGCATGGGCAGCCGCCGTTCGGGCAGGTAGATGGAGGTGCCTCGTTCCTGAGACTCCAGGTCCAGGGGGGTATGGGGCTGTACGTGGGCCGAAACATCGGCGATGTGAATCCCCAGACGCCAGCCTTCCGGCACTTCTTCCAGGCTCAGGGCGTCGTCGAAATCCCGGGTGCGCTCGCCGTCGATGGTCATCAGGTCCAGGTGGGTCAGATCCCGCCGCCGGGCCGCATAGGGGTCGGGGGGCGCATCCTGGGTGAGGCGGCGGGCCAGGCCCAGGGCCTCGGGAGAGAACTCCAGGGGGATCTCCAGCCGGTGGAGGTCCAGGTCTTCATCTTCCTGGAAAACACCCAGCCGCACCAAGAGGCGAAACGGGGCCTCCCCGGGGAGGAGCTTCGCCGCGTCCAGATAGGCCTTTCCCTGGGCGTAATCGGGGGCGTCGGCGCCTTTGACCGCCATCTGGCGCAAGACCGCCACGACCCCGTCCTGCCAGGGCCCGGCCTCGGCGTGCCGCCCTTCCCAGACCGCCTGCAGCCAGGCGGCGATGTCCTCCAATTCCCGGCGGCGGGCCAACTCCCGGCAATGTTGTTCCTGGAGCTGTTCCACCACCTCCGGGGCATTGGGAATGACCAGGCCGTCTTTCTGCTTGAAGAGAAAACGGTCCTCCCTCAAAGCGCGGCCGGTAGCGGCCACCCGGTCCGGGGAGGTCTGGCCGAACCACAAATCCGCCATCTCGGCCACGGTGACGGTCTGGTCCTCTGCGGCCAGCAGTTCCCACAGGTCTTCCAGGTTGATGGAATCCTTGAGAGCTTCGCGCTCTTTGGCGATGTCCTCCAGGCGGGTCACCATCTCCCGGCGCGACAAAGACGCCACGGGCAGACGCGGCCCCACGTGCAGAATCCGCTTGCCCGCCACGGTCATCTCCCGGTTGGTCTGGGCCAGCACGTGCAGGCGCTCCCCTTTCAATTCCAGGATGAGGCCGCAGATAATCCGTTTCTCTTCGAAAAATTCGACAATGTCGCCGGGTTCCATGGTGGCCAAAACGTAACAAAATCCCCGGAAAAGTCAAGGAAGGGAGAGGGAGGGTAATGGTCCTAATTTGCCTCTCACATAAGCTCTGAGATTGACCATAGGTGATCGGTGCCCCCTGCGGCCATTGCCAGCCTAATGCGAAGCGAATTATGAACCCGCAAAAATTATAATGGGCGAAGCGTAGGGCCACGGCTGTCTTTAGATTGTCCAATTCCTTGCTAAAGGCGCTGGACCGAGTGAAGCGGCGCATTTGCATAAGCGTCGCTATTATGCCGTTCTCCATATCCCGCCCATAGATTCGCCAGAAAAGGCTGTTAGGGCGGCGATTGTTCACGATAATAAGGCGTGGAAGTTAAAATAAAAAGGTGGCCCGACGGCCACCTGAAATAGCAAATTTAGATTATCCATTTACTTTTCTTTTTCTTTTTTCTGCAAAAGTGCACGTACTCCTATTTCAATATGTGCATATACAAATCCTTTCGAATAAATCAGGCTTGCTTCATGTTTTGCAGACCCATGCACAATCTTTGGGCTACTTAATGGCTTTAACGAAAAACCATCTATTGTTTCTCCTAATAGACATGCATCCTGGTCTAAAATAGATGTGGGTCTAAATCTATGTTCTTTTGGTTCTAACTCTTCGCTAATAATAGCTAGTGAACTGATTGCCAATTTAAAAGGAAAAATTGATTGGGTCATTTTACTATCTACACGAGGTCTGAATGAAGTAAATTTTCTACATTGCAAGGACACCTTTTGTCCTTCTATTGAGTTGCAAATATCTGTATAAATCATTGAAGTTCCTCAAAAACATTACTATTCCTTATTGTCTGTATGGCTTCAGTTACATTATCGTTATCGCACTGAAAAATATCCGACAGTTCAGACGTAGAATAGTCAATTTTAGTTAATTCTAGTAAGGCATTGATTTTCGATGCCAATAATTTATGATCAATAACTTTCGGAGTATACGTAAATTGTTCTGCTATTTTATCAAATTCTTCTTCGGACACTTGCTCTAATAAAAAGGCATTATAAAACCCATTATAATCCAGAGTCCTTTTTTGTGATAATATTACTTCAACTAACGTATCTTTGACAAATTTAAAATATTTAAAAATATTATCAAAATGTTTTTTGAATTCAATAGTACCAGTAATATTTACTTCGGCATCTTCAAGAGTGGGTCCGTACACTCTTACCAAAAGATCATATTTGGGAGATGTAGCATCATCGGTTTCTAATAAATAATTTACTGAACCAGCGTTCCGATAATTATTCATTGCTTAATCTCCGTATATCCTACTTCGGCAGCCTTATCAATAAGCCATTTCCCAATACTATAGGCAACATCCGCCCTAAGTAAAATTCCCACTTGAATTTCTCTCACAAACTTCCCGCCTTTCCTACTAATTTCTTTTGGCTTATTCTCCCCTATTTCTAACGTTATATTGTCAGGAGCGGTTCGTCTTTCCACGAAAAACTCAACTAGGATATCGCCTGCTGGTATAGGCCCACCATGAACACCTGTGGCTGCAATCAGCTTGTAGTCGACATTTTGTTCATAAAAAACTGTAATTTGTCTCGGTTCAGGTTTTCCGCCCATATTTTATCCTCCAGAATATGATTTTATATATCATTCTTGATAGTAGGTCAATTTTAATTTATAGTTCCACCCCCCAAAAAAATCAATGTATACCAAAATTATCAGTGAATAAATCGCAAAGAATCTTACAAATTTTCTATCAGAAATTGCCTTATTTTTGAAAGAACCTCTGGTTTATTTGACCATAAAATTCCTTGCAAAGCCAAAAATTAGGGGCAACCAAATCAAATTAGGACCAGAGGGAGCCTGATGCGGGTTCCGGTTTGGATTTTGGGATCTGGGCTTTATATTTGTCGCCGCTTTAGGTCCCGGCGCCAAGGCGGCTTCCCGATAAGCAAAAAAACTGTTTAATTATCTTCTTATTTAAGCAAGAATAGCAATGTCAGAGGCGTGAACCGTGTTCAGGTTGCCGCCTTAACCCCAGAACCCAGAACTTAAAACGAAGAACCCATCATGCGCCTGGCCGTTATTGCCGATATCCACAGCAACCTGGAAGCCCTGGACTGCGTTCTGGGCCAGATCGACCAGGAGGGCGTGGACGCCATCCTGAACCTGGGAGACCTGGTGGGCTACAACGCCAGCCCCAACGAGTGCCTAGAGCTGCTCCAGAGCCGCAACGTCTGGAGCCTGGCGGGCAACCACGACCTGGCCCTGTTCGATCCGGAACGGGCTCAGCATTTTAACATCATCGCCTACCAGGCCCTGATGTGGTGCCGGGAGCAGGTGCGTCCGGAATTCCTGGAATATCTCCAGGGATTGCCTTTGCTGAAAGAACAACCGGGGGTCTTTCTGGCCTGCCACGGCACCCCGGGCAGCCCCGATACCTATATCGCTTACCATTTCCAGGGCAAGCGGGTCTTAAAGCACCTGTTGCATCAACCGAAACTGCGGGTGTGCTTCTTCGGGCACACCCACCGGCGGGCCTTGTGGTATCGGGATATCCGGGGCACCGTGGCCGTCCGGCGGATTTCCCCCGACAAAATGCGGTTATCCCTGAACGAACATTATCTCATCAACCCCGGCAGCGTGGGCCAACCCCGGGACGGCAATCCCGAAGCCGCCTACGCCATTTTCGACGACCAGGAGTTCTCCATCCAGTTCAAATCCGCCCCCTATGATATCCGCGGGGCGCAACGCCGCATCCTGGCCGCGGGGCTGCCGCCTTTTCTGGCGGAGCGCCTGGCCCAGGGGGCTTAGGTAGTTTTCATCCGGAAAGGTTATCTGGATGAAATAATTAAATAAAAGGTAATTTTTCAATCACGTTTTAACTCGGAAAGTGTTATCTTATTTGAAGTAACAGACTGATTTAATTTAGAAAGATAACTTACCGAGGTTGGCACATGCGTCAAAAACGGGACCCGCAACGGAACCTTTTGCACCTGATGGCGAGGAATAAAGTGGCCCGGGAACTGGAGGCCATTTCCCTGGTCCTGGACCAAAATCCGGGTGTCCTGGACCTGGTTTTTCGGGACCTGGTGAAATACCAGCGGGTGGATACCGGGCGCGACGGCATGACGGCCGAACAGGCGTTGCGTTGCGCCATTTTGAAGCAATACCGGGAATTGACTTATGAGGAGCTGGCCTTTCATCTGGAAGACTCCATCGCCTTCCGGTCTTTTGCCCGGCTGGGTATGGGGCAATATCCCTGCGGCTCTGCGTTGCAGGAGAACATCAAAGCCATTACCGCCGAGACCTGGGAAGCTATTAACCGGGTGCTCCTGGAACAGGCGGCGCAACAAAAAGTGGAGAAGGGCCGCATGGTGCGGCTGGATTCCACCGTGGTGGAAACCCATATCCATCATCCCACCGATTCCACCTTGTTGCTGGACGGCATCCGGGTGATCACCCGTCTGCTGCAGGCCGGCAAGACCCTGAAGCCGACGCCGTGGTACAGCTTTACTGATCATCAACGGGCCGCCAAGAAACGGGGGTTGCAGATTCTCAACGCCCGGAAGGACCAAGTGAGGCACAAGGCGTACCGGGAGTTGTTGTCCCTGGCCCGCAAAGTGCTGGGGTATGCCCAGCAGGCCATTACTGAACTCAAAGGATTTGTGGGGGCGAACCTGGAAGAGACCATCGCCGCTCACCAAATCCTGGACCAACTGGAAAGGGCGGTAGCGCTGCTGTCGCGGGTGCTTTCGCAGACCGAGCGCCGGGTGCTCCGGGGGGAGAAGGTGCCCGCCGGCGAGAAGGTGGTCTCCTTCTTTGAGTGCCACACCGATGTGATCGTCAAGGGCAGACGGGACACCCAGTATGGGCATAAGATTTTTCTGAGCGGCGGCCGCTCCGGCCTGATCCTGGACTGTGTCATCACCCAGGGCAATCCCGCCGATGCTGCCATGTTCCCGGATTTGCTCACCCGGCAGGAAGCGATCTATGGCCGCATTCCTCTGAAGACCGCGGCGGACGGCGGCTT
>JALNYP010000095.1 GCA_023229795.1 Syntrophobacterales bacterium
TCTTTCTAAATTAAATCAACCTGTTACTTCACCTAAGATAACACTTTCCGAGTTAAAACGTGATTGAAAAATTACCCTTTATTAAATTATTTCAGCCAGATATCCTTTCTGGATGAGAACTAGATAAGCCCTCTTTTCCTTGACAAGCTCAGTAAAATCTCTGAATTCCATTTCAGCGGGAATTGATGTGTCTAAGTACCAAATCCTGTCTATGTCTGGAGGAAGACCCTGGGGATATGTACTCCTGATGGCGTCGAGCATTTTTACCTCATTCATAAGAGCGATGTCATCGCTTTCAATGAGGAGCACTGTGATCAATCCACTCTTTTGGTAGGGGGCGAGTTTCTCAATTTTTGAACCGAGCTGTTGACGGATTCTGTCGGGAAGTGATTCATCCTCAGGGGAAATACGGCTAAATATAATTCTCGGAGGTCTGTCACTTTGTTTTGTTACTCGAAGTCTAAAGGGAATACCTGGGAGATTTTCTAAGGTGTGGTGTCCATTTGGTAACTTAGGGCAATCTTCAATGACCCATGCTTTGAGAGCGTTTCGGATTCCCGCCCAATTTTGCCCCGTGGTTACGGCATCATAATCTAAGATAATATTCAATCGATATGGCGGAATCGGTAGTTCTTTCTCAACGCCCCCTACAGCCCGCATGAACCAATCTGATTTCCCTCTTTGATTTGGCAGGGTATCTATGCTGGTGTGCTCGATGGCAAATGGGCCTGCAATAGCCTCTATGTCTGGAGATTTACGATTCTCTCTTTCCGGCCACTTATCAACGGAGAGACCCGTATATCCATTAGCGGCAAGATGGGCAACGAAGGCTTCGACAACCTCGTGATCTTTCATAATTCGCTGATCTTATTGCTTCAAGGGCAAAATACGGACCCTGGCGCGGCTGGGATCGATAGTAATTATGGCGCCTTTTTCCAGTTCACTGCGAAATCGTTTCAAAGAATCGATAACCAAGTTGCCAATAGCTTCTGGGAGAATATTTTGCGTGCGAACCTGGATGACACTCGGGCCGGCTCCCTTAGTCGCCGCCAGCAAAGCAGAAAAATCGAGGTCGTGGGTGAAAACGACGTAGCCATTTTCCCTGGCCCAGGCCATGATCTCCCGGTCGCTGGCGGTGGGCGCGCCGACCTGGGACCAGTGAAGCGCCTTCCAACCGACCCCGGCAAACACCTGGACCCACCGGGGCGGCAAGTTCATATCGATCAAGATTTTCATTACAAGGCCAGCGGCACTTCCCTTTCTTCGGCCCGCCAGGCAGCGTATGACAGTGCCTCCAGGATATCCTGCCGCTCCAAATAAGGATAATCCCCAAGCACCTGATCAACCGTTTTCCCGGAAGCAATCAATCCCACAATGGTCCCTACGGTCACCCGCATTCCCCGAATGCAGGGCTTCCCGCCCATGACCTGGGAGTCAAAAGTGATGCGTGACAAGTTCTCCATAACCACCTCAATTTTATCCTAAATTTTTATGATTATACCTCAATGAAGCTAATGTGGGGCAAATTATTAATGGTTGCCAGCAGTTCCCCTGACGGCACGATCAATTCGTTGCGAAATGAGTCCACGAAGGGGAGCCAGGTAAATTAAACCCCTTCATTGTTTAAGGGGTTTTTTATTGCTCCCGCCGGCAGGCGAGCGTGTCTTCCCTGGGTAGGTGCCGCTACTTCTTCTCCTGGTAGCGGTCGCACATCTCCTGGTGCCACTTTTTCAACTCCAGGAGGAATTTGGCCTGCTGCATGGGGGTCAGGAGCGCCATCTCTTCCTGACGCTCATGCTTAAAACTTTCAAAGAGTTGGTTATGGCCGGCAATGACCTTGGCCACCGATTCCTTGAGTTTAGCGTCATCCGGCTGAGCCGCGCCCATGGCTTTCTCCAGGTTGTCTTCATTTTGCTTGATCCGGGCGGTGAGGTCTTGCCGGATTTGCCCGTATTTCTCTTCGATTGCCTGGAAGCTTTTGGCCTTATCGGGGTCCAGGTTAAGGTTCTTAAGCAGTTGTTGCCACTGCGCCTTGCCCTGGGCCCCGGGTTTCTCCTGGGCCTGCCCCAAGGCGGGGACCAGCAACGCGGCCGCCAAAAATAAGGCTAACCAAAAGTTGGTTTTCCTGATCATCACTGTTCTCCTCTTGCAGCCATTATTTTTCAGCCCTACGGGGCGTAAAGGCCTTATCTGCGGCCGCCCTCTTATCTAAGCCCGCCAGGGATGTCTAAGCGGCTATGGTTTTAAGTTAAGATTCGAGGGCAGGCCATGAAACCCCGGGGCGAAAAAAAAGAGAGTTACGCCGCGATAAATTTTCCTCTGCGAACCGGGCCCCTCCGCGCCCTCCTGCGAATGACTTCTTTTCCGGCTCCCCAGTAATCGGCATTTCTTGAAAATCTCCTCCAAGGTCTTAACTTTAATGAAGCCCGCCGGGGTCAGGCCCCGGCCAAGCTGCGAGGTCAAAGACCATGTGGATTATCCTTTATCTGCTCCTGACATTAGCCGCGTGCGCGCCTTATGAGGGCTATTCGGGATATGGGGATTATTACCCTTACAGCGGCTATTATCCTTACACCTATAGCTACCCATACTACTATTATCCCTATTATTCGGCGCCGCAGGGCTACTATTATGCCCCCCGCGGGCGAGGGCACTTCGGGGGCCGGGGCGGGCATTTTGGTGGCCGCGGCGGGCACGGGGGACATCGCTAACCCTTGCGGCAGGCTGCATTTGCTTGATAAACTGTGAGGATGGTCAATATTCGTCGTTCCGGAGGCATTATCCCCCATGGCGCCAGATAAACCGGCCGGAGTGTCCCTCTATAAGCAGGCGGATCAGGCCGGCCTGACCTTTGACAGCCGCTTTACCTTTCATTGCCACGCGGGCCTGGCCTGTTTCAACCGCTGTTGCCGCACCCCCACCATCATCTTGAGCCCTTATGATATCCTGCGGTTGAAGCAGCATCTGGGGATCACTTCCGGAGAATTTCTGCGGCGCTACACCCTCCGGGAAACCGAAGCGCGCTCCCATCTGCCCTTGATCTTCATCGATGCGTTCCGCTCGCCGGAGAACGGCTGTCCCTTCCTGGGGCCGGAGGGCTGCGCGGTGTATGCCCACCGGCCCGCGGCCTGCCGCCTCTTTCCCATTACCATGGGCAGCCAGCTCACCAGCGAAGGCGTGGTGGATCATTACTTTTGCCGCCGGCTGGATTATTGCCAGGGCTGCGCGGGTGAGGTCGAATGGACGGTGGCGTCCTGGATGGCCAACCAGGGATTTGAGGAATACGACCGGGGCCGCCAGGCATGGATCGAGATGCTGCTCAAAGAAGGCCTCAAGGAACCGCTCGAAGTTGACGCCCGGGTCCAGGACCTTATTGCCACCATGGCCTACGATCTCGACCGCTTCCGCCGCCTGATCGCCGAGCCGGCCTTTCTGGAGATTTACAAATTAAATGAGCGGGAGAGGAAAGAGCTGCAGACGGATGACCTGGCCCTCCTGAAGTTCAGTTACCGTTATTTGCATTCCGTCTTGTTTGAGGACGGCATGGATAGGATGAGGCAGGCGCTGGGAAATCTCATCAGCGCTGAGGAGATTGATTAAGCCGCCAGGCTCCTTTCGGGTAGGAAGGCAGTCAGCCCGGCAAGCACATTGAAACTGCATCGGCCCATCTGGGTAAGCGCAGGCTAAAGCCTGCGGCTACCGGCCACAATTTTTAAGCGCCACGCCCCTTCAGCGTTTTCACGCAGATTCCAATCTATCCTCATCTCTCAGATGAGCAAATCGCCGCCCTGTGCCTTTTTCCGGGGCGATGGCGGGCGGGGACGCCCGCCCTGCCTCAGCCTTTGAACCGCCTCAGGCGCAGGGAGTTGGTGACCACGGAGACTGAGCTCATGGCCATGGCCGCGGCGGCCAGGGCCGGGTTCAGGGTCCAGCCCCAGATAGGGTAAAAGACCCCGCGGCCACGGGCAGGGCCACGATGTTATAGCAGAAGGCCCAAAAGAGGTTCTGGCGGATGATGCGCATCATCCGCCGGGAGAGTTGGATGGCCTGGGGGATGAGGTCCAGGTCGTCCCGGATGAGGGTCAGGTCAGCGGCTTCTAAGGCCACGTCGGCGCCGGTGCCCAGGGCGATGCCCACGTCGGCCTGGGCCAGGGCCGGGGCGTCATTGATGCCGTCCCCCACCATGGCCACCACTTCGCCCGCGGCCTGAAGCTCGGCCACTTTCTGGGCCTTGTCGCCGGGCAGCACCTCGGCCAGGACCTCCGTGATGCCGACGCTCTCTGCCACCGCGGCCGCGGTCTGTTGGTTGTCGCCGCTCAACAAAAGGATCTTCAGGCCCATGTTCTTTAGCGCCGCCACGGTCTGGGCGGCCCGGGGTTTCAAGGTGTCGGCCGCGGCGATCACCCCTACGGGTTTACCGGCCACAGCCAGGAAGACCGCAGTCTTGCCTTCCCGGGACAAGCGGTTCTGATGATCGGCGAGTTCCGCCGAGGCCGCGCCTTTTTGCCGGAGAAAGGCCAGGTTGCCGATGAGCACATCCTGGCCGTCGATGACGGCCTCCAGCCCCATCCCCGGCACGGCCTGAAAGTCATCCACCCGGGGCAGTTCCAGGTTTTGTACCGCGGCGGCGTGGCTGATGGCTTCGGCCAGGGGGTGTTCGGATTTCTCCTCGAGGGCCGCGGCATGGGCCAGAACCGCCTCGGCGTTCCAGTGCTCCCAGGCGTGCACGTCCGTCACCTGGGGCGTGCCCCGGGTGAGGGTGCCGGTCTTGTCAAAGACCACGGTGGTCAGGCGGTAGGCCCGCTCCAGGGCCTCGCCGCCCCGCATCAGGATACCCATCTCCGCGCCCCGGCCCGAGCCCACCATCACTGCGGTGGGCGTGGCCAGGCCCATGGCGCAGGGGCAGGCGATGATAAGCACCGCCACCAGGGAAATGATGGACCGGCTGAACGCGGGGGGCGGCCCCCAAAAATACCAGCCCAGGAAGGTCAGGGCCGCCAGCCCCATGACCACCGGCACGAAGATGGACGCCACCTTATCCACCAGCCGCTGAATGGGGGCCTTGCTAGTCTGAGCCTCCTCCACCAGCCGGATGATCTGCGACAGCACCATGTCCCGGCCCACCCGGGTGGCCTTGAAGACCAGGAAACCCCGCTGATTCAGGGTGGCGCCCCAAACCTCGGCCCCGGGCTCCTTGGGTACGGGCATGCTCTCCCCGGTGAGCATGGATTCGTCCACGCTGCTCTTGCCCTCAGCCACCACCCCGTCCACGGGAATCTTTTCGCCGGGGCGCACCACTACCAGGTCGCCCGCCGCCACCTCGGCCAGGGGCACTTCCTGCTCGGTATCATCCCGGCGCACCCTGGCGGTGGGCGGCGCCAGGGCAAAGAGGCGGCGCAGGGCCTCGGAGGCCCGGCCCCGGGTGCGGGCCTCCAGCCAGCGGCCCAAGAGGATAAAGGTGATGATCATCACCGCGGTATCGTAGTACACCGCGGGTTCGTGGCCGGCGGCCGCCACGCTCTCCGGGAAAAAAGTGACCCAGGCGGAGTAGAAGTAGGCCGCAGAAGTGCCCAGGGCCACCAGGGTGTCCATGTTGGTGGAGAGGTGCCGGGCGGCGCTGACCGCGCCGGTAAAGAACGAGGCCCCGGAGTAAAACATCACCGGGGTGGCGCAGATGAGCAGGATATAGGCCATGGCGTGGTGGCTCAAGCCCGTGGCCGAGGCGAGGGGCGGAATCATCAGAAGCCACACCGGCAGGCTCAGGAGCAGGGCCACGAGGAAGCGGCGGCGAAACTCCCGGACTTCGGCCTCGGGCGAGGTGGGAGCCCGCTGTTCGCGAGAGGTTCCCTCCACCTCATAGCCCGCGTCCTTGACCACCCGGACGAGGGCCTCGGGGTCGATGAGGCGGGGATTATATCTGACCTTGGCCTGGCGGGTGGCCAGGTTGACCACGGCCAGTTCCACTCCGGGGGCGGCCGCCAGGGCCCGTTCGACCCGGGCCACGCAGGCGGCGCAGTGCATGCCCCCCACCGCGAGGGTGATTTCTTCAGAGGACGCCATTGACCTTCTCCGTCAGTTTGGGTAGCTCTGGGCAGGCCCGGCTGCCTTGCTCCCCGGGCCCATACCTGTTACTATACACTCATGCACAAGAACTGGAAACAGCGTTGGGGCCGGACCCTCGGCTATCTCTTCTGGGGCGCGGCGGGCCTGGGTCTCATCGTCATCCTGCTGTGGATGGCGGCGGGCCATCTGGACTTCGACGACCCCACCGTGGGGCTGAAAACCCCGGTGGATTCGGTGGGCGCCAAAACCGACGTGACGGTGGTCGCCGCCGACCAGAGCAGCGGCTTGAAAAAGGTCAAAGTCACGTTTTCCCAGGGGGAGCAAAGCAAGGTGCTGCTGGACCGCAGCTTTCCTCCGGGCGGGACGCGGGGGGAGACCGTCGAGATCCCCGTGACCCTGGAACCCAAGGCCCTGGGTTTTAAGGAAGGCAAGGCCAAGTTAACTGTCGAGGCCTGGGACCGCTCCTGGAGCCACCTGTTTCGCGGCCACACCGCCTCCCTGACCCGGGAGGTGGTCATCGACCTGGTGCCCGTCACCCTGAGCTTTCAGGCCGTGAGCCATCTGCTCCATGCCGGCGGCACCGGGGTTATGGCGTATCGCCTCAATAAAGAGGTCAAGGAATCCGGCGTCCGGGTGGGAGACCGGTTCTTTCAGGGTTTTCCCAATCCCAAGGGGACCAAGGGTGACTACGTAGTGCTGTTCCCGGTGCCCCAGGAAGGCGCGGCCGCGTTTCAGGTGGAACTGCTGGCCCGGCCGTCCGTGGGCCAGGAGGTCAAGCAGGCGGTGTCCCTGAAGGCCAAACCGCGCAAGTGGCGGCACGACAGCCTCAATCTCCCGGACAACTTTTTGCGCAAGGTGGCTTCGACCCTGCCGGTGCCCAATCCCAGCGACCTGTTGGGCTCCTACCTCGAGGTCAACCGCAACCTTAGGGCCAAGAACCATGCGACCTACCGGAAGCTCGGCCTGCAAAGCAATCCGCAACCCCTCTGGTCCGGGGCCTTTCAGCGCTTCTACGGCAAGCCCATGGCCCGGTTCGGGGACCGGCGCACCTATCTGTACCAGGGAAAAGCCGTGGACCAGCAGACCCATCTGGGCGAGGACCTGGCCTCCCTGGTCAACAGCCCGGTGTACGCCGGCAACAACGGCGTGGTGGTCTTTGCCGATGACCTGGGGATTTATGGGAAAACGGTGATCCTGGACCACGGCCTGGGGGTCTTTTCCAGCTATAGCCACATGAGCAAGATTGATGCAAAGGTGGGCGACAAGGTGCAGAAAGGCGCCACCCTGGGCCTAACCGGCACCACCGGCCTGGCGGCCGGCGACCACCTCCATTTCGCCATCAACCTCCAGGGCGAGTTTGTGGATCCCCTGGAGTGGTGGGACCCCCACTGGCTCAGGGACCAGGTGGAAGGGGTCTGGGGTCAGGCCGGGGCTCCGGCGCCCGCGGCCGCGGCCGCCGAGGGCGGGGAGAAGAAGGCCAAGGGCAAGAAAAAACCCCGCCGGGCCAAAGGCAAGAAGAAGACCAACTAAGGACCCGACCTTACCCGGGCCCCAGGACCCCGGGGGGAAAGCCGCAGCACTTCCCGGCCGGCCTGGGGCCTGATTGATTGGGCCTCAAAGTCCGAGACTCATAGTGATTGGGAAAAACTCCGGGGCGGGGACGGGCTGGATGCCGTCCCCGGGGACGCGCCGGCGTCCCCGCGGCGCCCCTGACCTGAAAGAAGGGCCTCATGATTATCAAGATCAACTCCGACAACCCCCAGGAGCGCCTCCTGCGCAAGGCCGTGGAAGTCCTCCTCGGGGGCGGTCTCATCGCCTATCCCACCGACACCTGCTACGCCATCGGCTGTGATCTCTATAACCTGAAAGGCATCAACCGCATCTACCACCTGAAGCGCCAGCCCCTGAACAAGCCCTTCAGCATCATCTGCCGGGACCTGAAGAACATCAGCGAATACGCCCTGGTGGGCAACTACGCCTACAAGGCCATGAAGCGCCTGCTGCCCGGCCCCTATACCTTCGTGCTGGAGGCCTCCCGCCAGGTGCCCAAAATCCTCCAAACCAAGCGCCGCACCGTGGGCATCCGGGTGCCGGACCATCCCATCGCCCTGGGACTGGTGGGCCTTTTGGGGCATCCGATCATCACCACCACCGCGGCCCTGCCGGATGCCCCGGTGGAGAGCGACCCTTACGAGATCGAGGCCAAATTCAAGCCCCACCTGGCCCTGGTCATCGACGGCGGCATCGTCCTGCCGGAGCCTTCCAGCGTCATTTCCTTAATCGACGACGTGCCCGAGGTCATCCGGGAAGGCAAAGGGGATGTGTCGCTCTTTGCCTAAACATCACTAGGGATTCAATCCCGCCTGATAGACGCTAATTTAAGCGATCGCAGAGTCTGAGGTAGGGCTAGGATAGCCATAGTGGATAGCGGTTTTTTTATTCAAGCCGTGAATATATAGCAGTAATCTTCAATAACGCTTCCGCGGAAGATGAGTGCCCCTATGCTTATAAGATCGGTCCAAGAGTATTTAAGAATCATGAAGAAAATTTAATAAAATTTGACATTTTTTCTGCACTATGTAATTGTACGGCTTAGCTAAAGCCAAACCTGTCGCGAGACGGGGACGGAAAGCCACGGGTCTTGTGAAGGAAGAGAAGACAGCCGGGTTACCTGCAAAGGGAACTCGGCTCTTCTTTTGTTGGACAGAAGAAGATCTCGCCAGAGCAAGGCCCTTTTTCTTCTGCCAGGAAGGTCGGAATGAGAAGTCGCTCTAAGCACGATCTTTAACCGCAGTTCGCAAATGAGGGGAGAAGCGCCGTGCAGTCGAGGATAGCCAAACTGGGCAGGGGGAGATGGTGGCTGGTGGGGCTGGTCCTGGGGCTGGCAGTGGTCCTGGGGCCGGGTTGGGCAAAAGCTGGTACAATCTATGATACCGGCGGCACCTTCACGATGGGCGGCAGCGCCACCAATGATTATTTAATTTGCGGCGCCACACCGGCCGGCGCCGGCACCACCTTTATCCAGAATGCTTACACCTACACACTGACCAACTACCTCACCCTGGGCCGGGATACCGGCAGCAGCGGCATCTATAATCTGACCGGCACCGGCAATCTCTCGGCCGCAACTGAGTATATCGGCAACTCCGGCAGCGGCAGCTTCACCCAGACCGGCGGCAGTCATACGGTGAGCACCGACCTCAATCTGGGCGAGAACTCCGGGGCCAGCGGCATCTACAACCTGAGCGGCGGCAGCCTGGCGGTCTCCATTAGCGAGTTTGTCGGCGAATCCGGCGGCGGCGCCTTCACCCAGAGCGGCGGCACTAACACGGTGACCAACCACCTCATCCTGGGCAATTACACCGGCGCCAGTGGCACCTATAACTTGAGTGGCACCGGCAGCCTGGCGGTCTCCTATAGCGAATATATCGGCAACTCTGGCAGCGGCAGCTTCACCCAGAGCGGCGGCGCCAATACGGTGGGCGTCGACCTGAACCTGGGCTATGGCACCGGCGCCAGCGGCTCCTACTCGCTGGGCGCCGGCAGCCTGGCGGTCATCGGCAGCGAGCACGTCGGCTACTCCGGCGGCGGCGCCTTCGCCCAGAGCGGCGGCACCAATACGGTGAAGATCAACCTTGACCTGGGCGAGAACTCCGGGGCCAGCGGCAGCTATTCGCTGAGCGGCGGCAGCTTGGCGGTCATCGGCAGCAAGTACGTGGACAACTCCGGCAGCGAGTACGTGGGCAACTCCGGCAGCGGCGCCTTCACCCAGAGCGGCGGCACCCACACGGTGAAAAATGACCTCAATCTGGGCTATGCTTCCGGCGCCAGCGGCACCTATAACTTGAGCGGCGCCGGCAGCCTGGCGGTCTCCGGTAGCGAATATGTAGGCAACTCGGGCAGCGGCGCCTTCACCCAATCCGGCGGCACCAACACGATGGGCACAGATCTTTATCTGGGCTATGCTTCCGGCGCCAGCGGCGCCTATTCGCTGAGCACCGGCAGCCTGACGGTCTCCGGTAACGAGTTCGTAGGTTCCTCCGGCAGCGGCGCCTTCACCCAGAGCGGCGGCACCCTGGCGGTCTCCGGTAACGAATATGTCGGCAACTCCGGCAGCGGCAGCTTTACCCAGAGCGGCGGCACCAATACAGTGGGCGGTGGCCTTTACCTGAGCATTGCCTCCGGCGGCAGCGCCACCTACTCGCTGAGCGGCGGCAGCCTGAAGGTCGCCGGTTCCGAGTGCGCCGGCTCCTATGGCATCGGCGCCTTCACCCAGAGCGGCGGCACCAACGCGGTGGGCAACAACCTTGTTCTGGGCTTTTTCACTGGCACCAGCGGCACCTACTCCCTGGGCGGCGGCAGCCTGGCTGTCGCCGGTAGCGAGTATGTCGGCAACGCCGGCAGCGGCGCCTTCACCCAGACGGGCGGCACCCACACGGTGGGCAACGACCTCGACCTAGGCTCCTATTATACCAAGTTGCAGTCTATAGACAATTAATAATCCAATCGAAGCCTGTGGTAGAGGCGACCAATTTTTTGTCGTTTTCCAACGCGACTAACGCTTCCACCAGACGATCTTCCACGGCATCCAGGCT
>JALNYP010000096.1 GCA_023229795.1 Syntrophobacterales bacterium
TCCTGCACCTTGGCGTTTCCCAGGGGCAGATAATAGGCAAACAGGAAGATGCCCGCAAAGAGGAGAAAGATTTTTCCTTCCCGGCCAAACAGGACTCCAGTGCATTTTTTCCAGGCGGTGATCCAGTACGACTCCTTCGGTTCCAGTTCCAGAGCCGCAGCCTTTTCCGACGTATGATCCATGCTGAAATTTCCTCGCTCTCCCGGAATTACATCCCGAACTTGCCCAGTTGGGCAGTGATTTCTGATTCGCTCAATTCTCCTGCCTTCATCCAGAGCAGGTTGCCCTGGGCATCCAAAAACAGCAGGGCCGGCGCCTGGGTAACGCGGTATTTCTTGATATAAACCCTGGCAGCCTCTTTGTCGGATGAATAATCGATGCGTTTCAGCAGACCCTGCTTGGCGCCGTTAAACACATTCCCCACCACGATATCACCTGCTTGACAAATGACTAACGTGCAGCCGCAGGCCTTGGTCAGGGTGATATAGACGACCTGAGTCAGCCTGGGCTGTTCTCCGTAGGAAGGGGCCGCCCCGGCAATTCCCAAAAGCAGAGTCGCAACCAGAACGACCATTTTAGTCTTTGAACTTTCCCTAAACTTCTCCAATTGTCACTCCTGGCACTGGGTTCAACCGCCGAATTGGGAGAGCTTTGCGGCTACATCCTCTCTCGCCACCTCCCCCACGGCCATCCAGAGCATATGTTGCTGGGCGTCCAGAAAGATCAGGGCCGGCAACTGAATGAGGTGGTACTCGCCGATATACGGCACCGCGGCTTGCCGGTCGGTGTCGTAATCAATACGCTTCAGCAACGCCTGCCGCGGACCCGTAAAGGTCTGGTTCACCAAGGCGTCCGCGGCATGGACGCTCTTGGCGCTGCAGCCGCAGGCTTTGCTTTTGGTGATATACACCACCTGGCTCACCTGGGTAGCTGCGGCGTTGGTCAGCACGGCCGCACCCAAGATTCCTATGACCATGATACCTATGATACCGATTTTGCCTTTTGCCATTTCCCCTCCCCCGGTTATTATTTATCTGCAAAACTAATTGGTTTTATTGTAGTTTATCTGGTTGAGGCGAGCCTCACGGCCCATTCTTTCAATTGCCTAAAATCCGCAGTTTGTCCTGAATCTCCTTTTCCGACAGTTCCCCCAAGGCCATCCACAGCAATTTGCCCTGAGTGTCCAAAAACAACAGTGCCGGAGCCTGGGTAATACCATATTGTTTGAGATATACCCTGGCGTCTTCTTTATTGGTGGAATAATCAATGCGCTTGAGGAGTTCCTTTCTCGAGCCGGTAAAGACATTGCCTATGATAATATCCCCAGCCTGACAGCGTTCCAAGGTACAACTGCAGGCCTTGCTCACAGTAATGTAAACCACCTGGCCCAGTTGGCGCTGCTCCGCCTGGGAAACGGTGACGTTGCTGCCGACTAGCAAGAGGAGTAGAACAAATAAGAGAAGGGTCTTAAGCACCATGATCAAAATCTCCCTTTCCCGTTTGCACCCGCTGGGTTTAATCACCAATTCGAGTTCCAAATTTCGGATCTCAGCGCCCGTGGCCCCTCTGACTCTCTAAAGGATTATTGCTGAAAAGATTAAGGGCAGGCGAACAACAACTTTTATTTGATCCAGGCGGCTTTCCCAGGCTTAGAACTATCTGCAACAATAATGCAGCCGAAGCCAGGAGCACAAAGACTATGACCTTGTTTTGCCGCATATTCCCCTCGGCTCAACTGAGCGCCGCCGCAGCTTCTTGCAACCATCTTTTCAGCGCCTCCCGGCTGGGGAGGTGGCCCACGGCCTTCACGTCGTCGTTGATCAGGAGCGCCGGGGTACCAAAGACACCCAACGCGGTGATGTCTTTCATGTCCCTCACGTGGTCCACCTCGGCCGGCAGGCCCAGCTCCCCCAGTATTTCCATGACGGTCTGCTCCAGTTTTTCGCAGTTAGGACAACCCGGACCCAGGATCTTGATGCTCAAGCCCGAACTCGGTTTTTCCACCTTCTCGCCCAGGGCCTTCTTGAATTCTCGCAAGAACGCCTGCTTATACTCTTCCTGAGCGGCGGCGGGAATATAGTTCCTGGGCTTGACTCTGGCCAGCAAAGCCTGGGCGATCTCGGCATCTGGGCGCCCTTGCCAGGATTTCAGTTCCTCGATAGCTGCTTTCAGGCCGGTGATGCCGACCCGGAATTTGCCGAGGGCGACTTGGGTAAGGTCCTCGTCGGGCATAGGTTCTTTCCGTCCTCCTGATTTGCCATATCTTTGGCCAAGGTCCTTTCTCCAGGGCTTAGTTCTCCCGGGTCAAACCTTATCCTCAGCGCTTGAGCGATGCCCGCTCGAATGGCTCCTTTCACTTCTGCCAATTCGGGTAGCCGCCCCAGGATCTCCTGGAGCGAGGTAATTCGTCCTTCCA
This sequence comes from Syntrophobacterales bacterium, assembly GCA_023229795.1. Classification (GTDB taxonomy): domain Bacteria; phylum Desulfobacterota; class Desulfobaccia; order Desulfobaccales; family 0-14-0-80-60-11; genus 0-14-0-80-60-11. Next base: position 2,417 of record JALNYP010000096.1, read on the forward strand.
GCCTGGCTCGCAAATCCGCGGGGAAATCGCTTCCCGGCCACAGACTAACCAACGCCTCCAGTTGTGGCTCTAAAATGATGGAGCCGTGTTGCAGCATGGAGGAGGCATGCCAGGTCTGAGCGCTTCCTACGAACTTCCGGTCTCGATGCATAATGGACCCTAAAGTCCCCCTCAGAAAACATATCTCAGGCTGCGGCGGTTTCATGACCCCGCGACCCATGCGGGCATCGATACCCAGCAGGCGGAAACCTTGCAGCAAGCCGTCACAGATCAGGCGGTAAGCCGCGGTGACCGCGGAGGGCATCCCATCGGCAGTGCCCGCAATGACCGCGTAAGTGAGATCGCCCAGGTGCAACACCGCCCTCCCGCCGCTGGGCCGCCTGACCACCTCAATACCCAAGCGCTGGCAAGCCGCCATATCCAACTTGTGGTTTTTCTGGCAGTAACCCAGAGATACGGCTGGTGGGGTCCATTGGTAAAAACGCAAAGTCGGCGGCGATTTGCCGTTGGCGTGGAGAGCGAGGATGGCCCGGTCGATGGCCATATTCAAAGCGGGAGACATGGCTCCGCTATCCAAAAGACGCCAGGCGGTCATTGGACCTCCCGGAAAAATACGGGGGCCTTATAGGAACTGCGCACCAAGGGCCCGGCGGCCACGCTCTTGAAACCGAGAGAGAAAGCTTGACGCTGCCAGGAAACAAACTCCTCCGGGTTCACATAGCGGGCCACCGGGACATGGTGGAGAGAGGGAGAGAGATATTGGCCCAGGGTAAGCATGTCGCATTGCATCGTGCGTAAATCCTTGAGAACCTGTTCCACTTCTTTGGGTTCTTCCCCTAATCCCAGCATCACGCCGGACTTGGTGATGAGTTTCGGGGAAAGCTGCTTGGCCTGCTGCAACACTCTCAGGGAGCGATGGTAATCCGCGCCCCGCCGCACCTGGGGATAGAGCCGGGGCACGGTTTCCAGATTGTGGGCCAGGATGTCTGGTTCCGTCGCCAGCACCGTTGCCAGCGCCTTTGCGGACCCGACAAAATCCGGCACCAGGAGCTCGATGCGCACGCCGGGGCAGTGCTCCCGCAAGGCTTCCACCACCAGGGCGTAGTGGGCCGCGCCGCCGTCCGGGAGATCGTCCCGGGTTACCGAAGTGATGACCACGTGGCGCAGGCCCAACTCGGCCACCGCCCGGGCCAGGCGCCGGGGTTCGTCGGCCTCCAGCGGCAAAGGTTTGCCCTTGGTCACCGCGCAAAAGGCGCAGCCCCGGGTGCAGACCTCGCCCAAAATCAGAAATGTGGCGGTATGATGGGAGAAACACTCGCCCCGGTTGGGGCAGCGGGCGCTGTCGCACACCGTGGGCAAGTGGAGGCGGTCCAGCAGATCGCAGGTTTGCGCCACCATCTCGGTCCCGGTGCCCCGTTTGGCGCGGCGCACTTCGGCAATCAGCCACTCCGGCGCGGACAAAGACATCACGCGTCCCCCGGCGGCATATGGATAGCCTGGCCGTGCAAGGCTTGGGCCACCTCCAGCACCGCCTCGGACAAAGTCGGGTGGGCGTGGATGGTCTCCATGATCACTCGGCTGGGAAGTCCGCCCCGCATGGCCACCGCGACCTCATGAATCATATCCGCGGCATGGGGGCCGATGATGTGGGCTCCCAGGATCTGGTCGGTCTGAGCATGGGCGATGATCTTGACCAGACCTTCCAGTTCCCCCAGACATTGGCCCATGCCTAAAGATTTGAAGGGAAAGCGGGCCACCTTGATGGGGTGTTGGGCTGCCGCCTCCGCCTCCGAAACTCCCACCGCGGCGTACTCCGGCAGGGTGAAGGTGCAGCGGGGCACGACCTGATAATCCATGGCGCTTCCCAGGCCCAGGGCGTGCTCCGCAGCGCAAATGCCCTCCGCAAAGGCTACGTGGGCCAGAAGCCAAAAGCCAATGACGTCACCGGCGGCATAAAGGCCGGGGATATTGGTCATCAGGTGATCATCCACCAGGATGCGCCCCTTTTTCAATTGGACGCCTATCTCTTCCAAGCCCAGGTTTTCAGTATTGAACCTGCGGCCTGTGGCCAGGAGAATGGTATCCGGGGCCAGTTCGGTGCCGTCGGCGAGCCGGATGGCGAAGCTTCCGGCCTGTTCTTGCACCTCGCTCACCCGGACGCCGCACTTGACGGTGATCTTGCGCCTCTTGAGCACGCCTGCCAGATAATCCGCCATCTCCTTATCGTCATAAGGCAACAGGCCGTCCATCACCTCCACCAGGGTCACCTGGGAACCCAGTTCCCGAAAAATGGCGGCCATTTCCACCCCTACCGCACCGCCCCCCACCACCAGCAAATGCTGGGGGAGGTAGTCGAGGTTGAGCATCTCATCGGCCAGGAAGACCCGGGGACTGAGGGGAAACAAGGGCAGGCGGTCCGGCCGGGAGCCGGTGGCGATCACCACTTTGGCCGCTTCCACCAGGCGTGACTGCCCATCCTTTTCCACTTCGATGCGGGTGGGAGAAAGGAACCGGCCGCGGCCTTCACAGAGGTCGATACGCCGGGCTTGGAAAAGTCCGGCAATGCCGCGGCGCAGCCCCGTAACCACCCGTTCTTTCCGGGCGATAATGGCCTTAATGTCGGGGGTCGCGTCCACGGGCTGAAAGCCGTACTCCCGGGCCCGGCGCAGGGCTCTGCCCACCTCAGCGGAGGCCCGCACCGTCTTGGTGGGGATGCAGCCCCGGTTAAGGCAGACGCCGCCCAGGAAGCCTTCCTCAACCACTACCACCTTCGCCCCTAGTTGGGCCGCCCGGATTGCTCCCTGGTAGCCCGCCGGGCCGCCTCCCAGAAAGGCGATGTCATAAATTTCCGGCACGAGATTTCCTTACTGGATCACGATGTCCGGTTTAATGACGAGTTCGGACTTGAAGGACTGGTTAATGGTGGAGTACTTCATGGCCATGTCCAGGGCCCGCTGCACCATCTCTTTGGATTTGCCCTTGACCACAATCTTGGGATAAAAGGTCACCCGCTTAAACCAGGAGGTGCGGTCCAGGTGTTCCTCGACCTCGCCCTCGACTTTGATCTCCAGAGAGACCAGATCCATTTTGAAGCGCTCTGTGGCCCAGACCACCATCATGAAGTAGCAGGTGTTGGCCGAGGCCACAAAGGCATCTTCCGGAGTGAGCACTCCGGCCTTGCCGAAGAGGTCCGGCGGCGCGGAGAACTCCATTTCCACGCCATTTTGCATCCAGGTATAACCCAGGTGCTCGCCCCGCCACTCCACTTTATTTTTATAAATTGCCATAATAGCTCCTTGGTTATTCTTCTTCCAACACCTCGTCCACCGCCTTGGCGATTTCCGCCGCCACCGCCTTGACCGCCGCATCCTCCTCCGGCCCGAAATGGCGCAGCTTAGTCGGGGGGGGCAGGCCGTGCTTCTTAAGAATCTCGGGGATGGAGAGCGATTTGCTGGGCTTGCCCGAGAGCATCTCGGTGGCCTTGGCGGCGCACATCTTGTCGCAGCCGTCCACCGTGATGGTGGGGTAGTTGGTGGCAAAGGTGCGCTCTTCCTCGCCTCCGGCGATAAACAGGGGCAGACAGATAGTGACGGTTTCGCCGGGGCGTTCATCCAGCACTTTCCGGCAGGCCAGGCGGCACAGCGTCCCTTCCGGAATCTCTTCCCCGCTGCAAGACACCACGCCCACTTTCGCTACCTGGATGTCCATTACATCTCCTCCCCGGCTGCGAGTTCGTCGACTTCTGGCGCCAACTCCCGGGCCGCGATTGCAGCCAGTTTCCGGCCGGTCTCATTCACCTCCGCCACGCCCTCCGGCTTCAAGTCCTTGTGCTCTTTGTAGAATTTGATAGCCTCGTGGACTTTGGCCACCTTTCCCCCCACCGCCTCAACGCTCTTCCGGGCGCACTCCTTCGGGCAGCCGTCGATGGTGATCACGGGATTCTCCGTCACCAGGGCCACTGCCTCGGGATCGTTGATTACTAAGAGCGGAAGACAGGTCAAGGTCGCCACCCCAGGCCGCACCTTTTCCACCAACTCGTAGGCGGTCTCTCGAGCCACGGCGCCGTAAACTTTGCCGATGCCGCTGCAGGGGAGCACCACCACCTTCTTGTTCTTCTTACCCATAAAGTTTCTTCGCCTCCCGGGCGACCTTGTTTTTCATGGCCTCGAAGTATTCCTTGGCCTCCATGAGTTGGGCCTTGTCACCCTCCGGGTCGCTGAGCTCGATGCGATAGATCCAGCCGGCGCCGAAGGGGTCCTGGTTGATCAGGAAAGGGCTGGCGTCTATCTCGGGGTTGACCTCCGCCACCTTGCCGGACACCGGCGAGATAATGCCGAAAGTGGCCTTGATGGTCTCGATCTTGCCGATCTCCTGGCCACGCTTGACCTCGACGCCCGGCTCCACGGTCTCCAGAAAAGCCACGTCTCCCTTGGCCTTCTGCATGAAGTCGGTCAACCCCACGGTAGCCGCGCCGTTCTGAAAATTTGCCCAAAACTCTTCCTGGCTATACAGATAGCCTACTTTCACCTTGAAGATGAACTTCTCATACGTAGTTTCCAGAAACTCAGTCACGATAGCCTCCTTTTTCTTATCCAAAAAGGTTCCCCACTTCCTTGACGATCTTCTTCACCTGGATGGAACCGGCGAACTTGGGCTCCCCGTTGATCACCACCAACGGAGAAGGATACTTTTTGGATACCAGCAATTGCCCCAGTTCACTTTCTTTCTCTGCCGGATGTTCTCGCAGATCGACATAGTCCACCCTGGTCTTACCGGGATAACTTTCATCCAAGGCCGCTCTGAGTTCACTCACCTTCTGCTGTAGCATGGCGGCGTATTCCGGGGTGAGGGTCGGGTTACTGCAAGCGCAGCCACCGCTTACCCCTGGCAGGTCCAGGACCTTGACCGTGATAACTTCTTGATTAGCCATCAAGCCTTCTCCTTGAATATCGCTTGCATCATTATAACCGGATAAGCGATTGTTTTAAACAATAAATCGCTGTCCTCTAAAATAGAAAAACCGCGCTTGCTTCGCTTAAGATCAGCGATTCCTCCCGACTTCATTGACCTCTGACGGCGCGCACTTTGACGCTGAGGATTTTGCCGCGTAAACGGTCATCCATCTCAGGACCCTCATAGGACGACTCGGAAATCGCGGCCACCTCAGAAAAACCGGCGCGGCGGATGGTTTCCAGGTAAGATTCTTTTTCCATGGCTCCGGCCAAGCAGTCGGCCCAGGCCGCGGCGCTCTGGCGCACATCTTCCGGCAGCTCGCCCGCAGTCACTAAATCGGAGATGGGTATCCGGCCGCCGGGCTTGAGGACCCGATGGATTTCGGTGAAGCTCGCCAGCTTATCCGGGGTCAGGTTGATCACGCAATTGCTGATGACGATATCCACAGATCCCGAATCCACCGGCAGATGCTCGATATCACCCTGGCGGAACTCCACGTTGCCGAAGCCGTGCTCCTGAGCCAGTTGCCGTCCGCGGGCCACCATATCCTCGGTCAGGTCCACGCCGATGACCCGGCCGCCTTCCCCGACTTTTTTGGCCGCCAGGAAGACATCGATGCCGGCGCCGGAGCCCAGGTCCAGGACAGTCTCGCCGACTTTAAGGTCCGCCAGCGCCGTGGGGTTCCCGCAGCCCACTCCCAAAATCGCCATTTCCGGGACCAGGCGCAGGTCCTCTGACGTATCCCACGGCCAGGCACTGATCGGTGGTAGTGGGCCCGCAGGTGGGACAGCAGAACGTCTGCTCCCCCCGGGCGATCTTGCCGTAACGGTCCTTAATAACTTCCTTGATATTCTGATCTTTCATAGCCTCTCCCCAGGTCATCACCAATTCCTGATTCCCTGGAACAAGATGTAGCAGCCGGCAAAGAAGATCAGGCCACCGGCCGCTTTTTGGATCATGGCGCCCACCTTGGCGCCTTTTGATTGCAAGTAACTCTCGATCACCCCGGTAAAGGTGCCGGCCAGGATGATCAGAGTGCCCTGGCCCAGGGCATAAGCGAATAACAGGGTGCTGCCGTACGCCACCTCGCCTTTGACCGCGGCCATGGTCAGGATCACCGCCAGCACCGGGGAGGCGCAGGGCGACAGCACCAGGCCGAACAGCGCCCCTAAGATTAAGGCGCCAATCAGGCCGGTGCGCTGGGGCAAAAATTTCTGCGAAGCCCCGCCCATTTTCAGGTTGATGAGGCCGGACAATTGCAACCCCATGACGATGAGGATGACCGCCACCACGAAATACAAATAAGTCCCCACCTGGCCGAACATGGTGCCCATGAGGGCGGCCATAGCGCCCAGGATGGACATGACCACGGCTAACCCCACCACGAAGGTGAGGGAATAGAAGAAGGCCTGCTTCTTGTTGCCTCCGGCATAGCCGCCCACGAAGCCGATGACCAGGGGAATACTCGCCAGGATACAGGGGCTGGCGGTGGCAATCACCCCGCCCAGATAGCTGGCGCCGTAGGCCAGGATGGGACGGGTCTGCATGACCTGCCCCAAAGTTTCGCTCCATGCCATGAATGGTCTCCTAACTTAACGGATAAACTTCAATTCCTTGAGCTTTTTGAGAACTTCTTCCTTGGGCAAGGCTCCGATATGCCGGTCCACCTCTTTCCCGGAAGCATCGAAAAAGACCTGAGTGGGGATGAGCATGATCTTGTTTTGCTCAAACAGGGGCATTTCTTCATCCGAATACACCATGCGAAATTCCACCTGGTCGCCATGGCTGGTTTTCAATGCCGCCATCACCTCTTTCATCTCTTTGCAGGGGACGCAATACTTGGCGCCGAATTCATAGAGGGCGGGCTTGCCTTTGGCCGGAGCCGAAGCCTGCGCCTGCGCCTGGCTCGGCAGGGGCTGCCAGACCAGCAGAAATCCCACTACCAGGCAAACCAACCCGACAACAGAGTGACGCAAAAATTTCATATGTCCCATCCTTGTTGAGTGATTAGAGCCAGACACTCTGACTCAATAACCGTATATACGGTTTATAAAATATAAACCATTGTAGACGGCAAAACCGGCGCGCCCTGATGAACTTTTTGCCTGAAACCAAAAAGTTCTTCTCAAGCATACCCCCGTAATTACCGCGCTACGGGCGGGATCAAGAGCACCGGGCACGTCGCCAGCCGGGAAACATTATGGGCTACGCTGCCCAGGAAAATCTCTTTGATAAAGCCTTTCCCCTGGGTGCCCATGACGATCAGAGAGACGTCCTGCGATTCCAAAATCCGGAGAATAGCGGGCAGGGGGTGGCCCGGATCAAAGACCGGATTCACCTGAGGAATATCGGCGCCGTTAAGACGCACCGTCCAGGCATTGAGGGAACCCCGGGCTTTGGCTTCCGCCATGTCCTGATAACCCGGCGGGTAGGCCTCTCCTCCGGGCACATCCAGAGCGTTCAACACCGTGACCTGTTCTAGTCCTTTTACAGCCAAGCGCTCCACATACTCCAAGGCCCGGAACGAAATTTCCGAGAAGTCCGTGGGCAGGAGCACATGCCGGAGGACCGCGGTGTGGGAGATATCACAGGAGCCCGGCTGTCCCGCAGCTTTTAACCTGACATTGAGCAGCAACACGGGATATCGAACATTATGCAATACCGCGCAGGTGAAGCACCCCAGCACCTCTTCCCGCCAGAGCGATTGGCCGTGGGAGCCCACCACGATGAGATCGGCCCCATAGCGACAGGCGACGTCATTCAAAGAATTGGCCGGCAGACCCACCGGGGTTTCCACCGTCACCTGCAACCCTTGGGCTTCCAGTTGCTGCTGCTGCGCATCCAGTTTGGGCCGGGCCGCCGACACCAGCATGCCTTCCATCCCTGCCATGAACTTGACGCTGATTACATAGGTCAAGATGATCTGGGAACACCCCAGGGCCTTA
>JALNYP010000097.1 GCA_023229795.1 Syntrophobacterales bacterium
TTCGCTCTCATAGATTTTGATTAACCTGAGCGCCGGCTAGAAATGGCCCGCCGACGCTAAAACACCAACATGAAATCACGACTTTCTGGATGAGAACTAACTAGATGGAGATGCCATGGGTCATGGTTGGGGCGCCCAGCCCGGCGCCCCGCATCATTGTCGGATATCTCCCCTTTTACGGGTAAATACGTAGTCGCCGCTCTTTTCTCTTACCGATAACGCATTTGTATCAGTTTCACTAATCGACAGTATATTGCCGCAGCGCGTCTTTCCCCTGGAGCCACTCCCAGGCCTCGGCCAGTTGCTCTCTCAGCATGGTCCTCACTTCCCCCGGCATGAAACGGGCGAAGATCCTGGTCACCACCTCCGCCCACCGGGGCGCGCCCACCACCGCGATCTTCTCGAAATCGCGCTGATGTTTCCAGTCCACCTTCAGATCTTCCCACAGCGCCCCCACGCTCCAACCCTCAAAATCCGGGTCCAGATAAAAGAGCAGCCGGACCTTGCCGTGTTCCTGCAAAATCGCCTCCAACCGGGGGATAAAAACTTCCTGGTAGTCCCGGTCCGTGAGTTTGCCGCGGGCCCGGACCCAGAGGATATTGCCCCGGCTTTCCGGTAAAATCTCCAGCATGATGCACCTCGCAACTGGTGAGGCTGTCGCCTTCCCGCCTCAAGGGGTTCGCAAAATATCATGGGTGCCCAGCCTTCTGAGAATGCAGCTCTCACCCTCTATTTGAAAAGTAAAACGATATCCCCTGTTGATCCGGCCCTCCCAAATATCGCGCGGGTCCTGCATTTTTTTAATGGCCAGTGAGGGGTGGCGCGGGTTCCCCATAAACAGCCGCAGTTTCTGGTCCACGGTCTTCTGCAGATGCTCCGGGAGGCCCTGATAATCCCGGATAAAACTGTGCGTGAACAAAATCCTCATGCCGGATTGGTCTTCAGGGCCTTGAGCGCGTCTTCAGCGTTTTCGAAGGGACCCGCCACCTTCCCCGCAGCAATATCCCGGTCCGCGGCCGCCTCTTTTTCCTGCCATTCCTTGGTGAAAAAATATTCCTGGTCAGGGTGCACCACTTTCACCGGCCGGATCACCAGAGTGCCGTCCTGGATATCCACCTCCAGGTAATCCCCCACGTCCATCCGAATAATTTTTCTCAAGTTTTGAGGAATAGTGATTTGAAAGTTCTTTTTCACCTTTACCAGTTCCATATCGCACACCCCGCCCTTGGCCGGCGCCAGGAGCCTTTGAATTTTCTAAAATACTAAATTATAAAAATCATAAATTATAAATAAGATACCATAGTGGCGCCAAATCTGTCAATTACTCGAGCCGGAGCGCCCCAACCTTGCCCCGAGGAAAATATTTGGATAGCCCAAAGGCCTGTGGTAACATCGACAAAATATCTAGAGATGAAGGAGCATTTGCTATACATGGACTCTTATAAAATACATCTGAGCGAAAGTGAAATGCCCCAGGAGTGGTACAATATCATTCCCGATCTGCCGTCCCCGATGCCGCCTTACCTGCACCCGGCCACCGGCGAGCCCATCACCCCAGCCGACCTGGCCCCCATCTTCCCCATGGCCCTGATCGAGCAGGAGGTCAGCCCGGAGCGCTGGATTCCCATCCCCGACGAGGTCCGGCGCATCTATCAGTTATGGCGGCCCAGCCCCCTGCACCGGGCCTATAACCTCGAGGCGGCCCTGAAGACCCCGGCCCGCATCTACTACAAGAACGAGTCCGTCAGCCCCGCGGGCAGCCACAAGCCCAACACCGCGGTGGCCCAGGCCTACTATAACAAAGCGGCAGGCATCAAACGGTTGTCCACCGAGACCGGCGCCGGCCAGTGGGGCTGCGCCCTGTCGCTGGCCTGCAACTTCTTCGACATGGAATGCACCGTCTATATGGTCAAGGTGAGCTATCACCAGAAGCCTTACCGCCGGTCGCTGATGCACATCTGGGGGGCCAGCGTCTATCCCTCCCCCACGGACCGCACCCAAGCCGGCCGGGGCATCCTGGCCCAAGACCCGGAGACCTCCGGCAGCCTGGGCATGGCCATTTCCGAAGCGGTGGAGGACGCCGCTACCCATGACGACACCAATTATGCCCTGGGGAGCGTCCTCAATCACGTGATGCTGCACCAGACCATCATAGGGCTGGAGACCCAAAAGCAGTTGGCCCTGGCCGGGGAGTCCCCGGATATGCTCATCGGCTGCGTCGGCGGCGGCAGCAACTTCGCGGGCTTCTGCTTTCCGTTCGTGCCGGACAAGCTCAAGGGCAAGGACCTGCGCTTGATCGCGGTGGAGCCCACCGCCTGCCCCACCCTGACCAAGGGCGCCTATACCTATGATTTTGGGGACACCGCCGGCCTCACCCCTCTGATTATGATGTATACTCTGGGCCATGGTTTCGTGCCGTCGGGCATCCACGCCGGGGGCCTGCGCTACCACGGCGACGCCCCGCTGCTCTGCCAGTTGGTGCACGAGAAGGTGATCGAGGCCCGGGCCTATCCCCAGAATCCGGTCTTTGAGGCGGCCCGCCTCTTCGCCGAAACCGAGGGCATCATCCCCGCCCCGGAGACCGCGCACGCCATCAAGGCCGCGGTGGATGAAGCTATAATCTGCAAAGAGACCAAGCAGGCCAAGTGCATTGTGCTGAATTTTTCGGGCCACGGCCACTTCGATCTGGCGGCCTATGACGGCTTCCTGGAAGGCCAGCTCAAGGATATCGAACTCGACCCGGAGGAGATGATCAAGAAAGCTTTGGCCAATCTACCTAAGATCGAGAAAAAGTAACTGATTGGTTGAAATCACTCATAAAGCCAGGCAGGGGCGGGTCTTAAACCCGCCCCTGCCTGTTTGGCCGCCTTGACAAGCCATTTCCCCAAACCTACTTTACAACAAACACACGGAAAGGAGGTGAAGGCGGGATGAAGCCCAGCAAGGAAGTGTTGGCTAAGGAGGCGGCCTTTTGGGGTCAGGTCAAGAAAGTTGATCCCCGCAAGGTATGCCACAAATGAAAGGAATGAAAAAATTGAGTTGCTGGTCTAGCAACTTGACAAGGCGGATATGGCAAGGGAAGAGTGGCGCCGAAGCCAAGGTTGCGGCTCATCTTGCCATATCTGCTTGCTTTTTAGAAATCCGTCTTTAGCCTGCCGCGCTCTTCATGTCGTGTTTTAGTTCCCTTCAAAAGAGCCCAAAACCATGTCCGTTAGCCAGCCCTACGATTTTCTTATCCAGTGGCACCTTACCGAAGTCTGCAATCTGAGATGCGAGCACTGTTATCAGGAGGGCGGCCAGGTCCAGGAATTGTCCCTGGCCAAAATTTACCGGGTTATAGATGAAATCGGGGACATGCTGCAAGCGTGGCAGGAGAATTATGACCTGCATTTTAACTCTAGTTTTAACGTCACCGGGGGAGAGCCGTTTTTGCGGGCGGACTTGTTTAATATCCTGGCCAGAATGGCTGGCACCGGGTTCGAAATCTATCTGCTCTCCAACGGCACCTGCATCACTGCGGATCAGGCTCGGCAAGTCGCAGCTTTGGGAGTGCAGGGCGTCCAGATCAGCCTGGAAGGCCCGGAGGAGGTTCACGAGCAGGTCAGAGGAAGGGGAAGTTTCGCCCCCGCGCTCGCCGGTATCCGGAACCTCCAGCAGGCCGGGGTGAAAGTTTCCCTGAATGCCACCATTTCCCGCCTGAACGCCCCCTATTTCAGGGAACTGGTGGACCTGGCCGCCGGCTTGGGAGTTCCCCGGCTGGGATTTTCCCGCCTGGTGCCCTCGGGCCGGGGGCGGGCCTGGTTAGATCAGATGCTGACTACGGAGGAAGTGCGGCAGTTCTACGAAAATATTTTGGCGCTGCGAGTCCAGGGCCTGGAGATCGCCACCGGGGACCCCATGGCGGCCCAGATGCACACGCCCGCGCCGGCTGAGGATGAGTCCTTTCCGGCCGGAGGCTGCGCCGCGGGGGTCTCCGGGCTCACCATCCTGGCGGACGGCACGGTGACGCCCTGCCGGCGGCTGCCCATCCCGCTGGGCAAAGTGGGAGAGGTGGCGCTGCGGGAGATTTGGGCCGCGTCCCCGGTCCTGGAGCAACTCCGGGATAAGAGCCGCTACCACGGGAAGTGCGGCTCTTGCCGAAGATGGTCGGCCTGCCGGGGCTGCCGGGCCATCGCCTCTGCGTACGCGCAATCCCAAGGGCATCCCGATTTTCTGGGCCCCGACCCCCAATGTTTTATTGAGGCGGATTAACGGAAAGGAGAACAAGCATGGTCGAACGACCGGGAATCATCACCATGAAAGGCAATCCCCTGACCCTAATGGGCCGGGAAATCCAGGTGGGGGATCAGGCCCCGGACTGCGAGGTTATTGCCAACGATTTGAGCCCCTTCAAGCTCGCATCGCTTCAGGGCCGGGTGGCCATCCTCAGTGCGGTGCCCTCCCTGGATACCCCTGTCTGCAATATCGAAACCCGCCGCTTTAACGAAGAGGCGGCCAAACTGGGTGCCAACGTGGCCATCCTGACCATCAGCATGGATCTGCCCTTTGCCCAGAAGCGCTGGTGCGCCGCCGCGGGGGTGGAGCGGGTCAAGACCTACTCGGACCATCGGGACGCCGCCTTCGGCCTGGCCTACGGGGTCCTGATCAAAGAACTGCGCCTTCTGGCCCGGGCCGTGTTCGTGATAGATAAGGCCGGGGTGGTGCGTTATCTCGAACTCGTCAAAGAAGTGGCGAACGAACCGGACTACGACGCGATCTTACAGGCGGTAGCCCGGCTGGTCTGATGAAGTCAAGGCTGGCGGAAAATTTTCCGTAGGGGCGGACCTGCGTGTCCGCCCTTTACACGACAGGCAGCCAGGTTCCCTGCCGCTTCTGCTCCCAGGCCCGGCGGATGACGTCCGCGGTAAATTGCGGCAGGTCGAAGCCGGGCAACTCGCTCACGGGCACGAACCGGGCCGCGGTGATGTCCGAGCCGGCGGTCAACTCGCCGTCCAGATAGTCGCAGAGATAATCCACCAGCACATAGTGATAGGCGATACGGCCGTCGGAGTCGGGGAAGACGCGCTCCAGCACCGCACTGACGCCCAGGAGGGTCACGGTTAAGCCGGTCTCTTCCGCCAGTTCCCGGTGGATCGCGGCGGTCAGCGTCTCGCCCAGTTCCACCAGGCCGCCGGGCAGGCTCCAGGAGTTGATGGCCGGTTCCTGGCCCCGGCGCACCAACAGCACTTCGGCGTCCTTAAAGACCACGGCCCCGACCCCCACCAGGGGCTGATCGGGGTAGTGGCGTTTGATCGTGGAGTTTTGCGCAGCCGGCATTTTCTCAACTTTGGATAACCGTACGGTTTCCCTGTTTAATCGGCAGTCTCCTGAACTATTCTCGCCTGCGTGGTGAAGGAGTAACTGCGATTACCTGCAGCACCGATCACCCAGCCTTCGATTACCGGTTCGACCACTTTAGTTTCTGCCTGCCATTGGATGACAAAGTGAGGCGCCGTCCCTTCTACGCCGCTCAAGGGATTTTTCACGTGTATGCTGGTGGCGGCGGCAGGATTAAGTTTCAGGGGTTGCGGTAAATATTTTTCGATCAGCTTGCCGCTGGTGTTATAGAAATCAATTTTGACTATATCGATGGCCTGATTGGGATCGGTATTGCGCATGAAAACGCTGGCTTTTAGCTCAAAGGAATAATCCCCGCGCACATAACTGGTGGAAACCGGCACATAAATCGTCTGGCCTTTGACTAATTTGACCTCACCTGCCGCCAGGCCCGCCAACAGGGACAGACCCATAACCATCACCATAATCAGCAGGAGCTTTTTGGCTGGATGTTTCATCTTCGGCCTCCTTATCATAGGCTTACCAGCGCCCAGATGGTAATAATCCTCTGTGACCAGGATAGCTCATCAGCTCGATTATTGAAACTTTAAAGAAGCGGCAGGCGCCAGCCGATCATCTGGCTCCATCTTAAGGGGTTGGAGAAAAAGTTTAGGGGAAAAACTGAGGAGTTAGTCTCCCTCAACCCCTGGCAGGGGGCTGGGAGGGGAGTTTGAGGGCAGGGCGGGGGAATTGGCTCCCCCCGGCCCTCGCCTCAAAACCATTACATTTCTACCCGTAGCGACCGTTTCACATGAATGGCCGCAGCACCGCCCACCGGGCAGACGTGTTCGCAGTGGCCGCAGCCGATGCAGCGGTCCGCGATCACCATGGGCAGCTTGACCTTCACCCGTTCCCCCTGGACGTTGACCACCTCCTGTTCGGAATAGGTGATGGCCTTGGGGGAGACGGGGCAATGTTCCTCGCACACCAGGCAATCGGTGCCTTCGGTATAGGGTATGCACCGGGTACGGTTAATGGTGGCGGTCCCCAGCGCGGTGGCCTGTTTGACTTCCAGTTTCAGGTTGGGGATGGCCCCGGTAGGGCAGACCTGGCCGCAGAGGTTGCAGGAATAGGCGCAATAGCCCATGCGGGGTACGAGCCGCGGGGTATAGAGCCCTTCCAGGCCAGCTTCCCACAGCACCGGCTGCAGGCCGTTGGTCAGGCAGACCTTCATGCACTGGCCGCAGCGGATGCAGCGGGAGAGGAGTTCGGCCTCGTTCTGGGCCCCGGGGGGCCGGATGAGCGACTCGTCGGGCCGCCGGGCCAGGGAGCCCAGGCGCAGCAGCGGCACCGTAGCCGCGCCCACCGCCACCGCGGTGAGCATCTGGCGCCGGCCCAGGTCCAGGGGGGCCCGGGGCGCCTTGGAGGCCCAGGTCCAACTTACCCGGTCACCCTTCTCGCAATGCTCCAGGCACCGGAGGCAGAGTTGACATTCGGCACTCTGATGGCGGGACGGCATCCCCGGGGCAAAGGCACCCATTTTACAAACCTCGGCGCAGTCGCCGCAATCGGGGCACAGGGCCGCGGGCCGGCGCCGCAGCCGGGAAAACCGGGCGATGAGGCCGTAGAGGGCTCCCAGGGGACAGAGGGCCCGGCACCAGAAGCGCCGGTCCACCCGTTCCGCGGCCACCACCAGGGCCAAGAGCGCCAGGGTGAAAAAGGGCAGCAGGTAAACCAGGGGCTTGAAGGGCAGCAGGGTGGCCTTGAAGAATTGATAGAGCGGCTCGCTGACATACGTGACCGGGGGCCCCAGATGATACAGAGTCAGCCCCGCTTTTTCCACCCCGTAGCCGAACGCCGGGTACAGCACGATGGCCAAAGTGCGGTAGAGCAGGGACAGGGGGTCAAAGAGCCCCACCAGGTTAAGAGAAAGGAGGCTGCTCACCAGCAGGGCGATAAGCAAGTAATACTTGCCCCGGCGCCACCGGGCCGCGACGCCCTGGTCCGGGCGGGAGGTAAACAGGAGCCGGCGGGAAACATCCAGGGTGGTCCCCAGGGGGCAGATCCAGCCGCAGAAAAACCGGCCCAGGATAAAGGTCAGGACTACCATGACCAGGGCCCAGAACAGCCCGGCCACTATCGGACTGAAGGTCAGGAGATGAGAGGCCAGGATCAGGGGATCGAAGCGAAAGAACAGGTCCACCGGCCAGGCCAGGTGATTCTGGCCGGCAAATTCGGCTTTCAGGAACAGCCAAAAAAACAGCGCCAGGAAAAGGATCTGCACGACCCGGCGCAGGCGCGCCCAGGCGCGGCTGCTCAGGGGAATGCTACGATTTTTCATTGAGTTCGCCATGGTAAATCAAGGGTTTCATAACCCCAAAAATCTCGTAGGGGCGGTGCGCTCACCGCCCCTACCCGGTTTTATGTTTTTAAGAGGAAGCCGCCAAGGTCTCTGGCCCCGGCTTCTCCCAGTTAGACGATTTTGATCTTGCTCAGGTCCATTTCACCCCGGCCGGCCTGGTGGGACTTGATAATATAGCCGAGATCCTCGGGCTTCATCCCGAACAGGCCGGTGCCCAGCGAGTCCAGAGCCACGGGATCGGTGCCCGCGAAGACCAGGTTTTTCACGGCCACATCCTCGAGGCGGCCGCCGGAGGGTCCATTTTTCAGGAGAATCCGGGTGGCGTCCAGGACATGGAGATCAGGACGCAACAACAGATTCAGGTCGGCGATGTTCTGGTGCAGGCCCACGTGGATGCGGCCCCGCCAGCCGCCGATGGCGCCCATCATATTCTTTAAACACATGGTGAGCCGGGCTTCGGAGTGGTTCTTGGCGATGGGGATATTGATGAAGCGGTCGGCTTCCAGAATATCTTTATAAAAATACCATTTTTTCAGGGCCTTGGCCTTTTCGATGTTGACCTCCACGAACCGGCGGTCATCCACATACGGCACCACCACCCGGGGGTCTTTGATGGCCTCTACCGCCGCCTTGATCCCGGAGTTGGCGTAGGCCTTGCGGGCATCGTGGCAGGTGTTGTCGAGGACCTTGACCTGCTTGGCCCCGGCCTCCAGACAGAGCTCCACCACTTTACGCACCACCTCGGGGTTGGCGTTGGCCGCCAACTCCGGGGTCCGGTCCCAGGCCATGTTGGGCTTGACCACCACCACCTCGCCGGCATTGACAAACTTTTTCATGCCGCCCAGGGCCTGGATGGTATCTCCCACCAGGTTGGCGTAATTGGTTCCCTCGGCCTTGGCCACTAAGGGTTGAGGCGCGGCCAGGGGGGCCATGCCCCAAACTTCTTCGGGGACCACCAACCGCCCGGCCCCGGTCATTAATCCCAACGCTGCCATATATTTAAAGAAATCACGACGATGCATCTCGACTCCTGTAAGCCCTATTGATATTTTCTAGTCTAAACAGAGTCATAGGAGTTTGCAAGTTTTTCTTGACATGGCCCGGAAAAGCTATTATTGACTAGAGGGTCATTTAAATGACTCGACGGTCATTAAATGCGGCCGAGCCAGCTAAATAAGTCGTTGCAATGCCCCCATGATCATTATATCTTGCGATTTGATGAGGGGCGATCCGGCAACTCCGTTTATCAGCCATGCCATCTAAAGGAATGAAAATATCTCCCCGGGCCACCAAGAAGGAAATCGTCACTGCCTTCCGCACCCGGGAGATCCTGGCCGCGGCCCGGACGGTCCTGGCAGGGCGCAGCCCCGAAGCGATGACCATGGACGAGATCGCCGCGGCCGCGGGGGTGGCCAAAGGCACCCTGTATCTTTATTTTCAGAGCAAAGACGATCTCATCGAAGCCCTCCTGACCCAGGTAGGGGAAAACATTCTGCGGGACGCGGCCTCCAGCCTCCAGGCTCCCGGGACGCCGGCGGATAAACTAATCCGGCTGGTGTCCGTCCTTCTGGGGTATCTCAACCGGGAGCGGCTGTTATTTCCCATTTATGCCCGGGAAGTGATCCGGGGCGCAGGGCAGTCCCGGGCCGGATTTTGGCAGCGCCACCTGGAAATGGAAGAGAGATTTGTATCTCTGTTGACGGGGCTGTTTACCGAAGGCATCGAAGCCGGCCAGTTTATTCCCGCCAATCCCCGCCTCCTTACCTTCCTGCTGCGGGGCTTGATCCGGGCTACCGGCTATTATCAAAAGGTCGAAGGGCAGGCTGATGCCGCCCAGGAGGCTTTACCGGTGATTCTCACCCTCCTTTCCTCCGGTCTGATCCGGCAAAAGCAATCTCCCACAGAGGAAGCTGCACTATGATGGCCAGGAATCTATGGCGAGGGCTCGGATTGGCGTTGCTTATCTGGGGAGCGTCGGTCTGCCCCGGCGGAGCCGCCGAGTCCCCGGCGCCGCACCTGGATTTGAAAGAAGCCCTGCGTCTGGCCTGGAAAGCCAATCCCAATCTGCAGATCAGCCGCCTCCAGGCCCTCATCGCTGGCGAACAGGTGGTCCGGGCCCGGTCGGGACTGCTGCCCCAGATCAACTCCCAGACGACCCAGACGATGTATGACGATCCCTTGAAATTCAGGATTGCGGTTCAAACCCCCGGGACGGCCGGCGGGGTCTCCTTTCCCCAGACCAACCGCAACTTTTGGGGCAATCAAACGACGGTGAACCAGTTGCTCTTCGACTTCTGGGGCACGCCTTCCAAGTATCAGGCCGCGATCATGGGCCATAAGGCCAGCCTCCTGGATACGACCCAGACTCGGGACAACGTCTTTCTGACGGTGGCTCAGGGATATTTCAAGACCCTGCGGGCCAAAAAAATGGTGCAAGTGGCCGAGCAGAACGTCTATGACCTCAAGCAGCATCTGAAGATTGCCGAGGACCAGTACCACTTCGGGGTGGTCACCTACAATGACGTGCTGCAGGCCAAAGTCTCCTTAGCCGACGCCGAACAGAACCTGATCGTGGCCCGAACCGATTATATCGACACCCGGTCGG
>JALNYP010000098.1 GCA_023229795.1 Syntrophobacterales bacterium
TGGTCGTCCCTCAGGACGAGGACGGGCATCTCTTTGATGGGATCCACCATGAGACCTTGAATGTGAGCTTTCTTGAACATCATCCCTCCCGGTCGCGAGAAATATAGGGAGCCTTCATAGGCCGAGTCAAGCCGAGTCAAGGAAGGATGGACCGGGAAAGCGGGAAACGGGAAAGCGGGAGCACGCCCGATGGCCGCATTCGCCTGTACTGGAAGGATGTTACCTGCGAGCAGCGTGCCCATCGCCCGCTCACCCGCTCACCCGCTCGCACCACACTCGGGCGGCGCGGGGCGGCCATGTCCGCCCCCGCCCTCCGCCCGCCAGATTGGGGATGAGCCCGGGGTGTTGACAGGGGTCCGCCATTCGTGTATTATCTGTTTTCGCCGGCGAGATGAAGGTTCGTCCCTCCGGCCGGCGGTCAAAACCCCCGGGTTTCGCCAGGGGGGTTGACAAGCTAGAAAGAAAGTAGTAAATTACAAAATTGCCGCCCCGCAGTGGGCACTCGAGCGGGGACAGGCGGCGGCTCTTTGAAAACTAGACAGCGCACTCGATGAAGTGAAGCGGGACGAGTTTCCCCGCGACCGAATCCGTACATTAATTTCAAACCGCTAGAAACAACTGGCGAGTTTGATCCTGGCTCAGAACGAACGCTGGCGGCGTGCTTAACACATGCAAGTCGAACGCGAAAGCCCGCAAGGGTGAGTAGAGTGGCGCACGGGTGAGTAACACGTAAGCAATCTGCCCTTGAGTGGGGGACAACGTTCCGAAAGGAGCGCTAATACCGCATAACCCGGTAGGGACCCAGGTCCCGGCCGGCAAAGATGGCCTCTGCTTGCACGCTATCGCTTAAGGAGGAGCTTGCGCCCCATTAGGTAGTTGGTGAGGTAACGGCTCACCAAGCCTGCGATGGGTAGCCGGCCTGAGAGGGTAACCGGCCACACTGGCACTGAGACACGGGCCAGACTCCTACGGGAGGCAGCAGTGAGGAATTTTGGGCAATGGGCGAAAGCCTGACCCAGCGACGCCGCGTGGGTGATGAAGGCCTTCGGGTCGTAAAACCCTGTGAGATGGGAAGAAGCCGTTGCGTGCTAATACCACGTCGCGGTGACAGTACCATCAGAGGAAGCCCCGGCTAACTACGTGCCAGCAGCCGCGGTAAAACGTAGGGGGCTAGCGTTGTTCGGAATTACTGGGCGTAAAGCGCGTGTAGGCGGCTTGGATAGTCGGAAGTGAAAGCCCCAGGCTCAACTTGGGAATTGCTTTCGAAACTGCCAGGCTTGAGTGCGGGAGGGGAGAGCGGAATTCCAGGTGTAGCGGTGAAATGCGTAGATATCTGGAGGAACACCGGTGGCGAAGGCGGCTCTCTGGACCGTAACTGACGCTGAGACGCGAAAGCGTGGGTAGCAAACAGGATTAGATACCCTGGTAGTCCACGCCCTAAACGATGGATACTTGGCGTGGGAAGTTAAAATCTTTCCGTGCCGGAGCTAACGCATTAAGTATCCCGCCTGGGGAGTACGGTCGCAAGGCTGAAACTCAAAGGAATTGACGGGGGCCCGCACAAGCGGTGGAGCATGTGGTTTAATTCGACGCAACGCGAAGAACCTTACCTGGGCTCGAACGGCTTTTGACCGCCCTGGAAACAGGGTTTCCATGCAGCTTGCTGTATGGCAGGAGTCGAGGTGCTGCATGGCTGTCGTCAGCTCGTGCCGTGAGGTGTTCGGTTAAGTCCGGCAACGAGCGCAACCCCTGCCCTTAGTTACCAGCGGGTCATGCCGGGAACTCTAAGGGGACTGCCTTGGTTAACGAGGAGGAAGGTGGGGACGACGTCAAGTCATCACGGCCTTTATGTCCAGGGCTACACACGTGCTACAATGGTCGGTACAAAGGGCTGCAAACCCGCGAGGGGGAGCCAATCCCATAAAGCCGGCCTCAGTTCGGATTGCAGTCTGCAACTCGACTGCATGAAGCTGGAATCGCTAGTAATCGCGGATCAGCACGCCGCGGTGAATACGTTCCCGGGCCTTGTACACACCGCCCGTCACACCACGAAAGTCGGTTCTACCAGAAGTCACTGGGCTAACCCGCAAGGGAGGCAGGTGCCGAAGGTAGGATTGGTGATTGGGGTGAAGTCGTAACAAGGTAGCCGTAGGAGAACCTGCGGCTGGATCACCTCCTTTCTAAAGAGTATACGGATCGGACACGGAGAGGGCGCTGTCTAGTTTTGAAGGGGTCGCACCCTTTTGTTCTTTGAATCGTGAGCGGGCTTGTGTTCAGTAGGGCCGTGGGTTAGACGACCACTATGGGCCTATAGCTCAGTTGGTTAGAGCGCACGCCTGATAAGCGTGAGGTCGGTAGTTCGACTCTACCTAGGCCCACCAAACTCACCGCTTTGGACCTCCGGGGATGTAGCTCAGTTGGGAGAGCACCTGCCTTGCACGCAGGGGGTCGGCGGTTCGAACCCGCTCATCTCCACCACAGCCGGATGCCGCGGAAACGCCGGGATCCCGTTGTGATTGGGTCCGCCGTTCTTTGACAATTAGTGATCGGGTAATGCCATAAAGTTCGTTGACAGCACGTTAGGTCAAGCTACAAAGGGCGTACGGAGGATGCCTTGGCGTAGGTAGGCGATGAAGGACGCAGCAAGCTGCGATAAGCCTCGGGGAGCCGCAAGCAGGCTTTGATCCGGGGATTTCCGAATGGGGCAACCCGGCCGGGGTCATACCCGGCTACGGCGCGCTGAATACATAGGCGCGTCGGGCCAACGGGGGGAATTGAACCATCTAAGTACCCCCAGGAAAAGAAAACAACCGTGATTCCCCAAGTAGCGGCGAGCGAACGGGGAAGAGCCTAAACCGTGCATGTGCTCAAGCCTGCAGGCCTTGCATGTGCGGTGTCGTGGGAACCACAAGGATCTTCTGCAGAGGGTTCAAAGGGTTACAAAGCTGGTGGTTAGTCGAGCGGCCTGGGACGGCCGGCCAAAGAAGGTGATAGCCCTGTAGGCGAAAACCAACCAGCCCCTTCGTGGATCTCCCAAGTACCGCGGGACACGAGAAATCCCGTGGGAATCTACCGGGACCATCCGGTAAGGCTAAATACTCACCTACGACCGATAGTGAACTAGTACCGTGAGGGAAAGGCGAAAAGAACCCCGGTGAGGGGAGTGAAATAGAACTTGAAACCGTACGCCTACAAGCAGTCGGAGCACTATGGCCGTAAGGCAATGTGTGACGGCGTGCCTTTTGCATAATGAGCCGGCTAGTTACCGTGTGTGGCAAGGTTAAGGACTTAAGGTCCGGAGCCGTAGCGAAAGCGAGTCTGAATAGGGCGTTCAGTCGCATGCGGTACACGCGAAACTGGGTGATCTATCCCTGACCAGGTTGAAGTCTCGGTAACACGAGATGGAGGACCGAACCAGTGCGGGTTGAAAACCACTTGGATGAGTTGGGGATAGGGGTGAAAGGCCAATCAAACTCAGTTATAGCTCGTTCTCCCCGAAATAGCTTTAGGGCTAGCCTCGTCTGTTTCTTGGCGGAGGTAGAGCACTGAATGGACTAGGGCGACGTCCAGCCGTACCGAATCCAATCAAACTCCGAATGCCGTTAAGTCAGAAGACGGGAGTCAGTCTGTGGGGGATAAGCTCCATGGTCGAGAGGGAAATAACCCAGACCGCCAGCTAAGGTCCCTAAGTTCTGGCTAAGTGGACAAGGTTGTGGAACTGCAGTGACAGCCAGGAGGTTGGCTTAGAAGCAGCCATCCTTTAAAGAAAGCGTAATAGCTCACTGGTCAAGCGGTTCTGCGCCGACAATGTACCGGGGCTCAAGCCAGGCACCGAAGCTGCGGATCCCATCCGGTTCGCCGGGTGGGGTGGTAGGGGAGCGTTCTTACAGAGATGAAGCTAGACCGCGAGGACTGGTGGATCTGTAGGAAGTGACTCTGTCGGCATAAGTAGCGATAATGGCGGTGAGAATCCGCCACGCCGAAAGCCTAAGGTTTCCTGGGGAAGGTTCGTCCGCCCAGGGTTAGTCGGGTCCTAAGGTGAGGCCGAGAGGCGTAATCGATGGAAAACTGGTTAATATTCCAGTACCGCCGTGTGGACGTTATGAGCGAAGGGGTAACGCGGAAGGATAAATCAGCCAGCTGATGGATGCTGGTCGAAGGTCGTAGGTGGGTCCGGCAGGCAAATCCACTGGACCTTAACACCGAGAGCCGAGAGGGCCCTGAGTCCTTGGACGAGGGGTAACTGATTGAGTCCATGCCGCCAAGAAAAACCTCGTAGCCAGTCCATGAGGCGCCCGTACCGTAAACCGACACAGGTGGGCGAGGAGAGTATCCATAGGCGCGTGAGTGAGTCCTCGGGAAGGAACTCGGCAAAATTACACCGTAACTTCGGGAGAAGGTGTACCCTTTGTACGTGAAAGCCCTCGCGGCCGTAGCGGAAAGGGGTCGCAGATAATCGGCCCAAGCGACTGTTTAACAAAAACACAGGTCTCTGCAAAGTCGTGAAGACGACGTATAGGGACTGACGCCTGCCCGGTGCCGGAAGGTTAAGGAGAGAGGTCAGCCGCAAGGTGAAGCTTTGAACCGAAGCCCCGGTAAACGGCGGCCGTAACTATAACGGTCCTAAGGTAGCGAAATTCCTTGTCGGGTAAGTTCCGACCTGCACGAAAGGCGTAACGATTTGGGCGCTGTCTCCCCGAGGAGCTCAGCGAATTTGTGGCACCGGTGAAGACGCCGGTTACCCGCGACTAGACGGAAAGACCCTGTGAACCTTCACTGCACCCTAACACTGAATCTCGACATCACGTGTGCAGGATAGGTGGGAGGCTGCGAATCTGGGGCGTTAGCTTCAGTGGAGCCAACCTTGAGATACCACCCTCGTGATGTTAAGGTTCTAACCTAAGTCCGTCATCCGGATTGGGAACAATGTTAGGCGGGTAGTTTGACTGGGGCGGTCGCCTCCCAAAGAGTAACGGAGGCTCCCAAAGGTCCCCTCAGGCTGATTGGAAACCAGTCGTAGAGCGTAAACGCATAAGGGGGCTTGACTGCGAGACCTACAAGTCGAGCAGGCACGAAAGTGGGGGTTAGTGATCCGGCGGTTCCGTATGGAAGGGCCGTCGCTCAAAGGATAAAAGGTACTCCGGGGATAACAGGCTGATCTTGCCCAAGAGTCCACATCGACGGCAAGGTTTGGCACCTCGATGTCGGCTCATCGCATCCTGGGGCTGAAGCCGGTCCCAAGGGTTCGGCTGTTCGCCGATTAAAGCGGTACGTGAGCTGGGTTCAGAACGTCGCGAGACAGTTCGGTCCCTATCTGTCGCGGGCGAAGGAAACTTGAGGGGCTCCATCTTTAGTACGAGAGGACCGAGATGGACGTAGCTCTCGTGTACCAGCTGTGCCGCCAGGTGCAGTGCTGGGTAGCAACCTACGATTCGATAAGCGCTGAAAGCATCTAAGCGCGAAGCGTTCCCCAAGATGAGGTTTCCCTACCGCAAGGTCTGAAGGGCCCTGGTAGACGACCAGGTTGATAGGCTGGAGATGTAAGCGTGGCAACACGTTCAGTCGACCAGTACTAATAGCCCGTGAGGCTTGACCATAATATTTTTTGCTGCCGCGAATGAATGGCTTGCCCGATCACTGATTGATAATATTTCCGGATTTCCCGGTGGTATTAGCGTGGAGGTCACACCCGTTCCCATTCCGAACACGGAAGTTAAGCTCCATTGCGCCGATGGTACTGCGTGGGCAACTGCGTGGGAGAGTAGGTCGCTGCCGGGAGTAAAAAGGGAAGGCCCGCCGAAAGGCGGGCCTTTTTCCTTTTCCCCTCAAGACACTTCGCCTTGGCGAGAGCCACTCATCCGAGCAGCGTGCGGCGTTGCCCATGGACCGATGGCCATGTTGGAATGCCCGGAGGAGAAAGCGCAGATGAATGGGACCGCTTACGAAGCCGCATCCGAGGAGGCCCTGGAGCGTGCGCTCTTTCGAACCCGGGCCTACGCCCCGTGGCGGGTGCTGGACCCGGGAAGGGGCGCCTCCCTGGAGGAGCGGTTCACCGCCCTCCCGAGGACCGACAAGGCCTTTATCAGGGCTGCCTTTCCCGATGGGCTCGTGCCCGAGGGGATGGACCTGAATCTCGGCCTGGCGTCGGGCGAGGTGGAGCTGGTTTCCACGAGCGGGACCACGGACGAGCAGGTGACGAACCTCTGGAATCAGCGGTGGTGGGATTGTTCCGATCGCCAGTCCTGGAGCCACAACGGGGCCATGTCTCGGGTCTGCACCGGCGACCACAGGGAAGCCATCCTGACGAGCGCCCTCAATGTAGGCTTCTTGAGCGATGGACCGGAGTTCGTCTTCGAAGAGCGCCGGCTCGATCGCCTCCTTTTCCTCAATGAGCGGTCCACGCCCTCGCTCTGGACGCCTCAGACCATCGTGCGAATGGCCAGCGATCTCAAGCGCTTTGATGCCCCGGTCCTGGAGGCCAATCCCTCTTACTTGGCGAGGTTCGCCAGGGAGGCGGTTCGACTGGGGCTCCAGGTGTACCAACCCCAAGTCATCGTCTTCACCTATGAGAACCCTTCCCTGGTGCATCGGCGCGAAATCCGGCGCGTTTTCGGGGCGCCCATGGTCTCTTCCTACGGCACGACGGAAACGGGGTACGTTCTCATCGAGTGCGAGCGGGGCCTCCACCACCTCAACTCCGAATCTTGCAGGGTGGATTTCGTCCCTTTGCCGGGGGGGGATCCCCAGACCGGAAGCCTTCGAATTACCCCATTCGGCAACGAGTGGCTCTCCCTCCTCCGATTCGACCCCGGCGATCTCGTGCATCTGGACCGAAGCGGCCTCTGCCCGTGCGGGAGGAAGAGCGAGATCCTGGTGTCCTCCATGGAGGGCCGGACAAAATCCCTGACTTGGACCATGGATGGCCGGCCCGTCACGCAGGGCGAGTTGGACAGGTGGCTCGCAACGGAAACCTCGCTGGTCACCTACCAGCTTGTCCAGGAAGGGGAAGCCCGCTACATTCTCAGCGTCGTCCTGGAGGAATGCGAGGGGAACGGGGCTCCGGACAGGCTACGCGACGCGCTCCGTGGCCTTTACGGCATGACGGCGGAAATCCGCCTCGAAGTCTGCCGCGAACTCGTCCCGGAGGCCTCGGGCAAGTTTCTTCTCGCTAAAGGGCCCCCCACCGAACAGGGCAAGCCCCGGTGGCGTTCGTGAAGGATATGGCCACCATGCGCTTGCTGGCGGGCGATCCCAGGCACGGGTCGCGAGGGTCCCATGACGTTTTAAGGCGCGCTGTCCGTGCCGTGGGGAAATCTCGGCCAACCCTCGCGTACCTCGGGTGCGCATCCGGGGAATCCGAACCTTTTCGGCTCTTCATCTCCAGGAGCCTCGAGGCGGCTGGATGCGGGCGCGTGGTGAACGTGGCCCTCGGAGGCCGGTGGCCCGACCTGTCGGCGGCGAGATCATGCCTTGACGGCGCCGACGGCATCTTCGTTTCGGGAGGTGACGTGGAGCGGGGCATGACGGTCCTCGACCGTCTCGACCTCTCCCGCCACTTGCGGACCCTGGCAGCACAGGGCAAGCCCCTCATCGGCCTCTCGGCCGGGAGCATCATGCTCGCGCGGTCCTGGATCCGGTGGGGAGGTGCCGGGGACGACGCCTCGGCGGAGGTGTTTCCCTGCCTCGGCCTGGCGCCCCTCTACTGCGACACGCACGACGAGGAGAGCGGGTGGGAGGAGCTCCGCGCCCTACTCCGCCTTCTGCCCGTGGGAAGCGAGGGGTGGGGCATTCCGTCGGGCGGCGACCTCGTCGTTGGGCCCGATGCCGCCTTAGCTTGGACGGGCCCCATTCCCGTCCGCCTTCGCCGGACCCGCTCGGGAGTCCGGGAAATCCAAAGGGTCCGATAGAAAATCTCAGGGTGTCCCGGATTCCTGATGACCCGCGGCGAGAGGGGTGTAGAGGAGAAAGTGCAGCAGGTTGTCCCGGAAGGTCAGGTTCTTCACGAGGTTCATGTGTGTGGCGCAGACGAAACCCGAGAGCGCGTAGGGCAGCTCCGTGTGCGCACCGGCGGCTGCCGCGGCGGGAATCTCGTCTAGCAGGCTCGCCTTCGTCACGTGACCGTCTCCCGGACCGAAATAGAGTCTCCACAGGTTTACGCCCTTTGCGGGGTGCTTGACCTCCTCGGGCCGGAGCCGGACGACCCATCGGCCGCCTTCGTTTTCCACGACCAACCCCCGTAGCGTAGGTGTGCAATCCCCACCCAGGAGCAGGGTCTGGACGGACTGCGGGAGGGTACCGGCGTGCAGCGCTCGGTGGAACCCCGCGGCGCGCTTGAGGAGCGCTTCAAAGCGGAGCCTCAGTGCGGTCAGATATTCTTCGGCCTCTTGCTTGGACGCCTTCGGATGCAGGACCGCGTATCTCCGGAGAATATCCCCGGTTTGCCGCGGGTCGAAAATGCCCCACGCCTGGTCTCTCCAAGTGGCGATGTCGTAGATGTCCAGCGGTGCGGGCCGGCCGTCGGGCGTGAAGAAGACCGGGATTCCCGGCGGGGGCATGAGCTCAAACATGGAGGGCATGGTTGCGAGCAGGTCCGGAGGGATCTTGGCGAGGCCGACCCTGCGGCCGTGGATGAGGGCGAGCACCGCTCCCGCCGAACCCGTGTTGGGCGTCCCGAGCATCGCCAGTTTCCTGACCCGTGCCGCGCCGTCCCAGTTGGGCCGAGGATCCGGCTGGCCCACCACGTCTTCCCCCCCGTAGAGGATGAAGTACCGCGAAATGAGGCCGCCCATAGAGTGGGCCACCAAGTCCACCTTCAGGGCAGGATTACCGTAGCTCCGCGCAATGGACGCCAGATAGGACGACAGGCGAGCGGCGTTTTCCTCGCATCCCAGACGCCAGTCGTAGGCGAACTCGAAGCAGGGCGCCGGCGGCGTGGGGTCCGACGGAGTCGCGACGGTATAGCCTCCCATCAGGGTGAGCGTTTCCACCATGCCTTCGTAGACATCCACCCCAGCCACGCGCTGGATGGGGGTCGAGGCCTGGAGGGGAGCCGTGTCTTCGCCCGGTTCCAGAGGAAGCGCCAGCCGCAGGTTCACCGAGCCCTGAACGAGCCCCGCAGGACGCCCCCAGAGCACCTCTCCCGTCTGGGGATTAACGAGCTCGGACCCCATGAGCCCCGGGAGGCCTACGAGGGGCGGACGGCCCGCTCTCTGGTTCGCCCAGTCCCGATAAAGCAACGCGAGATCGGGTTGGTGTTTCGTGGCACATCCCGCCAGGGCGAGAATCGCGAACAACCCCCACCCACCCATGCGATGGGCGCATTTCATGGCCATAGATCCTTTTCCGAGCCGGCAAGAAGTGACGGTCAGCCAACCCTGAATCGAATCATCCGCTCAAAAGCCCCGCGTTTCAACTCCGCCTCGGCCGCCCGATGCCTGCTGCTCGGGCGCATGAATCGGACGGCGAAGTCAGTGTTTTCCACCGCGGCCCTTATCTTTGGTGCTGGGGTGGTTGCCCGACCGGGGGTAGTGTGCCGGAGCCGGGTTGGGCGCGTGCGCGTCACTATGGCCGTAGACGCGGGAGCGGGGCTTGGATGAGGGCTCCCTCCCCTGGGCAGGGTGGGGTGCCGTGTCCGGACGCTCGGGCTGGGCCGTCCACGGTCGGTGGGACTTCGCCGCCGGGCGCTCGAACCGATGGTCCTGCTGCTCCTCTCCCTGGCGTTGAGCCGGTGAGTGATCCGCCCTCGGCGAGGCCGCCGCAGGGCGGACCGAGCCGCGTTTGGGGAAGCGTCCCGCCTGGCCGTGTGGCCGCGGATCGGAGGAACGCGCCGGCGGTCGGTGCGAGCCACGCTCGAAGGGGCTTCCTCCGCCCGTCGGCTTGTCGGCAGGCCGCCTGGTCTCGGGCCGGCCCTTGGAATGACTGCTCGCCGCCGCCGGAGCTGCCCCGGGCCGTGCCGCACGGCGTTCGGCATTGGCTTTGGCGCGGGAACGCTCCTCGGCCTTTCGCGCACGGATGGCCGCGATGCGTTCGGCGAGAGGCACCTCGAACTGCTCCTCGGGTTTGGAGTCGTAGTCGAAACCGCTCACCTTCTGCCGGGGAATGCGCTGGCCGATGTGGCGCTCGATCCCTCTCAGGTCACCCTCCTCGTTGGGGGAGACGAACGTGAAGGCATCGCCCTTGGCGTCGGCGCGGGCGGTGCGCCCCACGCGGTGGATGTAGTCCTCGGGCAGGCCGGGCACATCGAAGTTCACCACG
>JALNYP010000099.1 GCA_023229795.1 Syntrophobacterales bacterium
TTCAGCTCTTTCGCCAAACTCTCTAACGCGCCCTCCGGCAACTCCTTGGGTGTACGCATGCCTTCCTCCTTTCAGAGAAAAGCATACCATAAGTTGTCAATAGACTGCAACTTAGTATCAAACGTGTCATCACCAACGTGACTGCAGTTCTGTCCGTCCGAAGTACAGACCCTCTTTAGTCCCTTGAGAGGTGCTGCGTTTGGGTTCGACATCGAACTGGCATCGGTCATTGTTGTGAAAACCAGCAAGTGGAACAGGCGCCCGTCCTCCGAGACTGCACAAAATTCCTCCGTCAGTTCTTCCCAATTCTTCGACATTCTGTCCCTCCATATCTGGTACGCAAGCCAACAATAATTAGCGGGCTAAGGGCGGGAAAGCGAAGCGCATCCCGCCCTTAGCAACTTGGCGACCATATGCATCGCCAAGCAGAAGTTTGGGGACGAGGTTAAAAGTAAGCCCTTATCTGCTTTAATCTTCCGGGGCCGATACCCGGAATGTTTAAGAGTTCTTTGTCTGAAGCCATCTCAACATTTTTTTTCGACTTGATACCTTCGAAATACATAACCTTGGCAATACTCGCGCTAATACCCGAAATCTCCATCAATTCCCACAAGTACCAACCAGCAGCACGAGATATTTGTGACGACATATCATTATATTCTTTAAACAAACCAGATATGATCTCGTGTTTTTTGTCGTGAGAAACGTCACTCTCATAGGTTTTTCTAAATTTCTTTAAAAACTCGAGTTCTCTAAGTTCAGCTTTGCTCGGTGGTTTGAAATACCTCTCGTCATTAAAAAATGGCAGCCAAATACCATGCCTGCTATCTCCATAGTTAGGTAAGGCAGCTTCTCCTGTGCGTTTAATTTTTTCTCTGTGATGGTTCAAGGCTTTCAATGGGGTAGTGGGACTTAGAGTAGCAATAAACTCATAACCATCTATTATTTCATCGTAATCTATTCTATCTCCCTCCTTTAATCTTCCTTGTTTATTATCACCTTTAACAACATTCCCACCCATACCCCCAGATATAATTTCATTTTTTTCATTTATAACTTGTTGAAGCAATTTTGATGGTGGGATGTTTAGCGTAGGAATACCTTTCATTTCTAGCTCTATCAAACCTTCTAAATGAATTAGAATAGTATCGCAGCGAGATATACGAGTACCAATATTTTATGATTTGTTATTAATATCTTCACTTTCTTTTATTACTCTAATACTCTGTTGAACTCTCATGAGGAGAGATGGTGCACAGTTTCTGCATAGACCATCTTTATCAAAGGATATAAAAAACCTCTTTTGCCACAATATTTACACTGTCCCATCTTATACTTCCTTCATGTCAATTAAAACTAAATAGGCTCCGCCATTTTATCAATCATTTCCAGGTTGTGTTGGGGAGTACAGCCACAGTAGTTACATTTATTATTTAAATAACTTCGGCAATGTCTTTAAAACCCACCACATCTGATATTGACCTAAAGTCGTCTATATCGTTTTTTGGGTCATTTCTATACATAGCGATAATAATATTCCAGATCTCAATAGTCATGCGGCGAAACTGGTCGAGTATGCCGGGTGTCAACTGATCGACGAGATGGTAGTTCTTTTTGTTTTTGTTTTCTCCAAAATGCCTTACTGCGCCATAATACAATAAAAAATCCGAAAAAGTTTTGTTCAGGCGGCATCGCTTTGTCCGGTCAACGCGAGCACGGATAAGGATTTTGCCCAGTAGGACTCCGGGCTTATCCATCTTTTCCTTGCCTGGAGACGGACAGTTTTGCCCGAGCAACTGAGATAGCGATAGGCCAAGAGAGGAAAGTATAAATACCAGCCTCTCTCTGGGGTGATCGACATGGTTAATTCCGTGATCCACAATTAAATCAACACGTTCATTCCAGTCATTTGCAGCTTTTTGCAGTGAGTATAGCTGCAGATTATGCTCCGGCCTATAATTCGAGTCTAAATGTAAGTAAATGGACATTTTCTTCTCAAATGTGCGGATTGTAATTCATAACTCTTTCCAGAATAGAATTTATCTAAATTTACATTTCCACATGTCAATCAAATTTGTCAAGGAAAACGAAAGTTCATCACGCCCCGGCCTTCACCTTTGAGCAAATCCTCGGTGATGAAATTGGCCTTTTTTCTTTGGCGCCCATCATGAAAATTTGATAACCTCAAGCAAAGAAAGAGCGAAATACTCTGGCAGGATTGAGCATGGCCGAGGAAAAATTGGCAGAGAGCGACCGCATCCTGGAGGAAATGGTCCGTCGGCTGGTGGCGGCTTTCAATCCCGATCACATTTATCTCTATGGCTCCAGGGCCAGGGGAGAGGCCGGGCCGGACAGCGACTACGACCTGATGCTGGTGGTTTCTGCCTCTCAGGTTCCTCGCTACCGCCGGGATCAGCAAGCATTTCGGGCGCTCTGCGGCCTGGGAGTGCCCAAAGAAGTTATTGTTCTCACCAGGGCAGAGTTTGACGCGGGCCGCAAGGTGACCTGTTCGCTCCCGGCTACGGTGCTCCGGGAGGGGAAGCTCCTCTATGCAGCCTGAGAAGCTGTCCGAGGTGCGATCCTGGCTGAAAAAAGCGGCCGGCGACTTGCGTGGGGCCGACATCGACCTGGCCGCGTCCCCGCCCTTTATTGAAGATATGCTTTTTCATTGCCAGCAAGCTGCCGAGAAATCGATGAAGGGATTTCTAACCGCTCATGACCGGGTATTCCGCAAAACCCACGATCTTGATGAACTGGCCTCCGCCTGCGAAGCCGTTGACCCCACTCTGAAAGAATTTCTGAACCCCGCCAGGGACTTGACCGTATTTGCCTGGGAGTTTCGCTACCCTGGAGAGGCTGAGACACCTTCTATGGAGGAAGCCAGGCAATTCCGTGGCGTTGCTGGCGAAGTCTATCAAGCCATCTTGACTCGCCTGCCCCAAGAAGCCCATCCGTAATCCTTTGGCCACCGGTATAATTGGTCATTTTTCCATAACTACCCACAGAAGACCTCTTAGAAAATTGTCTTTTGAATAGCATAAGTACCTGCGACTATCTCCTATGTGCAAAGTCAAGTTAGCAAGGTGCCCCGGTGTTCTTTTAGAATCCAAACCAGTCTCCTATTCGTGGTTCCCAGCGTAGTTGGGACCGCAAGTAAGTAATCCGGGGTATTCAATCGGGGCTGACAGACTTGCCAACGTGGTTGCAGCTTGATCAGCACGCACAGATAGTCGTCGCCATGCCCCCAACCGGTTCTTTGGACTTGCCTGCTTAAGCCGCCAGTTGAAAGGTATATATCCGTTCATCCAGCAACATTCGTCTCATCCGCAGCAGCAGGGTACGGGCAATAGCCACAATGGCGCGCTTTCCTCCTGAACGGATTTTGATCCTATCATACTTCTCGCGCATCCCCTGATCCTTGGTGATCAGTTGCCATGAGGCTTCCACCAGGATGGCCCTGAGGGTATTCTTGCCAATGCCGGTGATTCGGCCCATGCGTACCTTATCCGCACTGGAATATTGGGACGGGGTTAAACCCACGTAAGCTGCCAGTTGCTCCGCCCGTCGGAAGCGGGATACGTCCTGTAGTTCCAGCAGCAGTTCCATCGCGGAGATCACTCCGATTCCGGGGATGCTCTGCAAGATCTCCACCCGCTTCTGGTACAGCGCAGTCTCGGACAATTCCCGTAGCAGCTTGGTCTGCTTGTCGATCTGCGCAGTTAAAAATTCATATTGCTCCAGTAAGCGGTTGAAGCTCTCCTGCATCCAGCGGTTTCCGAAGTTTATACTGCAGAGACTCTCGAAGTACATCTGGGTCCATCTGCCTCGTGGTTCTGCCAGATGAATCCCATAAAATCTCAGCTCCGCCTTGATGCGGCTCTGAGTCCGTACTCGGTCTCTGACGAGCTGCCGACGCCGGCGCACTACCTGACGATGATAGCGTTCCTCCTCGCTCGGAACCCAGACCCGTTTCAGCATCCCCTTGGCCAACAGATGCGCCAGTTTGCGGCTGTCACGGCGGTCGGTCTTAACTCGATTGCAATATTCCTGGGGCACCAGACTCGGAGGAGTAACCAGACAGGGGATGCCATGATCCACCAGGCGGTCATGAAGCCGGAACCCAAAATATCCGGCTTCATAGACCGCCGCCAGACGATGGCCAGCATATCGGGCCAAAACGCGGTGCAGAGCTTCCCAGGTCCCTGGAATGCTGGCGCTGAACAACTCCAGGTCCATCGTCCGAATGGTTACATGCCACCTCTCTTTATGCAGGTCGATTCCGACAAATAAATCCTCTTCGCTTGTAACCTGATGCTTGGGGTGTCTCATTCTCGGCCTCCTTTTTGAGTGGTCAGACTGGCCCAGAATCCCAGAATACCACCAACCGATGGGGCAGACAGAGCTTTCCTTTGCATCATAGTTACTTGCCACTGTACGTAATAAAAAGATGATTGACGGAAGATAGTTTTCGAGGTCATCATCTACCTGTTTTTTCTGAGAAAAAGGAGGTAGTGATGACCGTCGAGCAGGTCCCTCAAGAGAAGTCCCCGCACCGTCGACCTTGCATCGCGTCTGCAAGTCCGGATCGAGAGACGGACGCCGTAACCACCAGGCTAAAAAATCCCCTCATTGAAAAATGCTTAAAGCAGCTGGTTAAAAAGGGGCTGTTTGGGCGACCGTTCGTCAAGGACTATTTGTACGGCCTGAAGCGACGCAATTGCCGGCCTAACACTATTCGCAGCTACGGTGCGACGCTGATGGTCTTTTTATCTTACCTGAAGGACCAAGGCCGGACCTACCTGGAAACCATCACCCGGGATGACTTGAGCGGCTTTATCGAACATGAGCAGGACCGGGGGATGCAGCCCAAAACCGTATCCACCAGATTGCGGCTCCTCTATGCCTTTGTGAATTATCTGGTAGATCGGGAAGTGATGCATCCCGATCTGCTGAAGAGGAAGATACGGGTCAAGGTGCCCGAGGCGCTGCCCCGAGCTATGGATCCGGACGATGTCCTACAGCTCCTGTCCGTTATCAAAAAGTCCCGTGATTGGGCCCTGATCCTGGTGCTGCTTCGGACCGGGATGCGCATCGGCGAACTGTTGAATACCAGGGTGAGCGAGGTAAATCTCAGAGAAAAGCGCATCATCATCATAGAAGCCCAGAAGACCCGGGTGGGACGAGTGGCCTACTTAGGTGAAGATGCCTGTAAGGCTTTAAGGGTGTGGCTGAAAAGGAGGGATCCGGAAAAGGAATATCTATTCTACGGGCAGGGACGGCAGCGCTTGAGCTACACCGCGGTCCGGGTGAGGTTTGCCAAATATCTGGAAGAAGCAGGCCTGGCGCATAAGGGCTATAGCCTGCATTGTCTCCGGCATACTTGTGCCACGGAACTGTTGAACGCCGGGATGCGTCTGGAATGTCTACAGCAGCTCCTGGGGCACAGCAGTATCGAGATGACCCGGCGTTACGCCAGATTGACGGACAACACTCGCCGGGAAGAGTACTTCCGGGCCATGGCGATCATCGAAAAGGGAGAACCCTATGGCCATTACCACCGCCATCTTGAACTACCGCCGGTTCTTGAAGAGAAGGAACTACTCGGGCCATACCATTAAGAACTATATGCACACGCTGAAGCAGTTTGTGGTCTGGGTAGATGTGCCCATCGAGACGGTGACCCATAAGAAATTACTATCATACCTCGATCACCTGCTGGATAGAGGGCTGCAGCCCAAGACCATCAACTGTCACCTGGACAGCATCCGGGGGTTTTACCACTACCTCATCGAGGAAGAACAGGTGCCCATGGTCAACCCGGTGAAGCGCGGTTATGCCTTGCGGCTGTCCCGGCCGTTGCCCCGCCATCTGCGAGACGAAGAGGTAGAGAGACTCCTTCAGGTCGTCCAGCACCAGCGGGATCGGGCCCTGGTCATGCTGATGCTGCGCTGCGGCTTGCGGGTGGAGGAAGTGTCCCGGCTGAAGCTGGCCGCCCTGGATCTGAGACGCAGCCAGGTTTTTGTGCACTATGGCAAGGGCGCCAAGGATCGGGTGGTGTACCTGAGCGACGACGCCTATGAAGCCTTGGTGCAGTATCTCCGGGTGCGGCCGGCCAGCCGCATTAAAGAGGTCTTCCTGGTGGATAAAGGCAGATGCCGGGGCCAGGCCATCTCGGTCAGGGGCATCCAAAAACGCCTGGAGCATTACGCCCGCCAGGCGAGGCTCAAAGTATCATGCCACCAGCTCAGGCACACCATGGCCACGCAGCTCCTCAATGCCGACGCGGCCCTGGTGACCATCCAGGATCTCCTGGGGCATACCCGCATCAAAACCACCCAAAGGTACTGCCGGGTGTCCAATCTCAAAGTTCAGCGGGACTATCACCGGGCCATGGCGGCGATTATGCAGATAACTGGATGATACAGACCATAAAAACCCCAACTCTGATGCATCTGACCCGGCCGGGGGCGCCTGCTCCGACGAGCAATTTAGGGCCCATTCTCGCAGGCGCCCCCGGCCTTGGCTATCCCGGAAAGGAGGTCTCCAGCAAAAACCGCTTGACAGAAATGAAATAATACGAGAGAAAAGTAGTACCTAAACATCTACAATCTATAGAAAAAACAGGATCTATTACGTACAGCTTGCCATTATCAACATTAACCTAAAATATCAGATAGTTACCTATACGATCACCATATCCCCCTGAGACACATGACCCGGCAGAGAAAAAAACCGCCCTCTTGTTCGCCGGCCTCGCCCTAAGTTGCACGCCTCCATATCCGGGTCAATCGTCGCCTACCTTCTGGCAATCCTGCTTTTTTTCCATAAACTGGCGCCTATGTGGACCAAAATCTATGCCTTGATAGAGAGGTTGTCTGGTCAAATCTTGACCATGACAAATTATCTGGTTGGTCTTTCCTAATGAACCTTGTATAATTAGTCTAAGGGGTTAATAATTATAGTTAAATATTTTCTCCTGCCCATTTGGAACGGGCTGCGGAAAATTTGAAGGAGTCTCTATACATCGTCCGTTAGGTAATCTCACCGGCTTAAAAACCCATCAGTTCCGGGCCTTGGAGCGCCTGTACCGCCGCAAGGTGCCGCCGGCCCAGGTGGTGACCCCCGAGTTGGCCCGGCAGTTGGCCGAAATTTCCTCTGAGGTCCACCGGCAAATCGGGGTCCTGTTGGACCGCCAGGGCGCGGTGGCCTACGTCATCGTGGGCGACGCCAAGGGCCTGATGATTCCCGCCCTGCCCCGGGAGCGGGGCGCCAAGGGCCGTCTCAAGGGCCTCAGGCTGATCCACACCCACCTGGACGCCACCCCTCTGAACCACGATGATTTCATGGACCTGGCCCTGCTGCGCCTGGATGCGGTGGCCGCCCTGTCTGTTGTCGACGGCGGCCAGCCCGGCGCCCTGGAGATCGCCCATCTCCTGCCCCAGCCCGTGGACGGCCAGAGTTGGACCAGCCTTAAAGCCCGGCAGGTGGGCGCCCTGGAGCTGGATTTCGAGGCCCTGGTGGCCTCCCTGGAAGCCGAATTCTCCCGCCAGGCCCCGGCCGGCGCGGGGGAGAGCCGGGAACGGGCCATCCTGATCGGGGTCACCGGGGCCAATCGCCTGGCCGCCGAAGATTCCATGGCGGAACTCACCGAACTGGCCCGCTCCGCGGGACTTTCGGTGGCGGAGACCCTCATTCAGCGCCGTCCCCGGTTCGATCCTCGCTTCCTCATGGGCAAAGGCAAGCTCTCGGAACTGGTCATCCAGGCCCTACAACTGGGGGCCGATATGCTGGTCTTCGACGCCGAACTCAGCCCCTCCCAGGTGCGCTCCATCACGGATTTCACCGAACTCAAGGTCATCGACCGCACCCAACTCATCCTGGACCTCTTCGCCCAGCGGGCTCGCAGCCGGGAAGGCAAGCTCCAGGTGGAGATGGCCCAGGTAAAATACCTCCTGCCCCGCCTGCTGGGCAAAGGCGACACCCTGTCGCGGCTGATGGGCGGCATCGGCGGCCGGGGGCCCGGCGAGTCCAAGCTGGAGATGGACCGGCGGCGCTTAAGGGAGCGGCTCCACCGGCTGCAGCAGGACTTGGCCCGGGTGCGGGTAGAGAGGCGGGAGCGCCGCCAGCCCCGGCGGAAATTGGGCCTCCCCATCCTCTCCATCATCGGCTATACCAACGCCGGCAAATCCACCCTGTTCAACTCTTTGACCCACGCCGCGGTCCTGGCCGAAGACCGGCTCTTTGCCACCCTGGACCCCACCAGCCGCCGCCTCCGCTTCCCCCGGGAACGGGAGGTGATCATCACCGATACGGTGGGATTCATCAAGAACCTGCCCAAAAATCTCCTGGAGGCCTTTAAGGCCACCCTGGAGGAACTGGAGGAAGCCGACCTCCTCATCCACGTGGTGGACCTGAGCAATCCTCGTTTCATCGAGCAGATGGCCGCGGTGGATAAGATCCTGGAATCCCTTTCCCTCCAGGACAAGCCCGTGCTCCTGGTCTTCAACAAGCAGGACCTGGTGGACCCCAATCTGGCCGCCTTGCAATGCCGCATCCATCACGGGGTGGCCATCTCAGCTGTGGATGAAGCTACCCTGCCGCCCCTGATCGCCCGCCTGGAGACAAAGGTGGAAGAGGTGTTGTCCCGCCGGCAGGGCGGGCCGGCCATAGCCGAGGCGACGCTTCAAGACGCGGCAGGGGAGTGATTTATGAGGTTCAGCAGTGACCACTCAGCTTTCAGCTCATACCAAGTCGCCAACCAACGACAAATATCCTTGACCTATAGCGATTGCCAAAAGTTTTTTCCGATGAAGCCTTACAAAAATTTACGCGACATTTGGTGAAAAATATGCTTTCCTTGATTCGTGCCCAGACGACTTGCGCCCAACCTGGAGAATTGTTCTCTGGCGGAACTGGAAGTGGCCGCTAATGCTGCTCCTTCCAGGCGGAGCCATAATCGTCTGATGGCAATCAGGGCCTTGGCCTTGAATATCGCTCCCGAGCAGGTGGCTGCCTTATACAGCGTCTCGTCCCGCAGTTTGAATAACTGGATCAGATGCTTCAATCAACAAGGTATCGATGGCCTCATTGAAGGGGCTCGTACCGGGCGGCCGGCCAAGATCACTCCAGAGCAGAGCGCGCATTACCGCCAACTCATCGAACAGCCGGATTTAGCCGACCAACTCCATTGGACGGCAGTGAAATTTCATGGTTATCTCCGGCAAGAACTCCAGCATGACATAGGTTATCGCACCGTGGTGCGCTGGCTGCATGACAATAATTTTCGCCTGAAAGTACCGCAACCCTGGCCGGACCGCCAAGATGAAGCACAACGGCAACTATTTTTAGGGCGACTCAAAGCCCATCTCCTGGATGAGACCGTGGATATCTGGTACTTGGACGAGATGGGCATCGAAGGCGATCCTCGCCCCAGGCGACGCTGGGCCCAGAAAGGGGCCAAGCTTCGGTTGCCCTATTATGGCGAGCATCTTCGCATGAACGTTACCAGCCTGGTAGGTCCCCGGACCGGCCAGTTTTATGCCTTGGAATTCACCCATACCGACAGCGAAGTCTTTCAAGTATTTTTGGATCATGCCAATCAAGACGTAAAACTTGAAAGGCCAAGAAATATCATTATTTGTGATAACGCCACCTGGCATAAAAAGAAATCTTTGAAGTGGGGCGCTTTCGAACCGGTGTTTTTGCCGCCTTATTCGCCGGACTTGAACCCCATTGAACGCTTATGGCTGCTGATCAAAGCTGAATGGTTCGCCGATTTCTTCGCCAAAACTCGGCAACAATTGCTGGAGCGCATCGACCAGGCCCTCTTATGGGTCATGGCTCGACCAAAGGACAATCAAAGGACTCGCTCACTGGAACGATTCGCGTGATACCCACTCACTCCTCGTTGAGGAAAGAATTTTCGGCAAACGCTATAATTCTTTCTGGGGGACTTGTTGATAAATTTTTCCAAAACCCCTTAAAATCTTTTGCGACAGGTTTTTTGGTAATCGACCCTTGAACTCTTTTTGTAACTTCATCAGGAAACCGTTGCCTAACTATTATATCTATTTTCATTTCTTCCAAAATTGCATCTTTAACCTTAGGTTCAATTGAATCTAAGTTTTTACAAAAATCATCTATATGTTTTATAAATATATCAATTCCCTCTTCACTTGTTAATTGGCGCGGCACTACTGTGACCCGTTTATTAAATTTGCTTCTCTGTATGGACTTTATTATTAATGATATAG
>JALNYP010000100.1 GCA_023229795.1 Syntrophobacterales bacterium
CATTGCCGCCTGGGAAAATGACAGGAACAACCGCCAATCAAAAATAGATTGGCGCTTCTCTACAGCCGATGCCAGGATAAGGCTAAAGCGCCTTTATCCGAAGCTATGAATGTTACATGGTACTAGTACAAATGCCTAATTGGGCCGGGCAAAAGTGCCTAGAGGCAGTTAACTCTCTGATTTTGTGGGGAAATGTCAGACTGGGCGCAGGGGATTGCCGCACCGGCGGCTCAATCCGGTTGAATTGCCCTTAAACTTGGGATGGGATCGGGAACGCCCCACGCATTCAGGCCGGATAAAAAGAAAGCGGCGCAGCCTCCGAAGATTCTGCACCGCTGCCATGGTCGCTTCCGGCCTAATAGTAGTAATTCAAGCCGCCCTGGAAAAAATTGACGTTAAAAGCCGGGTTTTCATTATAGATGCCGGCATTGGAAGAATGGCGAAATCGGTAGGCCACGGTCAAGGCCAGTTGGGAGGTTAAGGCGATATCGACGCCGCCGCCGACCTGGGGGGTAAAGTTGAAGGCATGGGCCAGGGCCGGGCTATCAATACTTTCGGTGATGAGGCCGGCGCCGCCTTCAATGTGGGCCAGCACCGAAGGAAACACGAGGCAGCTGAGCTTCAGCATCGGGGTGAATCCCAGTTCAAAGCCCG
Organism: Syntrophobacterales bacterium; assembly: GCA_023229795.1. Taxonomy (GTDB): domain Bacteria; phylum Desulfobacterota; class Desulfobaccia; order Desulfobaccales; family 0-14-0-80-60-11; genus 0-14-0-80-60-11. The sequence goes on from JALNYP010000100.1 coordinate 655, forward strand.
TCTCTTCGGCGCTGGCGATGCTGATAACGCCTTCAATGATACCCGACAGCGCGAAGGGGCCCATCTGTTTTCCCGGGGGGATGAAAACCTTCCCCCAATGGGGCATTAAACTGTAGAGCTGAACATTGGCCCCGTGAGTATTCTTGCCGTAAGCGAAAAGCACCCCGACGTCATAGTTGAACTTGCTGACGTCAAATTCCGCGGCCTTACCAAATCCCGGCAGCAACACGAAGGCCGCCAGCGCCAAAAACACCAGCCCACTAGCACATATACGCCGCACCATTTCTCCCCCTTTTGATGCAGGCCAAGATTATCTCGAAAGTCAAAGCACGATAACATTGCCGGGAAAGAATGTCAAAAGCAAAAAGTCAGGCAACAACTAAAAAACAAAAAATGTTCCTGACAATAAAACCGATAATTATTCTTAGCCATGACCAGGCCGCGGCATAAAAGTTAGGCCACGTTTTAACAAAGTTTAGCTTCCAGCCGCCTCCCTTTAATAGAAGCCTGCCGGCCGCGCGGTTTCAGACGGCGGCCGCTGGTCTGGCCGGAAGGATCGGGGGAGCGGCCGAATTTGAGGGTCCGGCCGCGTCTCCCCTGGGACTGCCTTAACTCCGTTGCCAGAACGGATCTTCCCGAAATCGGGCTGCGGCGCCCAGTTCGGATTCGATGATCAGGAGCCGATTATACTTGGCAATGCGCTCGGACCGGGACACGGAGCCGGTCTTGATCTGGCCGGTGCCGGTGGCCACGGCCAAATCGGCGATGAAGGTATCTTCGGTCTCCCCGGAGCGGTGCGAAATGACCGCGCGGTAGCCGTGCCGCCGGGCCAGGCCGATGGCGTCCAGGGTCTCGGTGACGGTGCCGATTTGGTTGAGTTTGATCAGGATGGCGTTGGCCGCGCCCATCTCGATCCCACGCTGCAAATACTGAATATTAGTAACGAAAATATCATCACCCACCAGTTGCATCCGGTCGCCCAGCTCTTTGGTGAGATGCACCCAGCCTTCCCAGTCGCCTTCGGCCAGACCGTCTTCCAGAGAAACGAAGGGGTAGCGGCCGGCCAGGTCGCGGTAATAATCGGTGAGGGCCTGGGCGGTGCGCCGGGAGCCGTCGCCTTTCTTGAAGACGTACTCGCCGCTGGCCTTGTCATAAAACTCGGAGGCCGCCGCGTCCAGGGCCAGGACGACGTCCGCCCCGGGGCGGTAGCCGGCCTGCTCTACGGCCGCCACGATCAGGTCCAGAGCCGCTTCATGGGAGGGCAGGTCCGGGGCGAAGCCGCCTTCGTCGCCCACACCGGTGCCCAATTTGAGGGAAGCCAGGACCTTTTTCAGGGTTTGAAAGACTTCCGCGGCGATCCGCAGGGCCTCTTTAAAGGAGGGGCCGCCCACCGGCATAATCATAAACTCCTGGATATCCAGGTTGTTTCCGGCATGAGCGCCGCCGTTGATGATGTTCAGCATGGGCATGGGCAGGCTGGCGGCGCCGGCGCCCCCCAGGTAACGGTACAGAGGCAATCCGCTGACCGCAGCCCCGGCCCGGGCTACCGCCATCGAGACCGCCAGGATGGCGTTGGCCCCCAGGCGCCCTTTGTTGGGGGTGCCGTCCAGTTCGCACATGGTCCGATCAATCAACCCCTGCTCCAAGGGATCTTTCCCCTTGAGGGCCGGCTGGATGATCTCCTGGACATGCTTGACGGCCGTTAAAGTTCCTTTGCCCAGGAAGCGGGTGCCGCCGTCTCTGAGTTCCAGGGCCTCATTTTCACCGGTGGAAGCCCCCGAAGGGACCATCGCCTGGGTGCGGATGCCATTGTCCAGCAGGAGTTCGGCGAAAACGGTGGGCTGACCCCGGGAATCCAGGATTTCTTGAGCACGGATGGCCTCGATATGGGGCATAATGTCCTCCTCTGATGAGAAATGGGTACGGCTCCGCCAGGAGCCGTGATTACGCTGCCGCCCTCTTAAGGGGCGCAATACAGCCCAGGCCCCGCCCGGAAGGGGCGAGACCTGGGGTTATCTGACCTTGGATCGCGTCGCGATGATTATGGTTGTCCCGGTCTCTTGGGTTCTTCCTTTTTTGGCTGCGGTTGCGGTCTCGGCGTCGCCTGGGGTTGAGGCCGGGGCTGAGGCTGGACCCGAGGCGACGCCTGGGGTTGAGGCCTGGCCGGCGCCTGCTGTCGGATTTGCTGTTGTTGACGCATTTGCTGCTGCTGCATCTGTTGCTGCCTCAACTGCTGTTGCTGCTGCTGTTGTTGCTGTAATTGCTGCGACCGGCGGTCTTGCTGCATTCGCTGTTGTTGAATTTGCTGTTGCTGCTGCGGTTGCCGTTCACGCATCTGCTGTTGCTGTATTTGTTGCTGGCGCAGCCGTTCCTGCTGCATCGGCTGCTGTCGCGGTTGTTGTTGCTGCATCTGTTGCTGACGTAAGCGCTCTTGCTGCCCCTGCTGTTGCCGCTCTTGCAGTTGGCGTTGCTGTTGCTGCAACTGCTGCTGGCGCAGGCGCTCCGGTTGGGCCGGCTGGGGCTGTGGCCGGCCGGGGCCGCTGTATGGCAGCCGCTGCTGCTCCAGACCCTGTTGCCGCCGCGGTTCAGGCGTTACGCCGCGGGAACTCGGAGAAACGGGCGCCGTACCTGGCTGGACGGCTCTCGGAGTGATCGGGGGTCCCGGAGGCGCGGCCCCGGGGCGGGCCATTCCCGGTTGGAATTCCCCTGGTCTGCCACCGCCACGCTGAGTCTGGGGGGCGGGTTGGAACCGCCCCGCGGGCGGCGGGCCGCCAGGCTGGACCTGTCCCGGTCGGGCGGGTGCGCCGGGTTGGACCCGCCCCATCTGGGGAGGAATCCCAGGTTGGGCCTGGCCGGGCCTGGGCTGGAAGCCGGGCTGGGGCTGCCCCGGCTGGGTCGCCGCGGCCGGCCGGTACGAAGGCGCCGGGGTAAACCGTTGCTGTGGAGGCAGACCTTGGATCTGCCGTTCCATGTTCGGGGTCATTGGCATCAGGGCCCGGGAGGGCAAAGCCGTGCCCGGCAGACCATGGCCCGGAGTTACCGCGGCCGGCTGCAGCCTGGCGAATTGAGCGTTAATCCGGGGGACTTGACGGGGCGGCGGCAGGATATTCGGTTTATAGAGATTCGCCTGGGCCATCCGGACATCCTGTATCGGCCTGGACCGCGGCAAAGGCCGTCCTTGGGCCAGCGCCGGCGGGATGATCTGTCTGACGTAACCATGACGGTTGAGCACTGCGGCGGAGGGCACCACGTTATGGATCCGGGTGATATTGACGGAGTTATAGTTGATGGTCCGGTTGAAGACCGTCGAGTTATAGCGGCCAAAACGGGTGACATAACCTGCCGGAGGCCCCCAGTTATAGGCGGCAAAGCCGAACCGGCGGGCGCCCATGAACCCCGCGGGGTAATAGGCGGGAGCATAGTAATTGCGCACGATCACCGTCTGGGGGTAAAAAACCGGCACATAGGCCGGGGGCACCAGAATCCCTGTGGTCATGTAGGAATAGGCCGGAGTGTAAGGTTGGCCCAAACCCAGCAGAAATTCCGCAACCTTGGCGAAAATCCAGAGGGGCGAGGTCATCGTGTCCGCCACGGGGCTGCCCGGGTAATAAGACGGAGGGGCATAACCCTGAGCCGGTACATAGTTGGGCGGCGGGGTGGGAGCCCATCCCACATAAGACTCATCTACCGGCGCGGTTTCGGGAGTGGTGCGCCAGTCCACCGTGGACGGGTACCAGGTGCGGCCGGGCACCCAGACCCAGCCATTTGAGGTAGGCATCCAGTTGCCGTAGTGGTAGGTGGCCCAGGCCCACGGTTCCTGGGACTCGAAGACATAACCGTCGTTGGTGGGCGCCCAGCGGCCGTCAGTATAAGGGCGCCAGTCCTGCGGCACCTCGGTGGGACGCCAGACCGCGCCGTAGTTCTCATATTCGGCCCACTGTCCATGTTGGGACAGGTCGTCGTAGAACATAGCCACATCTTCGGAATCTGCCAGCGCCGCCCGGGAGAATCCGCCCACCGCGGTGAGGGCCATTACCAGGGCCGCGACGACCATGAATCCCAGCGCTTGTGGTCGTGATGTCATGTCCGTGCTCCTCAACAAGGATCGAGTTGCCGCGGCCTGCCAGTGCCAAAAATCTTAATCAGGGCCGGAGGTTCCGGCACAATGGCCTTGGGCCTCCCACCGGGCGGAAGAGGCCTGGCCGGAGCAAAAAATTCCTGGAGCCGCGTTCTACATTATATTAGACGGACACCCCTTTCAATATATTAAGCCTACGGTGACAGATTCTTGGCCAAGGCCGCTCGGGAACCTGAAAAAAAATCCCTCAGGCCGAGTTTTCAAGGAAACAGGTCGGTCGACAGGATCATATCGCCCCCGCCGATAAGGAGCAGGTGGCCCAAACTGCCCTCCGCTGCGGCTAGCCGCTGCCAGTTTTCGGAACTGAGGCCCTCCTCGATGGTGGTGAGGAGCAGGGCGTCCTCCAGTTTTTCGCTGCCCTTGAGCACTAGAAACTGGCGGTGGTTGGTGAAAGCCCAGATAACTTGGCCGTTGGTGAGGAGAAAGTTGTATTCGCCGGGATATTGCCGCAGCAAGAAGACCAGGGCCTCCTTAAGGATATCGAGAAACGGGGTGTGGGGCCGGCGGGTCTCGGCTTCCAGAAAATAATCCCGCAGGAATTCGAAGGCCCGGGCGGAGTCGCTGGTGGCCTCCAACACTGGCGTACGGGGACTGACGTAGGCCTCGATGGCCGGGGCCTTGCCGTTGTGGGCGAAGAGCCAGGACTGGCCCCAAAAATCCAGGCTAAAGGGGTGGGCGTGACACTCATCCACCCGGCCGCTGGATTTATAACGGATATGGGCCAGGATGATGGGACTGTTGACCACCCGGGTCAGGCGCTGGAAAGAGCCATGCAGCCGGCCTTCGGCGAAGACCTGGTCGCCGGATTTTTCCACGATGGGCAGGCGGTGGCGGAAGAAGCCGATCCCCCAGCCGTGCACGTTTTTCCGGCCCCGGACCGCAAACAGCGGCAGCGAAGTGGCCGCGGTGTGATGGTGGGCGGCGGACAGGGCGAACAGGTCACACATCAGACATGTCCCAGGTAAAGCAGGTCGGCCCCGGAAATGATGAGGATCTGGCCGCGCTCCGGGTTTTTATTGGGATAGGCGTGCCAGTGTTCCGGGTTTTGAGTCAGACCGCCGGAGACCGTGGTCAGCACCAGCGTTTCGCCCCGAGCCTCCGGGGGGCGATAGGTCAGGATCTGACCGTGGTTAAGGAAGGCAAAAAGCACCGTTTCGTTGGCCAGGAAGAAGGCATATTCCCCGGGGTACTGGGTGATGAGCTTTTTGCAGGTCACGGTTAGGCCCTGGTAAAGGCTGCTCCCGGGCCAGTCGGCCAGTTGTCCTTCCAGTCCGTCCCGGACGAACTCGAAAACCCGCGAGGCCAGGAGGGGCTCCCGCATCAAGGGCCGGACGCTGTTGTAGGCAAAGCCTTTCGGGGCCTCCCCGGTGAAACTGAAGAGCCAGTGGTGCTCCAGGAAGTGATCGGTGAGAGGTTGGGCCTGGGATTCCTGCTGATGCCCGCTCTTGGGGCAGCGGATGTGGGAGATGATGATGCGGCTGCCGATCACCCGGGCCAGGCGCTGGAAACTGTCGTGCACGTGGTTGCCGGCGTAAATGCCTTCGCAGGATTTTTCGATGTGCACCTGGCCTTCCCGGAAAAATCCGATCCCCCAGCCGCTCATGTTGGCCCGGGCCTTATCGGCAAACAGCGGCAGGTATTCCTGGGCGGTGTAGTGCTGCCCCGCTGACATGGCGAAGAGTTCACACATGGTTTAACTCCTGTCCGCGCAGATTCAATCTGATCTTGCCCACCTTGACGAACCGCAGCCGGCTAACGGCCGCGGCGGCCAACGGGCTTAAGAGGGCCAGGGTCTCCGGATCAAAAGGTTCCGGGAGGATCAGCCCCAGACCCAGGGTGCGGCGCCTGCCGTCCAGGAGCCCCACCAGGCGGAATTGGTGCGCCGGCCAGGTGAGCCAGTGGACTTGGTTCCAAGCGCCCCGATCCCGTGCGATTTCTAGTAGTGGCGTTGCCGGGGTCTCCGCCAGCAGCAGCACCAGCCGGCAACCCTGGACCTCCCCATAGAGAGGCGTTACTCCCAGGCTCCGGCGGCAGTGGTCCAAATCCAAGGCACCCAGCGGGTCGCCGTGTCCCCAGGGCAGGCCATCCCAGACCAGGCTGCGCCAGGGCAGGGCCAGGCGGTAGGCCCCATGAAAATACCGGCGAAAACGCTCTTCCCGGTAGGCCCGGCGCTCCTCCGGAGCCTTGCGGAGCGCCCGGGAGGACGCCGGCAGGCGCAGGAGGGGCCAGTCCGGCGGGTCTTGGCCGCCCAGGCCCCGCAACAGGGGCTCCAATTCCCGGTCCCGCTGGAGGCCCAGGATCAGACCCGGGTGGAGCAGTTCCACCTGGGCCCGCTTCAGGATCAAGGCTCCGGCCCCTTGAACCAGGCCGCTGGTGTTCACCACCACCCGGGTGCAGCCCCGGGAGACGGCCAGATCCACCAGGATCCGGCTGCCTACCGCCACCTCGAGAATCGCCCCCACCGGAGAAGTCTGGCCGATGAAATAAAGGCCATCGGGATTAAGCGCCTCATCCCCGGGGCGGCGGGGCGGAAAGAGGCCCAGCCCCAGGGTGGCGGGCGGCCCCAGATGGGACTGGCCCAGATCCAGATCCACCAAAGCGGTCTGCTGCCCGGCGGTGTAAGCCCGATACACCAGATAGCGGCACAGGGTGCTCTTGCCGGTATCCGGCGCCCCCAGGACCATGACCGGGCCGCCTTGCTGCACGAAGCGGCCAGCGGCGGCGTCCCATTCCGGCGAGACCTCCAAATCGTCCAGAAAGGGGAAGTAGTTCCGGGGTTGCGGTCCGTTGCCGTTCATCCGAGTGCTCCGGTGGGACGGAGACTGTGGGACCGGGGACATCCCAATCCAGCCTATCATAATGAGGCCGGAGAGGGGAGGGGTGGAGGAGCGGTTGGCGAACCGCGCCTACGTCACGGTTTCTCACCTCGCAACTTTTTTAATTCGGTTGCTGCAGCCGCGCCGCGAACAGGGGATAAGCCTGGGCCAGTTTCTCCCGCACCGGGCCATACAACAGGCGGCGGGCCTCCGGGTCCAGGGGTGGGGTTACCGGGACCTCAGCCGGCGCCTGGAAATCGAAGCCGGTAAGCTCGCTCACTTCCTCCAGGGTGACGCCGGGGTGGAGGCTGGCTAAGCGCGGGGCCTGGGGCGGGTCCAGGGCGAACACGCACTTGGGGGTTACCAGCCGCGTAATGCGGCCGGGGCGCTGCCAGGGGCTCAGTTCCGGCGTATAGCCCGGCGCGGTCAGGATATCGACCTGGGGGACCAGGCCCCGCGGCTCATGCGCGACCTTGAAGAGCACCAGCCGTTTGACCACATAGGCCAGAATGGCGGAGCCGGCCCCGCCGGGCAGGCGCACTTTAGGTTTTTCGTAAGTGCCGACGGCCATGAGATTGACGTTGCCCCGGCCGTCGATCTGGGCCCCGCTCAGGAAAAAGACGTCCAGCCGCCCGGCCTGGGCCAGGTCGAAAAACCCCTGCCATTCCCCCTCAAAGGGCCAATCCTCGCTTCCGGCCACGAAAACCTCGGCCCGGGGCGCATGGGTGGCCTTAGCCAGCCACAGGGCCGCGGCGGGCATGGGGGACAACGTCCCGCAGGCAGCCCAATCGCGGTCTTGCACCTGGGCGGCCAGGGCTCCGATCATCACCTCTTCACCAGGGGATAGGGAATTCATAGGGTCATTTTTGGTTTTTGGTAAATGAGAAAATATCATTCAACCAGTCTGAATCTTTTTTAAGTCTTTAGCTCCTCAAAGCGCTAAGGCAGCATTTCTACGAAAAACGAAAAACCAAAAACGAAAAACCGCCTTTTATCCTCCCACCACCATAACTTTCGTGCCTACGCAGCTCACCATGAAGTTGTCGGGGAAGGCCGCGGCCAGTTTGGTCAGCGCCCTGAAGCCGGTGCAGTGGCCCGCCATGATCAGTTCCGGGTTCAGGTCTTTCAGTCCCTGGATGGTGTGTTTAATCAGTTCATCGCCGCCGGGGGTGAGATGGAAGCCCCCCAGGACCAGGGAGACTTTTTGGACCCCCGTGAGCTTCTGGGCGTACTTGACCATGTTGACGATGCCGGGGTGGCTGCAGCCGCCGATGACCACCAAACCGCGCCCTTCCACCACGGCTACCAGGGCCTGTTCATCGGGAAAGAGGTCCTGCTCATCCTGCCCGTTGACCTTGCGCCGGAAGCTGGGCAGTGGTTTCTCATAATCCGTGGTGGCCTCTACCGTGCCGGTGAGGAGGACCTGGTCCATGACTAGTTGGGGGCCCTCATTCTCACACGACTTGACGTTGGCGGCCGTCAACTGGTCCAGATTCAGGACCCAGGGACCGATCCGGCCCCGGGGGGTAACCAGAACCTTGGGAAGAAAAACGTCTCTATGGAGATAAACTGGCAGAGGCCCGCCGGAGCGCTTGCCCAGGAATTCGTACAGCCCGCCGTAGTGGTCGGGATGGCCGTGGCTCACCACCACCGCGTCGATTTCATCCAGCCCGTGTTCCAGGGCCTCCAAATTGTTGAACAGGGGCAAGGGGGAGTTGGCCGCATCCATGAGGATGCGGGTAAGCTTGCCTTGCTGGTTCAGGGTGATCAGGTAGGCCAGCCCATGGGCCGCCAGCAGGGGTTTTTTCAGACGGCCGGGGACCACCCGCTCGACGATGCCGGGCCGGGAAGGCTCAAAAACATCGAAGAAGTTATCCACCAGGATTTCTACGGTAACCGACTGGAGGGTGGGAATGTGCATGAGAGCCTCCTTCAGAGATCAGGGGAACTTGGGCCCGGCCCGCGGCCAGCGGCGTCTCGCAGCCGATCGGGGTGGGACTGTGGATAATCCGTACTTGGCCTTTGGGGAAAAATCTGTTAAGAATAAATGAATTTTCCTAAAATTAGCGCCCCCGGGGGTGTCTTGTCAAGCAATTAGCTCAGCCCTTTAAGGAGAGCCCCATGCCCACCTATGAGTATAAGTGCAAGGATCACGGCCATATTTTTGAGGTCGAGCAGAAGATAAGCGATCCGCCCCTGACCACCTGCGAGATTTGCGGCGCCGAAGTGGAGCGCCTCATCGGCATGCCCACGATTTTCTGCAAAGACTCCGCTAACAGTCCTTATAAGAAGGACTTCCGGTCCGATCCCCACAAATGGGAGTCGGTGTGCGAATCGGCCTTCGGCGCCACCAAGAAGGACAAGGAAGAGATCAAGAAAAATTGGAATAAAAAAGACAGTACCTGGGTGTAGTGGAGAGCAACAAAGATAGTCGGTAACCGCAGGCTTTACGGGCTGTTGCCCAAATCGGTTTATGAGGTTGTTTATTTTATTGCCAAGATAATTTTTATGTCCCGAAAAACATCAATAACTAATGGTATTTATTGGCTATTAT
>JALNYP010000015.1 GCA_023229795.1 Syntrophobacterales bacterium
GCCCCCTGAAAGTCGGGACGCGCCTGGCCCTGGGCCTGGCGCTGCTGTGGCTGACGGGGTGTTTCCCGCCCAGCGCCCTGGAGCAGGATTTCGGCCATTCGGTGCGGCACAACATGGCCCAGCAGATTGTCAACCCCGCGGCCGGGTTCGACCCGCGGCCCGCCGCGGGGCTCAGCCCCCAGGCCGCGGCCAACGAGATGGAGAAGTACAACAAGAGCTTCAAAGCTGAAGAAAAGAAGACCCTGGAAATGAAGCTGTCACAATGAACCGCGCGCGAGACATCGCCGGGAGGGGTTCAGGTGTATCTTGACCATCTAACCATTTCAGTGCTGTTTGGGACTGGCGTCCAACATCCGGAAATCAAGAAGGTCCTGGACGGGCTCCCGCTACTGAAACTATTGGGTCAGACTGCGGACCCGCAAAACTTCGTCAGCCAACATCAGGAACAGTCTCCGGATGTGGTTCTGGTGGAAATGGACGGAGAAAAGTGCGTCCCAGATTGGCTGGAGAACCTCACCCATGAACTGCCGAACACCCAGGTTTTAGTCTGTTCACACAGTCGGGAACCGGATTTCCTCATCCGAGCCATGCAGGTGGGAATCCGGGAATTCTTACCTTTACCCCTGACCAAGCCGGACCTGGAAGGCGCTCTCAACCGGGTATGGGTGGCCAAGCGGCGGCTCCATCCGGCGGAGAGCCGTCAAGGACGTATTATTGCGGTTACCGGCCACAAAGGCGGCGTCGGGAGCACCACCGTTGCCATCAACCTGGTTGAGGCCCTGGTGGAGTTGTCCGGCGAACGAGTGGCCCTCGTGGACCTGGGGCGGCCTTTCCCTGATGTGGGAAATTTCCTGGACCAGGAATCCAACTATTCCATTGCCGACTTGATCCAGAATATTGCCAACCTGGACCAATCCTTTATTCAGAAAATCATGCAACCTTATGGCCCCAAACTGTCGATTTTGCATGGATGCTCAGATTTCAGGGACCAAGACAGTATTGATCTAGATATTTTAGAGCGGATATTTTCTATTCTGCGTAACATGTACGCCTTTGTGGTGGTCGATCTCAGTCACTGGCTCGATGACTTTTTCCTCAAGGTCGTAACTGACTCCGATATGGTATTGATGTTGACCGGGCTGACTATTCCCGACATCAGAAACTTGAAAAAACTTTGGCCCCATATCATGGATTGGCATCAAGACCGACGCAAAATCAAAATCGTCGTGAACCGTTTCGACAGCAGCCACGGTTTACAATTGCGGGACCTGGAGCAGATCATGCAACATTCGGCTTTCCATACCCTGCCCAGCGACTATCTGGCCTTGATGCAGTGCCTGAATCAGGGGAACCCCCTGGTGACTACGGCGCCGCGCTCCAAGCTTTGGCGGAGTATCAAAGACTTGGGCACCCAAATTTTGAAAGAAATCGGCTTCGAGGATCATGACGCCGAAAGCACTGCACCCAAGAAGAAGTTCTGGATATTTTGAGGAGATCTTCTGAGTGAGCTGGCTAGAATATAATAAAAAGGTCAAGAAAACCTTAAAGAGCCCTAAACCGGCCGAAAAGCAGGCGCATGAACTCGTGGTGGTGCCTCCCCGCACGGACGAAAACCGCGAGAATCGCCTCTATGAAGTCAAACGGCGCATTCATCACCAACTGCTGGAACGGCTGGACCTGAGCCAGTTGGAGGAACTGGACGAGAAACTGAGGGCTACGGAAATCCGCCAGGCCCTCGGTCTTCTGCTGGAAGAGGAAAAAGAGCCCTTAAATATGCGGGAGCGAGCGCGCCTGGCCCGGGAAATGGAATTTGAAATCCTGGGGTTGGGGCCGCTGGAACCTCTCCTGATGGATCCCACTATTTCGGATATCCTGGTCAACCGCTACAATCAAGTCTACATTGAGCGGAAGGGCCGTTTGGAATTGGCCGATATTCGGTTTCAGGATAATGAGCATCTTTTAAAAATCATCAATAAGATCGTGAGCAATGTGGGCCGCCGTATCGATGAGTCGGTCCCCATGGTGGATGCCCGGCTGCCGGACGGCTCCCGGGTCAATGCCATCATTCCGCCCCTGGCCCTCGATGGCCCCATGCTTTCCATCCGCCGGTTTTCGGTGCAGCGCCCCAGTCTGGAGGATCTCATCGAAAAGGGCAGTTTGACCGCGGAGATCGGCGAGGTCATCAAAGCCATTGCGGTGGGGCGCTTGAATATCCTTATCTCCGGCGGCACCGGCGCCGGCAAGACCACCATGCTCAATATCCTGTCCGGCTATATTCCTGCCACCGAGCGGATTATCACCATTGAAGATTCGGCCGAACTGCAATTGCAGCAGGAGCACGTCTGCCGCCTGGAAACCCGCCCGGCCAACGTCGAAGGAAAGGGGGAAATCACCCAGCGGGAGTTGGTGAAGAACTGCTTGAGAATGAGGCCGGACCGGGTAATCGTCGGTGAGGTACGCGGCGCTGAAGTCATTGACATGCTCCAGGCCATGAACACCGGTCATGAAGGCTCCATGACCACTGTCCACGCCAATACGGCCCGGGATGCGCTGCTGCGGCTGGAGACCATGATTTCCCTTTCCGGAGTCAGCATCCAGGAAAAGGCTATGCGCCAGATGATCAGTTCCTCTTTAGATATCGTTATTCAATTGGTGCGCCACAGTGACGGCGTCAGACGCATGGTCGCCCTCTCAGAAATCACCGGGATGGAGAGCGGCGTGATCAGCATGCAAGATATTTTCGTGTTTGAGCGTCAAGGGATTGATGAACAGGGCAGAATTTTGGGACGCTTTATCCCTAGCGGGGTGCGACCTCGCTTCGTAGAGCGTTGCCGGCTGTTCGGCGTACCTTTGCCCGACGGCATTTTTATGCCGCCGGCGCGGCCCTTCGGACGCATTTAGAGGGACCTACGGGCATGGGTTATCTGACAAATTTATCTTTGGCCGGTATGGAATTCCATTATGCCCTGGGACTCGTGGGTCTCTTCGTCGGGGTATTTTTGCTGATCACGGGCGTTAATCGTTGCCTGCTGGAGCCCATCCGTCAGCGGCGGCAGATCAATCAACGGCTTAGAGGCAGCAAACGGGAACAGGAGGTCCGGGCCCAGATTTTCAAGGCCTACCAGGAGACCAAAGACAGCCTGGTCCTGGACCTGGCAGACCGGTTCTTCGGGTGGGGCAAAACGGAAAATCTCCAACGCCAACTGCTGCAAGGGGATATCTACATATCTCCCAACGCTTTTATCTGCATCATTATTGCCCTGCTCATCATTGGATTTGTTATCGGTTCGATGCTGGGAACCTTAATCTGGTCTTTAGGGGTATCGCTCCTCCTGGGGATGTTCCCCATCCTGTTCCTGCGGTTTAAACGGAAACGGAAAACGCTCAAGATCGAGAAACACATGCCTGATGCCATGGAATTGATTGCCAGGTCTCTCCGGGCCGGGCACACCCTGCAAAGCACCCTGGAACTGGTGAGCCAGGAGATCCCCAAGCCGTTGGGGACCGAGATGCGCATCACCTATGAAGAACAGCGGTTGGGGTTGAGTATGCCTCAGGCTTTCCGGCGCATGGGGGAGCGGGTGGCCAGTCAGGATCTCCGGTTTTTCGTCATTGCGGTATTAATTCAGTCGGAGACGGGGGGCAATCTGGCGGAAGTTCTCGAAAACATCGGCCTGATTATCCGGGAACGGCTCAAGTTAAAGGGCAAGGTCCAGGGCCTGACCGCCGAAGGACGGTTCTCCGCGTTAGTCCTCAGTCTTTTGCCGTTCGTTACTTTCACCGCTTTTTATTTTCTCAACCGGCAATACGCCGTGTTGCTGTTCACTGACCCGCTGGGGGTCAAGATGTTAACCACGGGGATGATCAGCATTGTTATCGGCATCATCATTATGAAGAGAATGGTCGACATCAAGGTCTGAAAAGGGGAAGAGAATGACGGGGCTGGTCTGGATCATTATTATAGCCACGTTCGCCACAGTTGCTTTCCTCATGTATGGCGTTCTCAGTTATTATGGCAGTCGGCGGATAGTCCGGGATCGCTTTAAGAAAGTTACCACGAACTCGATGCCGTTAATCTATCGCGGAGACGGCAACAGCTTTAAAAAGCGGTTTTTGGAGTGGGTTTCGTCTCTGGGCAAATTTGCCATGGACGAGAAAGTTGATTCTTCGAAGATCCGCTCGGACTTAACCTCGGCCGGGTTTCGCCATCCCAAAGGCGCGGCCATCTATTTTGGCATCAGAATCTTATTGGCTTTGGTGCTGCCGCTGATCTACCTGCTGGCCAACGTCATGGACGGGAGATTGACTACGGGTAATCTTTCGACCTGTTTCTTTCTGGCCGCGGGCGGATTTTATATCACTCCGTATTTACTGACGCTCATCGTGCGGCGACGGCAGGATCGCATCGACCGGGCCCTCCCGGATGTTTTGGACCTGCTCATTGTCTGCATGGAAGCCGGATTGTCTTTGCAAGCCACCCTCAACCGCGTCTCTGATGAAGTAAAATCCATGTGCTTGGAACTTTATAAGGAATTGCAGATTACCAATGCGGAGTTGCGGACCGGGATCCATCGGGAAATAGCGCTAAAAAATCTGGGTGAGCGCACCGGTGTACAGAATGTCAAGGCCTTGGTGGGGCTGATGATTCAATCGGATCGCATGGGCGCCAGCATCGTCCAATCTTTGCGGACTCACGCGGCTTTTCTCCGGATTCAGCGGGCGCAGAAGGCCGAAGAAAAGGCCGCCAAAATGCCGGTGAAAATTTTATTCCCTATGCTCCTGTTTATCTTTCCGGCCATTTTCATTGTGGTTCTGGGCCCGGCGGCTATCCAGATAAGCAAATCTTCCTTTTTTGCGGGTCACTAACCAGTGAGGGAGCCGATGATGTGGTGCGCCCCAAACATGATGAGAGTTGAAGGCAAGAGGTCCAGGGGTAGATTGGTCTGGCCGGTGCTCCTGGTGCTGGCATTCGTGTGGGGTATCGGCTGCGGGGCTCGGGACCCGCGCCTCGGCGCCAACCAAGAGTTTTTCCAAGGTTTGCGGCCGGCTTCCGAAGATACGGCCCGTCTGCTCTACAATGCCCGTTATTTCAAATTGATGGGCCAACCCGAACTGGCCTTAAAAGAACTGGAAGAAGCGCATCGCCGGGACCCGGGCAATATCAAGTTGGCCAATGCCCTGGCTCAATTTTACGATGAATTGGGAATGGGCGCGCGGGCCCAGCAGATCTATCTAGACACCTTGGCCTTGGAACAGGATAACCCTGTTCTGAACAACAACTTGTGCTTCTCCTACTATCTGGGGGGTAACTGGCGCCAGGCCGAGGCCTGTTTCCGCAATACGTTGGCGCGCCAGCCTCAAAATCAGGCGGCTCGCAATAATTTAGGGCTGTTGCTCTGTCGTGAGGGGCGCCAGGAGGAGGCCAGGCGTCTGTGGCAGGAGGCGGAAGGGGAGGCGGCGGCGGGCCAGAAAATGGAGGAAGTGCTGGCAATCTTGGGCCCGACCAAGGGCCCGGCTTACGCTCAACAAGCTCGGCCGCTTCCGGAGGGACAGGCCCCCCGGGCTCATGCCGCGACGCCTGCGGTAGCCGCTCCCGCGATCGGTGCGGTGGCGGCCCGGGTGCCGTCAGGGCCGCCGGCCCAGGCTCCCAAGATGGAGTCGCAGCCGACTGCGGTGACTGCCGCGCCGGCCGCGGCCCCGACCAAACTGGCCGCCGCCCCGACAGAGAAGCCTCGTATTCCGGTGAGAGAGATTCCCGCTCCCAGGACTTTAGAGGATCGGGTGGCGGCGGTTAAACCCGCGCCCGCCAAGGCTGACCCCGGTCCTCGCGCCGCTATCCGGCTGCCCCAGGCCTCGGGATCTCCGGGCCAGGCCGCGGTAAAGCCGGCCCCTCCATCTCCGGCTGCGGCGACCCCGGCCCCGGAGGTGCGTAGGACGGCAGCTACGCCGATTCCGGAGATGAATAAGATGGCCGCAGCCCCGTCGGCGCCGGCCCAGCGCTCCGAGCCCGCAAAGGTAGCAACCGAGGTTCCTCAGAAACCGGCTCCGCCGGTCCGCACGGCGCCCCTCACCACCCGGGAGCTGGTGGAGACCAATATCGCCATCCTCAACGGCAACGGCACCCAGAATCTGGCTCATGAGACCCGGTCGCGCCTTTCCCGGGAAGGCTTTACCGTGGCGGACATTAATAATTATCGAGACTTTGGAGTCAGTCGCACTGTCATTTATTACCGGCCCGATTCGGAAAGAGTGGCGACGGTCTTGAATAAGAAGTTTTTCCCGGGAGCCGAAGTTGAAGCTGTGCCACAGTTGGCCGGCAACATCGATGTTAAGGTAATATTGGGCCGGGATCTGTTCCCGCAAGCCCATGCGGAAGCGATGGCGGCCGACAAGAAAAATCCGCTCTAAGGGCAGTGGCCGGTCCGGGCCGATAAGCGGGTTGCGACTTAATCAAAAATGGCCGGTTTCAGAACTCGTTCCGGGTGAAACGAAAAAAGTGGTTTTAAAACGGCTTGTAGTATTTCGAATCGACGTTTTCAATAGCTGGGGGGTAACTCCCGCAGCTATTGAAAAATAACGCTCTCCAAGCGGCTTGTTATGAGCTGGCCCCTGAATAAAATTGCCGAAAGCGCGGGCTCTTATTTGATTACCATTTCTTTTTTGAAACTGTTTGACATTAGTTTAATTTGTTGTTAAAGACCTTATTGTCGCGTGTTAGAAAATTTGACACGTGAGGATGGGCAGGGGAAGATATGACGACCAGAGTTCTCCTTGCCGAAGAACACCAGATTGTCCGCCAGGGCCTCAAGGCCTTGTTGGAGAGAGAAGCTGATCTGGAGGTGGTGGGGGAGGCCGGTAATGGACCGGCGGCAGTGCGACTGGCCCATGACTTGGCTCCCGACCTGGTTCTCTTGGACCTGGCTTTGCCTGATCTGCAGATCGGGGAGTCTATCGGCCAGATCCTGGCCGCCTCCCCCCAGGCAAAAATCCTGGCCTTGTCAATTTATGGCGACCGGCGGTTTGTGGTCAATGTCCTCAAATCGGGCGCAACCGGCTATCTCTTAAAGGATTGCGCATTCGAGGAATTGATCCAGGCGATCCGCACCGTCGGGGAACATAAGACTTTTATCAGTTCGGGAATCTCCAGTATCGTTATCCAGGATTATATCGAGGCGTTGCGAGCCAGTGAGACGCTCTTCCGCACCATCTTCGAAGGCGCGCCCCTGGGAATTGCTCTGGTGGATAAAGAAGGGCGCATCTTGGAAAGCAACTCCTCTTTGCAAGGGATGCTGGGGTACAGCCAGGAGGAACTCCTCAACCAGGAGTTTCCCATTTTTACCGTCCCCGAGGACGCTTCCCGGTGCCGGGATCTCTTCCAAACACTGGTAGACGGAAAGACTGATCGCTGCCAGGTGGAAATTAAATATGTGCAAAAAAATGACCGGGTGGTCTCGGGGCGCTTGACCGTTTCCCCGTTTAAAGGCACCAAGGCCGAAGACCGCTTTGCCATTTGCATGGTGGAGGATATTACGGAACAGAAACAGGCCGACCGGAATATTCGCACTTATCAGGAGCAACTCCGGTCCGTGGCCTCGGAATTATCCCTCACCGAAGAACGGGAACGGCGGCGTCTGGCCACCGACCTCCATGACCATGTGGGGCAGATCCTGGCCCTGGCCCAGATCAAGCTGGGGGCTATCCGGGAATCCGCCTCTTCCACCAGCCTGGTCGAGCCCATGGATGAGATCCGGCGTCTGATAGAACAGACCATTCAATATACCCGGTCGCTGACTTTCGAGCTTAGCCCTCCCATTCTCTATGACCTGGGTTTTGAAGCCGCGGTGGAGTGGCTGGCTGAGTTGATGCAGGATCAACATGGGGTTGCCATTCGGGTCCAGGCCGACCGCTCCTCCAAGCCCCTGGATGACGAATTGCGGGTCCTGCTCTTCCAGACCGTCCGGGAGTTGCTGCTGAATGTCATTAAACATGCCAATGCCAGACATATCAAGGTGATGCTGGCCAGAGAGAATTCCACCCTGCAAGTCAAAATGGAAGATGACGGTCTGGGGCAGGGGGTTTCCTCCGAATTTCCCATAGACGGTCCCTTTGGCTTTGGGTTTTTCAGCATTCGAGAGCGCTTGAGATATCTGGGCGGACACCTGAACGTGGAATCTGAGCCGGGTTGGGGAACCAGGGTCACCTTGGGGGTGCCCTTGAAATATTGACAGGGAGCAGGGGGAACCGATGATCACACGAATTCTGATTGCCGATGATCACCAGATTGTCCGTCAAGGCCTTCGGTTTTTATTGGAGAAGGAGCCCGACATGAAGGTGGTGGCGGAAGCCGAAGACGGGCGCATGACGGTGCGCCTGACGAGGGAGTTGAATCCCGGGGTGATCATCATGGACGTGGCCATGCCTGACCTCAACGGCATCGAAGCCACCCGCCAGATCATCACCGAGTTTCCCACCACCAAGGTGATCGCGCTCTCCATGTACGCAGACCGCAGATTTGTGGTCAATATGCTGAAAGCCGGGGCCTCGGCCTACCTCTTGAAGGATTGCGCCTTTGAGGAACTGACCCGGGCCATCCGGGTGGTGCTGGCTCACAAGACCTATTTGAGTCCCGGAGTGACCGATATCTTGGTGAAGGATTGCAAGCTGGGGACCCCGCCTAGCGAAGTCTCGGCTTTTGGAGTGTTAACCCCCCGGGAGCGGGAAGTTCTGCAACTTATGTCTGAAGGCAGGTCCACCACCAAGATCGCCGACCATCTGCACGTCAGCGTCAAGACCGTGGAGAGCCATCGGCAGCAGTTGATGCAAAAGTTGAATCTCCACAGCGTGGCGGAGCTTACCAAGTATGCCATCCGGGAAGGCCTGACCTCCCTGGAGGCCTGAGCACCGGGGCTGAGCCCGGCGGACCATAACGGCTTCAAACTCGAGGGGGAAAGGCGACTTTCCCCCTTTTTCGTACTGAGGCCAAAATTTGCGATCAACTCACTGCTCGACACCTTCTCAGTCATCCCCCGGGCTTCGGCCCTCCTGCTATTCCCTGGACAAAGCCGCCGACCTCGGATAAAATTTTCCCATCTTTAAAGGTGCGCGGGGACTGCCACACCCCGGCCGGCGCTAAATTGGCGTCCGGACCGGGTATGGCTAGGGCCGCCGCGGACCATCCCGCTGAGATTAAGGGGCATCATGAAACGCACCCTCTTGCTGAACCCGCCATCCTTCCAGGATTTTGACGGCGGGGCCGGTTCCCGTTATCAGGCCACCCGTGAAGTCACTTCCTTCTGGTATCCCACCTGGCTGTGCTACCCCGCCGGTCTCATCCCGGAGTCCCGGGTGGTGGACGCGCCGCCGGAAAATATAAGCGTGGACCAGGTGGCGGACCTGGCCCCGGATTTTGATCTGGCCGTGCTCTTCACCACCCAGCCGTCGTTTGCCCACGATCTGAACACGGTCAGCCGTCTCAAGGCCAAAAACCCCCGGCTCACGGTCGGGCTGGTGGGTCCCCAGGTGAGCATCCTGGCCCAGGAATCCCTGCAAGCCGGTCCCCAGGTGGATTTTGTCGCCCGCCGGGAGTTTGATTACGCCATCCTTGAAGCGGCCCAGGGACGCGCCTGGAAAGACATCCTAGGAATCAGCTACCAGGAGGAGGGCCGCATCCACCACAACCCGGACCGACCCTTCATCGAGGACCTGGACGCCCTGCCCATGGTCACCGAGATCTATCATCGGGATCTGACCATGGAGCATTACGAAATCCCCTACCTGCGCTATCCGTACGTCTCTTTCTATACCGGCCGGGGCTGCCCGGGGCATTGCGTTTACTGCCTCTGGCCCCAGACCTTTACCGGCCGGCGCTACCGGGTGAGGAGCGTCGCCAACGTCGTAGCCGAAGTCCGCCGGTCCCTGGAGCTCTTTCCCCAGGCCGCGGAGATCTTCTTTGACGACGACACCTTCACCGCGGACGGCGAACGGGCCCGGCAACTCAGCCGGGAATTTCGGCCCCTCAACTTCGTCTGGTCCGCCACCGCCCGGGCCAACACCTCGTATGAGACCCTGAAGGCCATGAAAGAAGCGGGGCTGCGCCTCCTGGTGGTGGGTTTTGAAACCGGCGACCCCCAGGTCCTGAAGAATATCCGCAAAGGCGTCACCCTGGATCTCGGTCGCCGCATCGCCAAGTGGTGCCGGGAACTGGGCATCCAGGTCCACGGCACCTTCATGGTGGGCCTGCCGGGCGAAACCAGGGAGTCCATCGAGGCCTCCATCCGTTTCGCCTGTGAACTGGATTCGGACACTATCCAGGTCTCCCTGGCCAGCCCTTACCCGGGCACCGAATTCTATGACTTCTGCCGGGACCAGGGCTTTCTCCAAGATGACGCGATGGTTAACGGCTCCACCGGCTATCAGCAGTGCGTGGTGGACTATCCCGGCCTGGCCGCGGCCGAAATCTTCGCGGCCGTGCCCAAATTTTATCGCCGGTTTTACTTCCGGCCCCGCTACATGGCCCGGGCCGCCCTGGTGATGATGCGGGACCCGGCGGAGCGCCGCCGCCTCCTCAAGGAAGGCCGCCAGTTCTTGAGCTTCATGTTCAAGCGCCGGCAATGCGAGAAGGCTACCGGGACCGAGGGCCAGCGCTGTCCATGACCACCAGGGAACTCCTCCACCTGATCCTTGAGGGAGGACCCGGTTTTTGCCAGATTGCCGTCACCAACACCTGTAATGCCCATTGCAGTTTCTGCAGTTTCCCCGGAGTCGCGCCCGCGGCCCGGGTAATGGCCGACTCAGGGAAGCTCCACCGGGGCCTGGCCGCGCTTAAGAGCCGGGGCGTCCGCTACGTCTGCTTCACCGGCGGCGAACCCCTGCTTTACCCCGATTTGCTGCCGGCCCTGGCCCGGGCCCGGGATTTGGAGATTCACACCCTGCTCTGCACCAACGCCTCCCGGCTCGACTCCGCGTATATCCGGAATTTACAGGCCGCGGGCCTCCAGACCCTGATCATTTCCCTCGACGCCCCTTCGGCCGCGGCTCACGATACACACCGCGGCCTGCCGGGTCTCACTGCGCATATCCGGGAGTTAATGCCCGAGCTGCGCCGGGCCGGTCTGGACCCGGTGGCTTCGGTGACCTTGAGCCGCCTGATCGGTGATCTGGGGGAGATGGTTAGGTTCCTTAACGAGCTGGGCTTTCACCGGGTCACCTTTTCTTACCCTATTACCCGGCTCCATTCCTCTTATTTGGGGTTCGCCGACCACGCTTCCGTGGACTTCAATCCCGATGAACTCTACCGCTGGTTCAGCCGGGTGAAGGAAGTGAAGGCAACCTCTCCCCTGCATATCCTCAATCCCGACCTGGCCCTGACCGACCTGCAGCGTCAGCTCGAGCACCGTCCCGGGCGCTTCCCCTGCCTGGCCGGATTCAAATATTTTTTCGTGGATTGGCACCTGCAAGTTTACCGCTGCCATTACCTGGATGAGTCTCTATGCAGCCTGGAAGAGATTGGGTCGATTGAGCCCATCCGGGATAACTGCACCGCCTGCGCCATCGACTGCTACCGGGACCCCAGCGTCTGCCAGTACCTGGCGGTGTCGGTGGCCGACGGCCTGGCCGCGCTGCGCCGGGGCCGGTGGCTCCAGGGCCTGGGCAGCCTGCTGCATCCGTATAATTTCCTCTCCCTGTCCGCCCTGTGGGAGGGCTGGCACTGGCTGGGGAGTTAAGAGATGGCCACCGAGAGGAGCGCAGGGCAGGGGAGGGGGACGGTTACATCGGCTACGAACTCTCCTGCAGAAAAATCGGTCATCTTCACCGCGGACGACTTCGGGCTCTCCGACGCCCTCAACGGTGCCGTGGCTCTGGCCCACCGCCGGGGGGTGCTGGGTTGCGCCAGCCTCATGGCCGCGGGCCCCCGGACCCGGGAGGCCATCGCACTGGCTCGGAAGCTCCCCGGCCTTTGCCTGGGGGTCCACCTCACCCTTATCCAGGGCCAGGCCGTTTTGCCCCCGAAAGCCTTGCCCCACCTGGTCACCTCCCAAGGTAGGTTTCCTCATGACCCGGTGGCTACCGGCTGGCGCTACTTTGCCCGGCCCCAGCTCCTGCCGGAAATCCGCCGGGAGTTGGCGGCCCAGATCGAAGTGGTGCTGGCCAGCGGCCTGCCGGTCTGGCACCTCAACGGCCACGTGAATCTCCACCTTCATCCCCGCATTTTTCCCCTGGTGGTTGACCTGGCCCGGGAGTACGGCATCCCCGCGGTGCGGCTGGCCCGGGAAGACTGGCGCACCACCCTGGCCCTGGCGCCGGATCACCCCCTGCCCAAAATCGCCCAGGGCCTGATCTTCGCCCTCCTGTGCCGCCGGGCCGAGAGGCTGGCAAAGGCCGCGGGTTTAGTCTTTAACGACCATCTTTTCGGCCTGCTCAACGACGGCCGCATGACCCCGGCCTACCTGCTGGGTCTGGCGCCGCGGCTTAAGCCCGGCGTCACCGAAATCTACAGCCACCCGGCCCTGTGCACCGATGCGGAACTGCAGCGCTGGGCCCCCCAATACCAGCGTCAGGCCGAGTTCGAGGCCCTGATCGATTCCCGCCTTCCAGACGCTCTCAGGGCGGCCGGGGTGACAGTGACCGATTTTCGGGAGTTGAGCCTATCGTAGGGGCGGACCTGTGTGTCCGCCCTCACGTCCGGGCGCACACGTAGGTGCGCCCCTACGGAGATAGCAAGGCTATTCGAGAAACCGCGGCCGCTTCCTTGACGCGGCAGCCCCGGGGCCTTATCGTTTGGGTAACTTAGCGCGCTCAGGAGGAATGGCCATGGCCAAAGACCCAGCCAAATGTGACGTGGACCCGGTTTGCATGATGGATTTGTCCGCCATGCACGGGAAGCTGGCGTACGATTTTGAAGACGAGACGTACTACTTCTGTTCCGAACTCTGCAAGGACCGCTTCGCCAAGGAACCTCACAAATACGCCAAGAAGGAAAAGTAGCGGCAGGTTCGGGTGTTCCTATTTTTTTTATTACCGCAGGCTTTACCGTGAAAATCAAAATCCCCCTAAATCCCCCTTTGCCAAAGGGGGACTTTAAAACCCCCCTTTGAAAAAGGGGGGCAGGGGGGATTTTTTCATCCCCAAGGGTGAGACATTTGTGGTTTAGCTTGCGCCAGCCCAGGCGGGACGCCTGGGCCACCATTCGATGGCGAATTGGTCTTAAACGCAAAGGGTGCGCCAGAAGCGCACCCTTTGATCATTTCAAGAACCGGCCGGTTCGATAATCGTCTAGCCCTGAGCGGCTACCGCCTCACCCCGGAGTTTAGCCTGCATGGCGACGCCCTCTTTGGCGAGCTGGTCCCGGTTGGTTCCCTTGGACAGGTAGAGGTTGAAATTGCGGCCGTCCAGACCCATCATGACGGGTTCGATGACCTCTTCCGGCAGCACCAGGGCCCGGGACTTGGCCCGGGTCTCCGGGATGGCCATCTCCAGCACCCCTTCCTTGCCCCACAACTGAAAGATGGAAGCCAACAGGGCGATGGGCCAGGCGCAGTCCGCCACCACCACCACCTCCGCGGCGCGCACCGCGGCAAGGTTGCCGTTGAACGATATGCTCAAACCGCCGCCGGCCCGCACCGCTTCGAAGGCTTCCACGTCGGTGATGCTGTCCCCCACGTACATGGTGTCTGCCAGGCTGAGGCCGGTATTTGTCAGGCTGTCGGACACGGCTTTGGCCTTGTTCGGGCCTGCGAGAGGGTTCACCTCTGCAAAGAGGGCTCCGTTCTTCATGGCCGGAAGCTGCTCCCCAAAGACTCGGTCCAAAAGGCCAATAGCCTCCTGGGTCGGGCCGGACAAATCGGCGACTGAGGCGGCGCCGGCGGTTAGCTCGATGGCGGGCGCGGCCGCGATTTCTTCTCGCAGGCGCTGCAATTCCTGAGCTTCGGCCGATGATAGATGATAGCGGTCCAGGTCGAGATTGGTGCACAGGATATGGTCCCGGTCGAAGCCCAGTTTGGCCCCCACGGCTTCGGCAAACTGGCAGTAGCTGGTGCTGATCTCGAAGAGGGGGAATTTGCGGCTGTGCAGGAAGGCATAAGCCTCTGCGGCGCTGGGAACCAGGGCCACAGTTTTCCGGCAGTATTCTTCGATCCGGGCGTTCGTGAGCCCCTGGGCCTTCAAAAAAGGCAGGATCAGCTTGAGGGTGGCGCCGGCGTTGTAGCCCTCCTGCTTGGCCACCTCCACCAGGTAATCTTCATAGCGGCTGACCTGCCGGAAAAACCGGTCTCCCTGGGGCTTAAGAAAATCCCGGCAGAGCTCGAAGGCGTTGTCATTGAGGGCCAGCGGCCCCTCGCAATCCGTGTCTAACTGTATGAAGCGCATGTAGTACTCCTTGGTTTCTGGCTACTCACTACTGGTCCAGCTATATTGAGCGAAGCGGAGCTTCGTAAACAATGGTCGTAAAAATCCCTCAAAATGCTTGCAGCGCCTGTATCTGCCGTTCCAGGAAGGTGCGGTTCGGGTAGCTCTCCCGCCCGGCGCCCCCGAGGCTTACCGCCGCGGCCCGGTTGGCCAGGCGCACGCAGAGGTTGAGGTGCAGCCCGCTGAGGCGGCCCGCCAGGTAGCCCGCGGCGAAGACGTCGCCCGCTCCCAGGGTGTCCACCAAATCGCCGCCCAATTCCACCGGAAAATCCAGATATCTCAGCGGCGTGAGCAGCCTGGCCCCCAGGGCGCCCCGTTTGATGATCACCAGGGGCGGGGCCCACTGCGGGTGGGTTTTAGGGTCGCCGTCCAGCAGCCGCCATTCGGTTTCGGTGATGAGCAGGGTCTCCAGGTGGTCCAGGAGGTCTTCCAGGACCGGCCGGCCCCGGCGGGCGTAAAGTTCACCAGGGTCCAGGCTGAGCCGCACCTGGCCCGGGACCCGGGTCGCGATGGCCTGCTGCACCGCCAGGGGGCCGTCGCCGGCAAACGGGGTGAGATGCAGAAAGGCCGCGCCGTTCAGGGTTTCCCAGGGAATATCGCCCGCCTTGAGGTCGTCGTTGGTATTGGGCGCCACCAGGATGGTGCGTTCCCCTGCCGGGTCCGTCAAGATATAAGCCCGGCCGCTTTCCCCTTGGGTGATGACGTGGGAAAGGTCAACCCCGGCCAGGCTCTCCGTGAGGAACTGCCCGTCGGCATCGGCGCCCACCCGCCCCACCAGGGTCACCGGGATACCCAGGCAGGCCAGGGCATAGGCCGTGTTGGCGGCCTGGCCGCCGCCGAAGCGCGAAAGCGCCCGGCCATAGCGGGCCAGCAATTGGTTGAGGCGCGCCTCCTGCGCAGGGGTGACGGCCTCTTCACCGCCCCGGGTCAGGCCGGTATTCCACTCCCTGAGGAACCCCTCCAGGTCGTCCACCCGGAATTTCAGGTCCACGTTGATGGCTCCCAGACAGATCACCGACGTTGACATGCCTGGAAAACTATCAGGATTTGCGGTGCCGGTCAAGGCAGGCCAGCAAACTGTGTCAACAGACTGAGGCGAATGCATCTGTAGCGCCAACGCCTCAGAGCCTTGCCACCTCCGGATAAAAACTCTGCCGTCCCTGGATTTTTTCCTCAGGGTTATTATCTTAATAAAAATACGCTTTTGAGGCTTATATGCACCGACTCATCAAGATCAGAGTAATCCGAGACTTCGACCGCCTGGAAGAGCATATGCGCGGCTGTCTCGGCAACCTGTTTGACATCCATAAGACCGCGGCGTTTTTCCTGCCACATGCGGACTTCTATGAAACCACCCAGGGGCTGGTGCTCCGCCTGGATCTTGCCGGGGTGGCCGCCGAGGACGTGTCTTTGTCTCTGGCGGGCCACGAACTGGTGATCCGGGGCCGGCGGCGGCCTCCGCCCCCGGAAGGCCTCCGGCGCTTTATGCACCTGGAGATTCCTTTTGGCGCCTTTGAACGGCGCTTCATGCTGCCCATCGCCATCGACCCCCAGGGGGTGGAAGCCCGTTACGTCGATGGCATCCTGGAAGTCCAACTGCCCCGGAGAGCCGCTCAGAGCCGGCAAATCCCGGTAAAACCGGCTGCCGAATAACTATAACCTGGAGACATCATGACCGATAACCATGAACTTGACGATATCCCGGTGGTCGCTGAAGCCGACGTACACTCAGAGCCCCGGGTGCTGCCCATATTAACTTCAACCGATCTGGTGCTGTTTCCCCGCATCATCATGCCGCTGGCCCTCTGGGAAGAGCCGGCCCAAAAGCTGGTGAACGAGGTGCTGCTCCAGGATAAAACCCTGGGCGTCCTGACCAGCAAGGTGGATAAGCCCGCGCCGTTCGATCCTGACAACTTTTTCAAGGTGGGCACGGCCGCGGTCATCCTGAAGATGCGCAAAGCCGATGACGACTCGGTGCGGCTGCTCATCCAGGGCCTGTACCGGTTCCGGGTGGAAGACTGGTTGGGCCGGGACCCCTATCTGGTGGCCCGGGTGATTCCCATCCCCGAAGAATACGAACCCTCCCTGGAAGTGGAGGCCCTGGTCTCCAACGTCAAGGGCCTCTTTCTGAAGATGCTGGAGCTTTCTCCCTACCTGCCCTCGGAATTGGGAACCCTGGTGCGGGAGTTGAGCGACCCCCGGGTGCTGGCCGACGTTACCGCCGGAAGCCTCAACATCTCTAAGACCGAAAAGCAGGAACTGCTGGAAATCATCGACGTGACCGAGCGCCTGCGCCGGGTCCTGACCCACATCAACCGGGAATTGGAGATCCTGGAGTTGGGCAAGAAGATCCAATCCCAGGTCAAGAGCGAGATGGACAAGGCCCAGAAGGATTATTACCTGAGGGAACACATCAAGGCCCTGCAGCAGGAATTGGGGGAGGGCGACGAGCGCACCCGGGAAGTGGACGAACTCGATGTTCGCCTGGACGAAGCGAAATTACCCCCCCACGCCATGAAAGAGGCGGACCGGGAGCTCACCCGGCTCAAGCGCACCCCGCCGACCTCGCCGGACCACCAGGTCATCCGCAATTTTCTGGAGTGGCTTATCGAGTTGCCCTGGAGCAAGGCCACCGAAGACAACCTGGATTTGCACCAGGCCCGGGAGATTCTGGATGAAGACCACTACGATCTGGAAAAGGTGAAGAAGCGCATCCTGGAATATCTGGCGGTGCGGAAGCTGAAGCCCGACATGAAAAGCCCCATCCTATGCTTTGTGGGGCCTCCGGGTACCGGCAAGACCTCCCTGGGCCGTTCCATCGCCCGGGCCCTGGGCCGCAAGTTCGTGCGCCTGTCGCTGGGCGGGGTCAGGGATGAGGCCGAGATTCGCGGCCACCGCCGCACCTACGTGGGGGCGCTGCCCGGCCGCATCATCCAGTCCATCCGCCGGGCCGGCTCCAACAACCCGGTGTTCATCCTGGACGAAGTGGACAAGATCGGCGCGGACTTTCGGGGCGACCCCTCGTCGGCCCTCCTGGAGGTCCTGGACCCGGAGCAGAACTCCACCTTCTCCGACCACTACCTCGAGGTGGATTTCGACCTCTCCAAGGTCATGTTCATCACTACCGCCAATCTCATGGACCCCATCCCGCCGGCTTTGCGGGACCGCATGGAGGTCCTGGAGCTCACCGGCTACACTGAGGAAGAAAAGCTCGAGATTGCCTTTTCCCACCTTTTACCCCGGCAACTGGAGGCCCACGGCCTCACGGCCGAGCAAATGGAGCTGACCGCCGAGGCCGTCCGCCGGGTCATCGCCTCCTATACCCGAGAGGCAGGCCTGCGCAACCTGGAGCGGGAAATCGCCTCCCTGTGCCGGGGCGTGGCCCGGGAAGTGGCGGAAGGCGGCCGCCAGCACGTCAAGATCGACGACGCCGACGTGGCCCAGTATCTGGGACCGGCGCGGTTCTTCCGGGAAGCCGCCCTGGACCACCCCGAGCCCGGCGTGGCCACAGGGCTGGCCTGGACCCCCACCGGCGGCGACATCCTCTTCATCGAGGTCCTGCGCATGCCGGGCAAGGGCAACTTGAAGCTCACCGGCCAGTTAGGCGACGTCATGAAAGAATCCGCCAACGCCGCGCTGAGCTACATCCGGGCCCGGGCCCCTTTCCTGGGCATCGAAGAGGACTTCTTCGATAAGACCGACCTGCACATCCACGTGCCCGCAGGGGCCATCCCCAAAGACGGCCCTTCGGCGGGGGTGGCCATGCTCACCGCGCTGGTGTCGCTCCTCTCGGGGCGGGCGGTGAAAAAGAACCTGGCCATGACCGGAGAGATTACCCTGCGGGGGCATGTCCTGCCAGTGGGCGGCATCAAGGATAAAGTCCTGGCGGCGCACCGGGCCGGTATCCAGGAGATCATCCTCCCGGCCCAGAATCAGGTGGACCTGGATGAGCTCCCCGAGGCCGTGCGCCAGGCGCTCACCTTCCATCCGGTGGAGCGCCTGGACGAGGCCCTGGAGTATGCCTTCCCGGGTAAGGGAGAGTAAGGATATCAGGGGAGTAAGGGGCGGCTTTCGCCTTTTCGCTCCCCCCTCTCTCTGATTTTTGGAGAGGAGATGATGCTTCCGGTTTCCTCGTATATTCCGGGAAGCGTGATGAGTTACTTTATCCTTGGCGCCATTCTGGCGGGGACCGTCATCCTGGCGGCCCCCGTCAATCTGGCCTACAATTCCGGGGAACCGTGGTTCAGGGTAAAGTGGCTGGGCTTGACCATGACCAAGCGGCTGGGAGTGGAGAAGTCCAAAAAAATCAGGAAAATCCCCACCAGGAAAAAGAAGGTTTCCGGCCGCAGAATGATGGGCCGTCTTTGGCAACGGCGGGAGCTTTGCCTGGAATTAATCGGCAAGGCCAGGCGGTTGATCTTTGGGGTCTGCCGCAGCCTCGATTTCCGGGATTCTGAGGCCGCCATATCTCTGCCCGATCCCATGTGGAACGGGCTGCTCTATGCAATCGTAACCAATCTGCCTCTGAATCAGGTGTCCCTTTCGGTAAACTTCGAAAACCGCAACTACGCCAAAATCCGGGTGACGGTTTATCCTTACCGGGTGGCCCGGAAACTGGCGGCCTTTTTACTTAGCCTGCCCTATATACGGATAATGAGGTTCGCCTGGGACCTCAAAAGGTCCGATTAAACAGCAAAATTTAAGGGGTAATAAGGAGATCTTACTATGCCAGCTCCAGCTACCGAAATTATCGGCAAACTGATGGAGGAACTCAAGGCCGTTGCCAAAACCGAGACCATTCTGGGCCAGGAGATCAAGGTGGGTGAGTTCACCTTGATTCCCGTGTCCCGAGTTTCTCTCGGGGTTGGCGCCGGCGGCGGCAAGGGCACCGACAACAAGAAAGAAGGGGAGGGCGGCGGTGGCGGCGGCGGGGTGATGGTCACCCCCATCGCCTTCATTGTCATTAAGGGCGGAGACATCTCCTTCCATGGCATTAAACGAGGCGGGGCCCTGGACGCGGTCTTTGAGCATCTGCCCGAACTAACCGACAAAATCCTGGCCAAAGCGCAAGAGGCAGAGAAGCCCAAATCTGACCAATGAGGCGGACGGGGCTTGTAAGGGCGGACCTACCAGGTGTCCGCCCTGGTTGAGGGCGCACCCGCAGGTGCGCCCCTGCAATAAAAGCAAAATCGCCAGGGCCGCAAACTCGGCGATCCCCAGAGCCGGTTCTGCTGCACAAAAAAAAGGCCCCCGAAGGGGGGCCCAGGAGCTCCTGTGGGCGGCGGCCAGACGTATCTTATCTCAGACCCTTCCCCGGCAGAGGGCCCGCAGTCATGTAACCTTTGACCATTTCGATGTTCATCTTGATCAAGGGCTCCAGGTCCTGATTACCGGTTCCCGCAGTCACGGGCTTGAAAGCTAGGCAGATATTCCCAACGGAGCATACCCGGTTGACCTGAACCATGTAGCCTTTGGCTTTGGGCAGGGCCTGATTCAGATAGGTGTCGGCTTTGTCAAACTTCTTTTCCGCCACCATGACAGAAGCCTTGTTGTTCAAGGCCAGAGGATTGCCGGGATCTTTTGCCAGGATTTTGTCCAGGAGGGCATCAGCCTTTTTATATTGTTTCTTTTCGATCAGATCATAAGAATCCAACAGCGCTTTGCCGACATCAATGTCCTTCTCGGCTTTGGCCGCGAAAGCTAACCCCGCCCCTAATAAAGCCAGGGCGACCGTTAAGGCAACAACTTTTACCCACGTCCGCTTCATATCTCTCTCCCTTGTAGTGGCGAATTAGTAAACTTGCCGCCCGACAGACATAACTTAAGAGATTCTTAGGGCATTGTCAAAGAATTTCGGGAAACTCTCCCGAAGATTTTCTGTTCTGCCCCATTTTTCCGGACCGGTTGGCGGGACTTGCCCAAAACACCACCTGTGCCGGGGCCTTTGACCTAAATCGGCATATCTGCCGCTTTGGATTAAACATGCGAAGCCCGAGGGATGATGTCAAGACCGGGCAGGGCAAGAAAATCGGGGATAATGACGTGGAGACGTAAAAATATCGGACTTTGGGCCCTGGTCAGCCCTTGAGGCGGGGATCGATGGCTTCCCGGATACCTTCCCCCAGCAGGTTATAGCTCATTACGGTGATCAGAATGGCCAGACCGGGAAAGACCGACAGCCACCAGGCGATTTCGATGTTGTCCTTGCCGGCGGTGAGGATATTGCCCCAACTGGGAGTGGGGGGCTGGACCCCCAACCCCAGGAAACTCAGGGCGCTTTCCGTGAGAATGGCCCCGGCCACCCCCAAGGTCGCCGAGACCATGACCGGGGCCAGGGCGTTGGGGAGCATATGGCGCAGGATCAGGCGGGTGTCGCTGGCCCCCAGGGCCCGGGCCGCGGTGACGAATTCCCGTTCCCGCAAGGAGAGAAATTCCGCCCGCACCAGGCGCGCCACCCCCATCCAACTGGTGAGGCCGATAACCGCCATGATGTTCCAGATGCTGGGCTCCAACACCGCAATCACCGCCAGAATCAGGAAGAAGGCGGGAAAACAGAGCATCAGATCCACCAGGCGCATGAGGACCTGGTCCACCCAGCCGCCGTAATACCCCGCCACAGCCCCCACGAACAGCCCGATGAGGGTGGCCAGGCCCACCGCCACGAAGCCTACTTTGAGCGACACCCGGGAGCCGTAGATGATGCGGGAGAGCACGTCCCGGCCCAGGGTGTCCGTGCCCATGAAGTGGGCCTGGCTGGGAGGCATGAGCACCTGTTGCAGGTCAATACTGTCGGGGTCGTAGGGCGCCAGCCAGGGGGCGAAGATGGATACCACGAACAGCCCCAGGACCAGGACCAGGCCGGTTACGGCCATGCGGTTGCGCTTGAGGTGCTTCCAGAATTCACGTTGTCTCATAGGCAGGTTCTGGGTTTTGGGAAAAAACCTCACTAAACGTCCATGATCCAGAGAGGTTCACCCCTGAAGATGAAAAATCCCCCCTACCCCCCTTTTCCAAAGGGGGGTTTTAAAAGTCCCCCTTTGGCAAAGGGGGATTTAGGGGGATTTGAGGTTTTCATGGCAAAGCTCCTGGTGATTGCTCCTGTTAATATCAGTCTTAAAAGGATTCCTTCTTTTTCCAATCTCCCCACTGGGCGAGAGGGTAGGGTGAGGGGCAAAGGCACCTCCACGAAAACGGAAAACGGAAAATCGAAAACTTTCGTTCCTCACCCTGTCCTGATCCTGGGGTCCACCAGGGCGTAGCCCACGTCCGCCAGCATGTTGCCCAAGAGCGTCAGCACCGCGCCGATGACCAGCTCCCCCATCACCAAGGGATAGTCCCGGGCCATCACCGCGCCGTAGAACAACTGGCCCATGCCGGGAATGGCAAAGATGGACTCGAAAATGACGCTGCCGCCGATGAGGCCCGGCACGCTCAAACCCAGGATAGTAATCACCGGGAGAAGGGCGTTGCGCAAGGCGTGTTTGAAAATCACCACCCGCTCCGGCAATCCCTTGGCCCGGGCCGTGGTGATGTAATCCTGGCGGATCACCTCCAGCATGTTGCCCCGCATATACCGGGACATGCCCGCCAGACCCCCGAACGCGGCCACCAATACCGGCAGGGTGACGTGGGCCGCCAGGTCTTGCAGCTTCTGCCAGAAGGTGAACTGATGGAAGTTGAGGGAGGTGAGGCCCGAGATGGGCAGCCAATCCAGGTAGACCCCGAAAAACATGATCAGGAGCAGGGCCAGCCAGAAGGTGGGCATGGCGAACCCGAAAAAGACGAACAGGGTGGTGCCTTTGTCAAACCACGAATGGGCCCGGTACGCGGCGATAACCCCGATGGGGATGGACACCCCCAAAATGATGATCAGGCTCATGAAGTTAAGCCCCAGGGTGATGCCGACGCGTTCCTTGATCTTGTCCCATACCGGCCGCCGGTCCGGGGAAAAGGAGCGCCCGAAGTCCAGGGTGGAGACGCGGGAGAGCCAGTCCCAGTATTGCACCATCAGGGGTTTGTCCAGCCCATAGAGTTCCCGCAGGCGCTTCTGGGCCTCCAGCGACGCCTTGGGATTGAGGGTGGTCTGCATGTCGGTGGGGGTCCCCGGCGCCAGATGGATGACCATGAAAGAGACCAGGGTGATCCCCAGGAGCATGGGGATCATGAAACCCAACCGTTTCAGGATATAGAGCCACATAAGGATAATCTCGGGATCAAGGGTAAAATTAGCCTAATTGTCTCGGCAATGCAAGGGGGGCAGGGGAAGGCGGGGACTAAAGAACCCGGATATTCCGGCTAGGGCTGACAGCTTGGATCGGTAAAGAGAGACGCCCAGGGCGGGGCGGGAGCCGGTGATCCAGGGGTTCAGCAACGACTCAGCGGTATTCCTGCCAATGTTTCAACACCTGGCGCGCCCGGTCCACATAGCCCGGCAGGGCCTTGAGGGTAACCGGACCCAGGCCCGGGCGAGCCTCCCAGGGGTTTTCCACTTCCAGGGCCAGGATGCGCAGCTCCCGGGGAAATTCAGGCCCATCCGCTCGGCCAGCCGCAGCACCTCCGGCAGGACAAAGGAATGGCCCGAAGGGGCCGCTTCCCGGTGAAAATCGGCGGGACAAAACTCCCGCACGGTGCCCGGCGGGACTTCGCGGGTAAAGACCGCGTCCAGGAGCAGAACCCGGTCGTAGCATTCCAGGAGTCCCAGGAGGGCCAGGGCGCCGGGACCCACGATGATGTCCACCCTATTCCGGAATTCGCCTTTCAACAGCCCGGCGGCGATGAGCCCAACGTCCTCGTCCCCCAGAAAGTCATGGCCGAGGGCCAGGAGCAGGATGCGTCCCGGGGCGCTCTTGGTTTCCGGCGTTTGCTTGGCGGCGGCTGGCAGCATCATCAATCCTGGTATCAGGGGCCTTGGGTTAGTTTCACTCTTTTATAATCATCTATATTGGCATTTGCCATAATCATGCCAAATATTTCCTGGCCAAACCTTTTGTGCAATTGTGATGAAATTAGAGGAGTTAAACCTTTTGGGATGATCAGGGTGGAAATTTCCGATAGCCCGGGCCGGGGAAATTTCCCCCTTACAAGGGAACAATCACCCCAGGGAACCGGAGGAAAGGACTAAAAACCCAGAACCCGCTCCCTAAGCCTCGCCGGCCAGGACCTGATCTTCCAGGTAACGGGCGAAGGCCGCGGCGCTCCGGGAGCTTTGCAGGTAGAGGGCGATGTGGGCCTCGTCCTGGGGGTAGTAGCCCGGATAGCCGGTGGGCGCGGCGCCGCCGGGGCAGTGGACCAGGGCGCTGAGCCAAATGGCGGGAATGAGGCGCCATTCGGGCCCGTCTTGGAGGACCCCCTCCACCCGTTCCTCCACGGTGGCGATGACCTGACGCGCGGCCTCGATGGCCAGGCGCCAGTCCGAGACCCGAGGAATGAGGATATTGCCGCGGGAGTCGCCCCGGGCGGCGTGCACCAGGGTGACGTCCGGGGTCAGGGCCTGGACCGCCACCAATTCTTCCCCGGAGAAAGGGTCGGCCAGCACCCGAAAGCGGGGATTGACCGCGAGGTAGGCCGAGCCCAGAATGCCCCGGACCGGCAGAAACGGCACGCCCATGCCCCCCGCCTGGAGGGCCCGGAGCAGCGCCCCTCAGGGATACTCCCGGCAGGCCAGCCGGCCCGCCTCCACTGCGGCCCTGAACTGGGGCGCCATACCGTATTCCTCCAGTCCCACCTGGGCGAAATGGAGGCGGTCGGCCAGCCCGGCCCCCACGGCCAGGTCCACGTTGAGGCCCCCGGTAGGCACGGTGATCAATCCCAGACGACGGCGGCCCTGGCGGATGAGTTCCCGGATCAGGGCCATGGGCGCGGCGCGGGTGTGCCCCCCCAGGGCCACCAGGTCGCCGTCCTTGACCAGCGACGCGGC
The DNA here is from genome assembly GCA_023229795.1 of Syntrophobacterales bacterium. Taxonomy (GTDB): domain Bacteria; phylum Desulfobacterota; class Desulfobaccia; order Desulfobaccales; family 0-14-0-80-60-11; genus 0-14-0-80-60-11. Next base: position 24,320 of record JALNYP010000015.1, read on the forward strand.
GGCGGACAGGTCAGTCCAGACAGGTGGCATCGTGGTCTCCAGGTATGGGGTAGGCCCCCAGGTGGGCCAGCAGGTGCAGGAGGATGCGGGCGGTAGCCCCCCAGACCACCTCTTGGCCGTTGTGCCAATAGCAGACCCGGGTGGTGCGGCCCTGGAAGATATAGGGGCCGCTGCTCCAGCGCTCCGGCGCGTAAAAACCCGCCAGCGGTAGAGGCAGCAAACGCTTGACCTCCCGGGGACTGGTATGGAAGTCATAAGGGTGGGGAATGAGCCCCACATAAGGGGTGATGTGATAGCCGGTGATGGTGGCTACCCCGGGGAGCGTGCCCAGGACCTCCACTGCCTCGGGGGCCAGGCCGATCTCCTCAAAGGTTTCCCTCAAGGCGGTGGCCAACAGGTGCTGGTCCTCCGGGTCCCGGACGCCCCCCGGGAAGGCAATCTGGCCCCGGTGGTCCTTGACCATCAGGGTGCGCTGGGTAAAGAGCACCTGGAGAGCATCGTCCTGAAGGAAGAGGGGCACCAGGACCCCGGCGGGGGTGAGTTCCGGCGCCGGCGCCGGCGGGGCCAACTCCAGGGGTAATTCGTCCTTGAGGCGGGCTAACTGTTGCGATCCCATGCTCTTTTTTACCACGGAGCCGAGATCCTGGCAACCAGGGCCGGTGATCGCCGGCCCTGTGTTTTTCTGAGAAGTCGGGCCGGAGGCGCCGGGCATGATTGACAAGGCGAAATGAGAACCTTATGTTGAGTTAGGGAATAAACGGCCCACCCTCGCCGGGAAAGAGGCCATAAGGGAGATACCGACCATGAAAGTGCAGGAATATATGCTGAAGGCCTTGAAAGACGCGGTGCAGATGGAGGTCGAAGGCCGCCAGTTCTATCTGGAGGCCGCCAAGAAAGTCAAAAGTCCCGGGGTCAGGGAGATCATGGAGTACCTGGCGGAGGCGGAAAAATACCACATCGAAAAATTCAACGAGATCTATCGGGATCTGGAGAAGGAACAGGGCTGGACCGAGCCCATGGCGGCCTTCAAGCCGCCCGAACATGAGCCTTACGTCTGTGTCACGGCCATGACCAAGGACGACCAGGGCACCGGCGGCGCCGACGATCTCCAGGCCTTGAAGACCGGCATCAAGATGGAGGAGTGCTCCATCGACTATTACACCAAACTGGCCAAGGAAACCAACAACCCCCTGGCCCGCCGCTTTTTCATGAGCGTGGCCCATGAAGAACGGGGCCACTACCTGACCCTGATGGACATGCACAATTACCTGACGCTCCCCGAAGACTGGTTTTACGTCACCCAGATGAGCAACGTGGACGGAGCTTAAAGAAGGGGGAAAAGGGAAAGAGGCGAAAAGGGGAAAAGGGACGCCTTGCGGCGCTGCAAGGCATGGCCTTACGAAAATTGCGTTCTAATATAGCATTTGCCAAAAATAATTTCCCGTAGGGGCATGGCGAGCCATGCCCAAACCTTCGAGGGCACGGCACGCCGTGCCCCTACATCAACTAGGCAATCGGAAGGGACTTTTGGCAAATGCTATATATATGAGGAGAAACCGCAGGCCATGGAACTGACCGTCATCGGGTCCGGCACCGGCGTCCCTTCCCTGCGCCGGGGCTCGCCGTGCCTGGCGGTCAAGGCCGGGGGCCGGCTGGTGGTCCTCGACCTGGGATCGGGCAGCCTGCGGGCCCTGCTGCGCCGCGGCCTTAATTTTTCGGATATCGACGTCCTGGCCCTGACCCACCTCCATCCCGACCACGTGGGGGATCTCATCCCCTTTTGGTTCGCCACCCGTTACGCCCTGGGCTATACGCGGCGGCAGCCCTTTAAGCTCCTGGCGGCGCGGGGCTTTGTCCGGTTTCACGACCTGCTCAAGGAGGCCTTCTCCGGCTGGGTGGAACCGCCGGCGGGCCTCATGGACCTGAGAGAACTCTCGGCCGACGGCCCGGATGAAGTCAGGGGCGAAGGCCTGGTGATCAAGAGCGCCCCTACCGGCCATACCGCCGGCAGCCTGGCCTACCGGGTGGAGGCCGAAGGCCGCTCCCTGGTCTATTCCGGGGATACGGATGTCAGCGACTCCCTGGCGGACCTGGCCCGGGGAGCCGATCTGTTGGTGCTGGAAGCCGCCAATCCCTTCAAGGTCCCGGGACACCTTACTCCCCGGGAGGCCGGCCGTCTGGCCGCCCGGGCCGGAGTGATCCGGTTGGTCCTGACCCACTTTTATCCGCCCTGCGATGCCGTGGACGTGGTGGCCCTGGCGGCCCAGGAGTTTAAAGGCGATATCCTGCGGGCCGAAGATGGCTTAAATCTGATAATTTGAGGCGCGCTGCGGTTGAACCGCGCTAAAGTTGACGTGCGAAGCCTGGGAATGAGGATTGAGAGGTTATAACATGATGCATAAATTAGCTTCATTGGCCCGACATCGACTCGCGGTGGCGCTGGTGCTGATCGCTTTCGTTCTGGCGGGATGCAGCCTTACGCGGATCAGCCAGGAAAATTTTGAAAAAATCCAAACCGGCATGACTTTGGCGCAGGTGACGGCCATCCTGGGAGAGCCGACGGAATCCTCCAGCGTGGACGTGGCGGTCTTTTCCGGCACTGTGTCCAAGTGGAAACATGGTGATGTCACCATTACCATCCAGTTTGTCAATGGCAAGGTGGTGGCCAAGCAATTATCCAAAGGCCAGCCGCAGTAAGTCTGCCGAAACCCGGTTCCTTAATTACTATTAAGTCAATCTAAAGAGGATCAGTATGCCAATCATTACTATTTCCCGGGGTTCCTACAGCCGGGGCAAAGAGGTGGCGGAAAAGCTGGCCGTCGCATTGGGCTATGAATGCATCTCCCGGGATATTCTCCTGGAGGCCTCGGAACAATTCAACATCCCGGAAATCAAGCTGGTCCGGGCCATTCACGACGCGCCGTCCATTCTGGAGCGCTTCACCTACGGCAAGGAAAGGTATGTGGCCTATCTCAAGGCAGCCTTGCTGAAGCACGTCCAGAAGGATAACGTGGTCTATCACGGTCTGGCCGGCCATTTTTTTCTTCAGGATATCCCCCATGTCCTCAAGGTCAGGATTATCGCCGACCTGGAGGACCGGGTCACTGAGGAAATGAAGCGGGAGAATATCTCTGCGGCAGACGCCCGGTATATCCTGAAAAAAGACGATGACGAGCGCCGCCGCTGGAGTCTGCAGCTCTTTGGGGCGGATACCTGGGACCCCAAGCTTTATGATATGGTCCTGCATATCAAGTCCCTCACCGTGGACGATGCGGTGGGGCTGATTTTGCAGGCGGTAAAGCTCCCCTGCTTCCAGACCACGCCCCCGTCTCAGAAAATTCTCGACGATCTGGCCCTGGCCGCCCGGGTCCAGGCGGCCCTGGTGGAGGAGTTTCCCACCGCCAAAGTGAGCGCCCAGGAGGGCGAACTGTTTGTGGATATTAAGGGGCCTGTATCTGAAGAAAAGGACATGATCGCCCGGGCCCGGCGCATCGCCAGCAACGTCGCCGGGATCGAGGTCAAGCTGCAGTTCGCCAGGCGCGGCTGAGGTCTCAAGATCAGGCCAACGCGCCACCTGAAAGGAAGCCAAGGAGACCCAGATGCTTCTGACCGGCAAACGCATTGTCATCATCGGGGGCAGTTCCGGCATGGGCCTGGCTACGGCCAAGGCCGCGGTGGCGGCAGGGGCGCGGGTGGTCATCGCCAGCCGCTCCCGGGAGAAACTGGAGAAGGCCCTCCGCGAGATCGGCGATGACACCGAGGCCCTGACTCTGGATATCCGGGATGAGGCGGCCCTGCGGGGATTCTTTAAAAAGGTAGGGGCGTTCGACCACCTGACCACCCCGGGGAATGAAGCGGCCGGCGGGCCGTTTTTGACTCGGGAAACCGCGGCCGTGCGGGCCGATTTCGACAGCAAGTTCTGGGGGCAATACCTGGCTGCCAAATACGGCGCGCCTTTCATCCGGCCGGGCGGCTCCATGGTCTTTTTCGCCGGGATCTACAGCCAACGGCCGTCTCCCGGGGTTTCGGGGGTTGCCGCCATCAACAGCGCCCTGGAGGGCCTGGCCCGGGGCCTGGCGGTGGAACTGGCTCCCATCCGGGTCAACGCGGTGTCGCCGGGCCTGGTGGACAACACCCCCATCTTCGACGCCATGCCGAAAGATGTCCGGGATGAGATGTTCCAGCATTATGCCGCGGCCACGCCGCTCAATCGCGCCGGCCAGCCCGAAGAAATCGCCCAAACCGTGCTCTACCTCATGACGAACACCCTTACCACCGGCACCACCCTCTACGTGGACGGCGGCTACACGCTGCGCTAGGCTGCGCAGCCCTCGCCCCACGTGCTTTCCAATCATGGTCAGCGGAGGATAATCATATGACCCGGGGCCTCAGGATAATGAAAATAATCGGCCTGACCGGTCTGGCCGCGCTCGTTCTGGGGTCGATGACTCTGACGGAGGTTAATGCCAAAGTGGTGACCAAAACGGTGGAGTACCGGCAAAACGGCACGGTGATGCAGGGCTTCCTGGCTTCCGATGATGCGTTCAAGGGGAAACGCCCGGGCGTGCTGGTAGTGCACGAGTGGTGGGGTCTGAACGATTTCGCCAAAGACAAGGCCAAAGAACTGGCGGGCCTGGGATACGTGGCCCTGGCCGCGGACATGTATGGCAACGGCCACATCGCGGCCAACCCGGAGGAAGCGGGCCAACTGGCCGGGGCCTTGCGGGGGAACCCCGAACTGCTGCGGACCCGGGCCAAAGCGGCCCTCCTGGCCCTGGCGGCTGATCCCCGGGTGGACCCCAAACGCCTGGCGGCTATCGGCTTTTGCTTCGGGGGCACTACCGTCCTGGAACTGGCCTACTCCGGGGCCGATCTCGCCGGGGTGGTGAGCTTTCATGGGGGTCTGCCCAAGACCCAGCCCGATGACCTGAAGCGGATTAAGGCCGCGATCCTGGTGCTGCACGGGGCCGACGATCCTCATGTGGCCGCGGCCGATATTAACGCCTTCCAACAGGCCATGCGCCAGGCCGGGGCGGACTGGCAGATGGTCTTCTTCGGCGGCGCGGTGCACGGTTATATGAACCCGGCGAACGGGGCCGATAAAGCCTCCGGCGTCGCCTATGACGCCCGGGCCGCCAAGCGGTCCTGGAAATACATGCGGGACTTTTTCCAGGAAATCCTGGGAGTCAAAGGCCGGGATTAAGAGCTAATTAACCAATAAATTGGGCGGGAGTTTGTTGAATTGGCTGCGGTAACGCAGTTGACTGCCGGCAAACAGGATAGAGAAGATATTGTGGTCATCGCTGACCGGGGTGGGATCTTTCAACATCTCCCGGTCCACGATCCGGGCGGCTTTCAAGGTCTGATAATCTTTGGAAGGCATGGGACCGCGGTCAGCCGCCTGAATCGCCGCTTCAGGCGAGAGCGGCACCTTGGCCGCCACCAAACAGGTGCTGCTCACCAGTCCGGCGGAGGAAGGGGAGCGCAACTCCAGGACGTGGGGGAAGACCGCGCTCACTGTGGCCAGGATGGTGTCATTGGCAGGTTCATTGTTCGGATCGAAATAGGTATTGATGATCACCACCCCCTGAGGTCGCAGACAGGCCTCTACTTCCTGGAAAAATTCGACGGTGAGCAGGTAGTCCGGAGTGCAGTCGCCGTGGAACAGGTCGGTAATCAGCAGGTCATACGTGCCCCGGTGGCGGCGCACGAAGGTGCGGGCATCTTCGATATGAATATCTACTTCCCGGGGATCGAACTTAAAAAACTCGGTGGCGGCCTGCAGGGAGTTGGGATTAATTTCCACGGCCGTCACTTTGAGCCCTTTGCTCTTTAGATAACGGGGGATCATCCCGGCGGCCAGCCCCAACACCAGGGAGTTTTGCGCCTTAGGGGCATAAATATCAACTAACCGATCCATAAACTCGGTATGATCCAGCACCATCCCGTCGGCGGTCACCATATTTTGAATGATGCCGTCTTGCAGGTAGGCCTGGGCCGACTGGCGGCTCTTATCCTCCGGATGCACCGCCAGAACTTTAATGTTGCCAAACACCGAAGTATATTCAGCTAAAACCTCGAAATCTTTGCCGATATCACTCATGCCCGCCAGCAGTTTAAAGTAGGAGCGCTGGCCCACCAGCATGGCGCCGCCCAGCAAGAGGACCAGGATACAGCCGCCGAGCAGGAGTTTTCGGCGCGGGCCGGGAATCTCGCGGTTCAGCAGGGCGATGCCGCCCACCAGTACCCCCAAACCCAGGCTCAGCCACAACAAAGCGCGAAAATTGGTCAGGTGGGGAATGATCAGAAAGGCGGTGAGCAAGACGCCGGCCACCGACCCCACCGTGCTGATAAAGAAGACCCGCCCGGCGCCGCCGTCGCCGGTCGGCTGCACGTCGCGGGCCAGCGCGATAAGCAAAGGGTTCATGCCGGACAAGACGACCAGGGGCAGGGCCAGAAGGATGATGCCGCCCACAAAACTGGCCACGATCAAGTTAATGGTGGACAAGAGCGGAAACACCATGGGGTAGAGGACGGTGGCCACCACGATGGACAGCGCGGCCCAGAGAGGCGCGGCCAGCAAGGTGTTTTGCAAGGCGGCTTGGTCCCGCCGTCGGGACATCTGTCCGCCCAGTTGATACCCCAGGGCCAGAAATATCAGGGTGATGGAGAGGATGCCGGCCCAGATGTACAGACTCACCCCGAAATACGGGGTCATTATCCTCGAGGCCAGAACTTCCAGGGACAGGGTGACCGCACCGGTAATGAAGATCAGCGTTTCATATTGCTTGAGCCGGGGCGGGGTGGCAGGTTTTTGAGTAGCTTTCTTTTTTTTCACTAGGCAGCCCGGGGAAAAAGGATGGTTGTCCCTTTGATCATAGCAGATCGGCGCTGATCCGGGCAAGCCCCATTGAGGGAGGGTCGGGAATCCTGGAAACTTTGGGAAAGTTAACCGGCCGGGTGATCCGTAATCCTAAATATTGAAGCGAATCTCGATAATGTCGCCTTCATGGATGGTGTAATCCCGATCCACCAGCTTCACCAGGCCCTTGGTGCGGGCTTCGGCCATATTGTAAACCTGCAAAAAATCGTCATAGCTAACAATATCGGCTTTTATGAAGCCCCGGGCCAGGTCCGAATGAATCTTGCCGGCGCAGGTGACAATGTCCGCATCCCGCTTCACCGGCCAGGCGTGCACCTCTTTCTTGTCGGCGGTATAGAAAAAGACGATGCCGGCTTTTTTCAGGACCAGGGCGATGGCGTCATTGACTGCCGGCGCCTCGGCGGCGATGAGCGTAGGCTTCAAGCTTAACGGGGCCAGGGTCTTTAAAAGGGTCGATTCCGCGTCGCTAAATTCCCCGTCGCACAGGGGCACTTCCTGTTCCAGATACCCCAGGCATTTTTCCAGGAGCTGCTTTTCCTCGGCCTCCGTGGTCCGCTCCAGGCGCGCTTCCAGTTTTTCCATATCCTGGATCAACAGGTCCCAGCCCCGGTCTTTGGCTACCAAAAAGGCGTCGGCGTGGCTAAAATCGTCTTTGGTGAATTCGACGTAAAAAGGGGTGACCTTTTTGGGGGATAATTTCTGGTCCAGGGTGATGACTCGTTCATCCTGGTACTTCACTTTGCCCTCGGGCAGGTCGAATCCAACCAGACATATCTTCATTGATTTTTACCTCAACTGCTTTGGAGTTGCTGATTTTCTGCTTACTCATAGAAAAACCGGCAAGGTCTTCTGGACCCTGCCGGCGCTGTATCCTTGGTTAGTCTAGCTCCCAGGGAGCCGGGTGTTTAGCGGTAGCCGCCACGTCCGCCGCCACCGCGGCCTCCGCCACCACCGTAGCCACCACCGCGGCCGCCGCCACCACCACCGCCGCCACGAGCCTGCGGCCTGGCTTCATTAACCGCCAGGGCCCGCCCGTCAACCTGGCGCCCATTCAACATGGAGATGGCTTTCTGTCCTTCTAATTTAGTTTCCATTTCTACGAACGCGAAACCCCGGGGCTGGCCGGTCTGCCGGTCGGTGATGATTTTGGCAGAGGCTACATTCCCGGCTTCGGTAAAGAGCTCTTTTAATGCGGTTTCAGTCATATTCATGGGAATGTTTCCCACGTATAGTTTAATCGACATATACTTCTCCTTGAGCGGCGGCGTCATCCCCGGTCATAAGGGCGCCGCTCGGCCCGACCTGGAGGATTTTCTGGTTATTCCTCAATAGTTACCTCTTCCTGCACTTCGGCCACCTCTTCTGTTTCTCCTTCAGGATCATCAGCAGCCCGATTCTGTCGCTTCTTCATCTTTTCGTCGCTTTTCTGTTTGCGGGCGATCTCTTTGGCTCGTTTTTCCCAGCCATAGCGGTTGCGGGCCACGGCTTCCCTCCTTGGGGTAGAGATGGCGGAACTCCGGGGCCCGCCGACCACCGGAGTTCCCAGCCTCGTTAGTTACCGATTATAATTTAACGACGTTTTGCGCCTGGGGTCCCTTCTGACCCTGCACCACCTCGAACTCGACCTCCTGGTCTTCCGCCAGGGTCCGGAAGCCATCACTCTGGATGGCACTGTGATGAACAAAAACATCAGGGCCGTTCTCCCGGGAAATAAAACCGAATCCCTTGGAGTCATTGAACCACTTTACTCTTCCTCTTTCCTTCATGAATGAGGAACCTCCTAAATTTTGTGACACTTATCCCGCCCCAGGAGCAGGACCGCGATCGCAGCCAGGCAAAAAAAAGGGAAGGTATGTAGCATACCCTTCCGATTACGACCAGGGCCCGCAGCCCTGCCTTCAGTCTGACATGCTATCTACAGAAATTACTTTAAATCGACAATGAAGCCGTGTCAAGGAAAATCAGGCAAAACGGCGCTCAACTTCCCCTCGGCGGTGAAGATCGCGCAGACGAAGTTTAACGTCTCGGGGAAATTACCCAACACCTTCATATCGGTGATAATACGGGGCTAAAAGGAGGTTTGCAGGCTAAGCTGCCGGGTTAATGGGTCCGGGCCAGCAGTTCTTCGGTGATGGCTTGGAAGATCGCCTTCTCCGGGGAGGCGGAGAAGGCCTCCAGGTTCTCCTGGGCCAGACGGGTATAGCTCCGAGCTACGGTGCGGGCGTGGTCCAGAGAGCCGTAGGTGTCGAGGAGGCCGCGGAATTCGGCGACCGACTCGGGCGTCAGGTCGCGGGCGATGTCCTCCAGGCGTTCCCGGTCCTTTGGAGTAGCCTGGGCCAGGGCGTGGATCAGGGGCAGGGTGATGCGGCCTTCCCGCAGGTCGGCGCAGACCTCTTTCCCCAATTCTTTGGCATCCCCGGTGTAATCCAGAATGTCGTCCACCACCTGGAAAGTGATCCCCAGGTTCAGGCCCATCTGGGTCAAGGCCTCTTCATGGCGGGCTGAGGCCCCGCCCAGGATCGCCCCGATCTGACAGGCCGCGGACATCAGGATGGCGGTCTTGCGGTTGATGACTTCGAAATATTCGGCTTCGGTGATCTTCAAATTGCCGGTGTGCAGGAGTTGGAGGATCTCACCTTCGGCCATCATGGTGGTGGCCTGGGACAACACCTGGAGGATCTTCAATTTATTGGTGGTCACCGCCAGGGACAGGGCCTTGGCCAGGAGAAAGTCCCCCACCAGGATCACCGCCTGGTTGCCCCAGATGGTGTTGGCGCTGGAGGCGCCCCGGCGTACGCTGGCCGCGTCGATGACGTCGTCGTGCAGCAGGGTGGCGGCGTGCAGGTACTCAAAGACGGTGGAAAAATCGCTCAGGTGATTGCCCTGGCAGCCGCACATCCGGGCGGCCAGGATGAACAGCAGCGGCCGGATGCGTTTGCCGCCGGAAAGCAGGATATGGCGCCCCACCTCGGCGATCAAAGGGACGTGCGTCTGCAGGTTGGCCGCCAACGCCTGATTGATGGCGACCACGTCCTTTTCCAAGTCTTTGAGGATGCTTTTGCCCTGGAGAGCCATTGTGAATAAATTAACTTACCTCTTTCGGGAAGTCAATGATTAGGTGAGCCGTGAGCAGTGAGCGGTAAGCAGGTGATGATTGGGCGGCTCATGGACCTTGCCTTTAACCCGTTTCTCCTTCTTCCACGATCTCTCCCAGCAGGTCATAGGGCAGGGCCCGAGTGAGGCGCACGGCTTGGACCTCGCCGATCCTGCCGGTGCCCGCGGTGATATAGACCTGGCCGTCGATGTCCGGGGCCTGGCCGGCCAGGCGGCCCGTCAACAGATAGTCGCTCTCCGGGCTGACGCCGTCCACCCGCACCAATTGCACGGTGCCCACCAGGGCCTTGAGCCTGGCCTTGACGATCTTGGCCTGCAGGGCCTTGAGAAGCCGGGCCCGCCGCCGGGCCTCTCGCCGGGGCACCGCGGGACCCAGGCGTTCAGCCGCGGTCCCGGCCTCGGGAGAGTACAGAAAGACCCCCAGGTGATCGAACCTGACTTCTTCCATGAGATCGGCCAAGGCCTCAACCTGCGCCTCGGTTTCGCCGGGAAAACCCAACATCACCGTAGTACGTAGGGTCGCGGCGGGCAGGACCTCCCGGATGAGCCGGACGGTGTCCAGGATATCCTGCCGGGTATAACCCCGCCCCATGCGCCGCAGCACCTCCTCATGGCCGTGCTGAATGGGGAGGTCGAGATAGGGCAGGATTTTGGGTTGGGCTGCCATGGTTTCGAGCAGCTCCGGGGTGATGCGGGCCGGATGGCCGTAGAGCAGTCGGAGCCACTCCAGGCCGTCGAGCCGGGCCAACTCGCGCAGCAATTTTGCGATCCCCGGGCCGCCTGCCCGGTCCGTGCCGTAGGCGGTGGTATCCTGGGCCACCAGGATGAGTTCCTTGACCCCGGCCGCGGCCAGGCTTTCGGCCTCGGCCACCAGGGTGCTAAGGGGCCGGCTGCGCAAGGGGCCGCGCAGTTTCGGGATGATGCAGAAGGTACAGCGGTGGCCGCAGCCTTCGGCGATCTTCAGATAGGCCAGATGCGGGGGCGTGGCGGCATAGCGGGGCTCCGGCGCGCCGTAAGCATAGGGCGCTGCGCCCTGAAACAACCGCAACGCTCCTTCCGCGGCAGGCCGGGCCAGGAGTTCGGGCAAGGCCGGAAAATCATGGACCCCGACGAAGAGATCCACTTCGGGCAAGTCTTTGGCCAGGTCTTCGCCATACCGCTGCACCAGGCAGCCGGCCACCACCAGACGCTTGTCGGGGTCAGCCTCTTTGAGGCGGGCCAGGTCCAGGATGGTGTCCACCGCCTCTTTACAGGCCGGCTCGATAAAGGCGCAGGTATTGACCAACAGGAGATCCGCGGCCTCGGGCTCGCCGGTGACCTGCCAACCCGCCTGGGTCAGCCGCCCCAGCATGATTTCCGTGTCCACCAGGTTCTTGGGACAGCCGAGACTGATGGAGAAGACGGTTTTGGGTTCCGGGTTTTGGGTTTTGGGTTTAGGGTTGTCGGTATTCAGGGTTTTGGGCTCACAGATTTAAGGTGCCCAAGCGGAGCTTGGGCGGAAAATTTCGTCCCCAAGCTGGAGCTTGGGAACGAGGATCAAAGGCAGGAGCTTGGACCAGGGTATTATGTTTTTGGCTGATAGCTGACAGCTCTCTACTGATACGAAATCACGGTCCAGGCATCCATGGCCATAAACATGACCAGCCAAAAGACCCCCTGGGCGAGCCCAAAGGTGCGCCGCCGTCGGGGTGTGGTCAGCACCCGCTCATCCAGGGCCTTAAGGAAATTATACATGACCGCGGCCTCCAGGGCAAAGGGCGGGAATCCCAGGTAGCCCAGGATGGGCATCTCGAAGACCTTGCCGAAGTTGAGCACCGGGAAGATATAGACCCATTTGGTTATGGCAAAGTAGTTCCAGGATTCCCACCAGAGGCCGCAGATCAAACCTGCGGCCAGGAGATTCAGGTGCTGCCGCCGTTCCCCCGTCATAAAGCTGTTGATGAGGGAGGGGCCGCCCAACAGGTCGGAGCAGGGGTCCAGCAGGAAGAAAAATGCGCCCCACACCAGGGGAAAGGCGTAACGGGGGAAGACCAGGGGCAGGACCAGGCAGGCTACTCCCAGCAGCAGGGCCGCGGGCTGCCAGACCCACGGGGTGAAGCTTCGCCCCCGTACCCCTTTAAAGGCCCCCAGCGCGCTGATTACCTCAGCGGTAAGGAGCACCCCAGGCAGCACCGTGGCAAAGGCCAGGGCGTAGCCCGCCCAGCGGACCCACCAGATGGGGACCACGGCTGCATAACCCCAGTTCTTGAGGATCAGGTTCAGGGCCTCAAACACCAGCCAGACAGTGGTGGACCAGAGCCACATCTGGAGGAAATCCCGGGGCCGGTTCAGGAGCCAGGACTCCCCCCGAAGGCGGAACAACAGGCCATCCAGAAAGACGATATAAGGATACCAGGCGAAGAAGTAGAGGTATTGGAGAATGGCGGCCTGCCCGGTGATTATGCCCCACAGGCCCAGGGCCCAGCCAGCCAGGGCGACAACCATTTCTCCATAAGCCAAGTAATCGATAAATATCATGATTTACCTTTCTGCAACTTATCATAAGCACCCGGCCGGTTTTTTTAAAGTCTCAACCTACGGGGAAAACAGGTTTTTTTCTTGCCAAGCCGCCAAAATGCTGCTATACGGATGAAACCAGGTCAGTGACAACCTCAGGGGGAGGCAGTCGTGTCTTTTGAGGACCTGCTGAATCGCAAACGGACCACCAGGTGAGAGGAATAGGCATGGTATCCTGGCTCATAGGTGCAGCAGTTTGCCTCGCGCTGTTGACGGGATGTGGCGGCGGTCAAAAAGGTAATCTGGTTAAAGCGGACCCGGTGCAGCAAGAATTAGTGGCTCCCGTCGGCGATGAAGCTCCGGACGATGCTTCCCTGACCGAAGAATTGAGCACCCCTCGCCTGGAAGAACTCTACGCCAAAAGCGGCATCACTGGTTGGGACCCCAGCCTCGAACAAGAACTGAAGAACTGGGAACATCAGGTTAAGTTTGATGTGCCCATTCAGATGAATAAACAGGTCAGGGCCTACCTGGTCTATTTCTCCACCGAGCGCAAGTCGGTCATCACGCGCTACCTGGCCCGTTCCAGCCGTTATCTGCCCATGATCAAAGGGGTGTTCCAGGAAGCCGGCCTGCCGGAAGACCTGGCCTACCTGGCCATGATCGAGTCCGGCTTTAACAACAAGGCTTATTCGCCCGCGGCCGCATGCGGCATGTGGCAGTTCATCAAAGGCACCGGCCTGCGTTACGGTCTGACCATCGACAGCTACGTGGATGAGCGCCGGGACCCGGAGAAGGCCACCCGGGCGGCCGCCCAATACCTCCTGGACCTCTATAAACAGTTCGGTTCCTGGTACCTGGCCGCGGCTTCCTACAACTGCGGCGAGGGCCGGGTGCAGCGGGAATTGAACCAGAGCAACCACAAGAATTTCTGGGAACTCTCGGCCAACATGTGCCTGCCCACGGAAACCAAGAATTACGTGCCCCAGATGATCGCGGCCACCATCATCGCCAAAAACCCCGAAAAGTTCGGGTTCAAAAACGTGCCTTATTTACCGCCTCTCAAGTATGATAAGGCCAAGGTGACTGAGACGACCTCGCTCAAGGCTGCGGCCCAGGCGGTCAATGTGCCCACAGAGGAAGTGCAGGCCCTCAATCCGGAATTGCTGCGCGGCATCACGCCCCCGGATGCGCCTTCTTATACCCTGAACCTGCCGCCCAAGAGCCAGGAACTTTTCACCAAGAATATCAGCCTGGCCCGTATCGAAGACCCGGCGGTGGCGAGCCATCCCGTGCGGACGGCCACTCGGAGCTCAGGCCGGTCTTACACTGCCAGCCGGAGCACTCACCACGAAACCACCGTAGCCCACAAGTCCAGCAGCAAGAGCCACACCTATGCCCGGCCCGTCCAGAAGCGCTCCGCCACCCCGGTTTATGCCAAGAAAGAGTCCGCCGACACCGGCCACAGCACTCCGGGCAAGCCCAGTGTCAATGCCGGCGTAGTTCAGGCCTCGTTGTTCGGGACGCCGTCTATCGCGGCCAAGCACGAGGTAGTCAAGCATAGCGATGCCAAGAAGACCAAGGTGGCCCTCATCGGCTCCTCCAAGAGCAAGCCTAAGGCCTCAGCGGTGAAAAGCAAGAAAAGCGGAGACACCCGATTGGCCAGAAAACCTGACAGCTCCACCAAGAGCCCCGCCAAGTCCAAGAAAACCAGCCGTTCCAAAGACAAGTATTCGCACGCCAAGACCAAGCGGGCGCTCCTGGTTTCCGAAGCCCGGTAATCTTGCCGGGCCTCGGCCCCTCAACACACCTTCTGCAATTTATTTTTTTCCTCCTCTTGATTTTCCCTATATTGTGGTTACAATCTCTGGTGATACTTCCATTAGCACTCACTAATATAGAGTGCTAACATCGCTTGCATCCCTAATTTAGCACGAGGAGGTTTTATATGAACGTCAAACCCTTGAACGACCGGGTTCTGGTCAAACGGATCGAAGAGGCGCAGGTTACCAAAGGCGGCATCGTCATTCCCGACGCGGCCAAGGAAAAGCCCATTGAAGGCAAAATCATCGCCGTGGGCCCCGGCAAAATGAGCGAGCAGGGGCAGCGCATGACCCTCCAGGTCAAAGAAGGCGACCGGGTCCTGTTCGGCAAGTACGCGGGCACCGAAATTAAGGTCGACGGCGAAGACTACCTGATGATGCGGGAAGAAGACGTCCTGGCCATCATCGGCTAAGCGCTTCTGATCCCCAGCTAACCTGAAGTTCTGTCGTACTCAGCAATTATCCTAAGGAGGACTGTAAACTCATGTCAGCAAAAGAGATTAAATATGACATCAAAGCTCGGGAGTCCATGCTCCGGGGCGTCAACACCCTGGCCGACGCGGTCAAGGTAACCCTGGGCCCCAAGGGCCGTAACGTTATCCTGGAAAAATCCTTCGGCGCCCCGGCCATCACCAAGGACGGCGTCACCGTTGCCAAAGAGATCGAACTCGAAGACAAATTCGAGAACATGGGGGCCCAGATGGTGCGGGAAGTGGCCTCCAAGACCTCGGATGTCGCCGGCGACGGCACCACCACCGCCACCATCCTGGCCCAGGCCATCTACCGGGAAGGCTCCCGCCTGGTAGCCGCCGGCACCAACCCCATGGCCTTAAAACGCGGCATCGAGCAGGCCGTGGCCGCGGTCGTGGACGAGCTCCACAAGATTTCCAAACCCACCAAAGATCAGAAAGAAATCGCCCAGGTCGGCACCATCAGCGCCAACAACGACGCCTCTATCGGTAACATCATCGCCGAAGCCATGGCCAAAGTCGGCAAAGAAGGCGTCATCACCGTCGAAGAAGCCAAAGGCATGGAAACCAACCTGGAAGTGGTGGAAGGCATGCAGTTCGATCGCGGTTACATCTCTCCTTACTTCGTCACCAACCCGGAGAAGATGGAAGCCAGCATGGACGAGCCCTACATCCTCATCAATGAGAAGAAGATCAGCGCCATGAAGGACCTGCTGCCGCTGCTCGAGCAGATCGCCAAGATGGGCAAACCCCTGGTGATCGTGGCCGAGGACGTGGACGGCGAGGCCCTGGCCACCCTGGTGGTCAACAAACTGCGGGGCACCCTCCAGGTCGCAGCCGTTAAGGCTCCCGGCTTCGGCGATCGCCGCAAGGCCATGCTCGAAGATATCGCCACCCTCACCGGCGGCCAGATGATCTCCGAAGACATGGGCTGGAAGCTCGAGAACGTCACGGTGAAAGAGCTGGGCACCGCCCGCAAAGTCAGCATCGACCGGGATAACACCACCATCATCGACGGCGGCGGCGACCAGGCGGCTATCGAAGGCCGGGTGAAGCAGATCCGGGTCCAGATCGATGAGACCACCTCCGACTATGACCGGGAAAAACTCCAGGAGCGGCTGGCCAAACTGGTGGGAGGCGTCGCGGTGATCCGCGTCGGCGCGGCCACCGAGGTCGAAATGAAAGAGAAGAAGGCCCGGGTGGAAGATGCCCTTAACGCTACCCGCGCCGCGGTGGAAGAAGGCATCGTGCCCGGCGGCGGCGTCGCCCTGCTGCGTTGCGCCCCGGCCCTGGCCGCGCTGAAGCTGAGCAGCCATGACGAGGAGCTGGGCGTCAATATCATCCGGCGGGCCTTGGAAGAACCCATCCGCCAGATCGCCAATAACGCCGGCTTCGAAGGCTCCGTGGTGGCCGAGCACGTGCGGGTTGAGAAAGGCCCCATGGGCTTCAACGCCGAAAGCGGCGTCTATGAAGACCTGATGGAAGCGGGCGTCATCGACCCCACCAAGGTCACCCGCTACGCCATCCAGAACGCCGCGTCCGTGGCTTCCCTGTTGATCACCACCGAAGCCATGATCGCCGAGAAACCCAAGAAAGAAAGCCCGATGCCCGCCATGCCCGGCGGCGGCATGGGCGGCATGGAAGGCATGTACTAAAAGCAGGGGGCAGGGGTAGTCGGTGGCACGGGGCGTCTCGCCTGTGCGTGACTTCCCCCGACCCCATCCCTTATAAGTGTAGGGTGGGCACGGCCCACCAAACTGCAGGGCGGACTCAAATGGTCCGCCCTTCTTCTTTCCCTTCTAGAAAAATGCCAATTGGGGCGTCTAATCGGATTCTAGCTTGATCTTGCCTTTAATTCTCGATAGCCTCTCATTTAATTACCTGTTAACTTTCCATCCCCTTGATAATCCAGGTGCCGTTCTTGCAGAGACATCGAAAAATCGTGCTAAAGAGAGAGCTTTATGAACATTTTAGCTTTGAACAGCAGTCCGCGGGATCATGAAACCAGCAAGACCGAGTTGGTCTTACAAAAATTTCTGGAGGGGGCCCGGCGGGCCGGGGCTACGGCCGAGACGCTGTACCTGCGGAACTACAAGATCAACCACTGCCTGGGGTGTTACGATTGCTGGCTCAAGACCCCGGGCCGCTGCATCCAGAAGGATGATATGTCGGAGGTGCTGTTCGACCGTTATCTGGCGGCCGACCTGGTGGTGGTGGCCTCCCCCATCTACAACGCTACTATGAACGCCCGCATGAAGCTCTTCGTGGAACGCACCCTGCCCTTGATGGACCCCTTAAAGGAACCTGCCGAAGCCGGGGGTGTCCCGCATCGCTTCGAGAAGATGCCTAAAGTGGTGACCCTGAGCGTGTGCGGTTTCTGGGACCCGGCCATGTTTCAGGCCCTGTCCCTGACCTGGCGCATGTGTCTGGGCAAAGACCTAGTGGCCGAAATCTACCGCCATTCCTCCGAATTTCTCTCCATACCCGAATTTCAGCCCCAGGCCCAGGTCATCCTGGACGCGGTGGCCCAGGCCGGGGAAGAAGTGGTGCTCCAGGGCCAGGTCAGCCCCGGGACCATGGCTACCCTCAGCCAGGACCTGGCCCCCGCCGACACCCTGGCGCGCCTCTTACGGGAATTCTGGTCCCAAGGCGTCGGCGCATAAAATTTCCGGGAAAGGGGCTAAGGGCCAACGGCCCGTATCCTGGTGAAAAACTCCCCCAAACCCCGCCCCCAATCCCACAAGTCAAAATCGTAGGGGCACGGCGTGCCGTGCCCCCGCTATTGCAGAAAAATTGCGGACCTGCGTGTCCGCCCCTTTTTATTCCGGGGGCAATGGGGTGTCAATCTGCCTTTTCCCTCACAGGCTGGAAAGCCTGTGCCACCCATGCAGGGGAGTTTGAGGGGAGGGGGGAAAATTGCCTTCTCCGGCCCTCCCCTCAAAACCCTACCCCTCCAGCATGATCCCGGCGTAGCCCACGAAGCTGTCGTTAGGCATAATGTCGTAGCTGGTGTAGTAGTCGATCAGGGCGGCTTTACGGGCGCCGAGTTGCTTGGCCGCGGCCACCGCGGCCACCGCGCCCCCGGCGCTGCAGGCGCTCTGGTCTTCGGCCGCGGTCTTGAGCATGCCGGCGCCGTCCAGTTTCAGAGCCTGGTCGATGAATTTCTTATCGTTGACGGTTTTGACCCAGTTCACCGCGGCGGGTCCGTAGCCCTGGGGGGAGAAGCCGTAGTTGGGGCCGTAGTGGGTGAGATCGGTGGACCCGAAGGCCAGGAGGCTGACCTTGAGTTCCCTGGCCACCGCGGCTACGGCCTGGCCCAGTTCGATGGCCGTGGCAGAGTGGGGCGAGCGCAGGGCCAGGAGCTTGGCCTGGGGAAAGAAGTACTTGACGAAGGGAATCTGCACTTCAATGGTGTTGTCGCCGGGGTATTCCTCCCGCAGGGTCAGGCGTTTGGCCAGGGGCTCATAGAACTCCGTGGCCAGGGGAATATCTCCCAGAGGCGTCTCCCAGGCCGTCTCGGTCACTAACAGCGGCGGCGAGTTGCCGCCCAGGTGGCCGCCGAAGACGCAGACCACCTGGGGTTGGGTGATCTTGGAGGCCAGGCCGAAGACCCGGGCCGCGGCCTTTCCGGAGAAATGCCAGCCGGCGTGGGGCACGATGCCACCGAACACTGTGGTTCCGGTGGGCAGCGGCGGGCTCCCGGCGATAAACTGCTCGATTTCCGCCTTACAGGCGCTGGCGCTGGCGGGATACCACCCCGCGGGCAACATCCGCTCCCGGATTCGCATGGTTGTCTCCTTCTTGGCGCAGCCGGTTGATGGGGGTTCCAGGGCCGGCGTCCTGGGTGACTATCTGCGTTTGGACCACCAACCCTCTGAAATAAGCTGAATTTTAGCCATATTTAATCTAAGGCGGTCCTTTTTGTCAAGGACGGCATCGGCTGCAGGCGCCCTCGTCATCTTCGAGTTACCCAAACCTGACTAACGCGGTCGGCGGCCGGGATTTTATGGGT
This sequence comes from Syntrophobacterales bacterium, assembly GCA_023229795.1. GTDB lineage: Bacteria > Desulfobacterota > Desulfobaccia > Desulfobaccales > 0-14-0-80-60-11 > 0-14-0-80-60-11. The sequence continues at coordinate 43,118 of JALNYP010000015.1, forward strand.
CTTTCCCAGGTTTATTTTCTTTCAAAAATTCAGAGAGCTTATATAATAAATCTGCCCTGTTGAAAAGCAAGGAGGCCGGAAGCAATCCCGGAGTTTGACATGCTGAAAATTATCTCGACCCTGGCCGCGCTCATGGCCGGTCTGATGCTTTTTACGGGGACTGCCGTCTCCCGGTCTGAGGATAATTTCGGGGTAACCAGGATTCAATCCAAGTCTCCGGGGCATAAGACCAAGGCGAAGAAGGCCCGGGTAAAATCCGGCCAAGGCTGAGGGGTGTCTGGCAAAGCCGCCGGGTCGCGGCACTCCAAAAGCAGGAAATACGCCGGTAAAAAGGGATCGGGGAAATCCTGGCAAGTTAACCGCTGAGAGGTAAGCGCGGCTCTCGGCGGCCTGACATAATCCTTCACTTACGGGGCGGGCCTTGCGGTCCGGCCCCTTTTTGAGGTGATCTATGAGCACAACCTTCACGCTGACGCTGGTGCGGCATGGACAGAGCACTTGGAATCTGGAAAACCGGTTCACCGGCTGGACTGACGTGGGCCTGACGCCCCAGGGGGAGCAGGAGGCCCTTAAGGGCGCGCAGTTTCTCCGGGACCGCGGCTTGACCTTCGATATTGCCTATACCTCGGTCCTCAAGCGGGCCATCAAGACCCTGTGGCTCATCCTCGAAACCATGGAGTTGGAGTGGATTCCGGTGGTCCGGGCTTGGCAGCTGAATGAACGGCATTACGGGGCCTTGCAAGGGCTCAATAAGAGCGAGACCGCGGCGAAATTCGGGGAAGAACAGGTGAAAATCTGGCGCCGCAGTTATGCGACGCCGCCCCCGGCCCTCGACCTTGACGATCCGCGCCATCCGCGCTTCGACCGCCGCTATGCGAAGCTTCCCCCTGAGTCGCTGCCGGCCTGCGAATCCCTGGCCAATACCGTGGCCCGCATGATGCCTTACTGGCACAGCGACATCGCCCCGGCGGTCAAATCCGGTCAGCGGGTGCTGGTGGTGGCCCACGGCAACAGCCTGCGCGCCCTGGTAAAGCACCTGGACCGCCTCACGGACGACGAAATCGTCGCGGTGAACATCCCCACGGGCATTCCCCTGGTCTATGAACTGGATGAGAACCTGAACCAGATCAGGCACTACTATCTGGGCGACGAAGCCGAGCTCAAGAAGGCCATGGACGCGGTGGCGGCTCAGGGCAAGGCCAAGTAAGGGGGCAACGGAGCAGTTCCCTCGGCCCTGTGGGCCTTGATATCATCTTGAATGTTGGAGGGCGATATACTACATTAAATAGGCTGCCTGGGTGGCGGAACGGGTAGACGCAAGGGACTTAAAATCCCTCGGTCGCAAGGCCGTGCCGGTTCGAGTCCGGCCCCAGGCACCAGTAAATTCAAGAGGTTAGCTATTTCAGGCCAACCTCTTTTCTTTTTCAAGATGACGAGGGATAACCCAGGGATAACCAGAGTGCGGAAAATTACCCTGCAATATTCCCCACACCCAAGCCTAAAATCTTCGGTATTTGGGGTGAAGGAAAGGTTTATCAGAGGGTAGGAAGTCACTGTCTTAGGGCTGCACAAAAAGCGAGTTATGCAAAAAGGGTTAGGGCAGGAGAGGGGAGTTTGCCGGTAGGTTCACCTGCCCCCGATGGCAAGTTACGATCTCTGCCTGGCCAAGGGAGCTTCCCAAGGTTATCTCCTCTGCCTTTATGTGGCCCCGCGAATCATCGGAGCCGTTCACGTAAACCAAACCCGGGTGCGTCGACCTCCGCCTGTCCCTGACACCACAATCCACCCTGAAGCGGTGCTCACGATCTGGTTGGAGGTCAGGTTGGAGCAATGAAAGCCCCGGCCGTGGGGTAATTACCCCCCCCCTGCATTTGCCTTGCCCATTACCACCCGACCCGAGAGCGCCACCGGGACACCGGCCAGACCCTATCCGGCCGCAAACCCCTTCCTGCCATAACTACATCCAGCACCCTGGCCCTACACCATGGCCACAGAAGTACCAGCCGCCCCGGTCCCACCCCGGTCCCTGGTCCTATTGGCCCGGAGGGTGGCGAAGTCTTGGCGTTTCGTGAAGGTGCCCCTGCTTGCCTGGCTCTTGGGGAAGGAGCATATGGATCAAGGAGCGAGATAAAGGACCAACCAGTGGTGGTGACCATCATGGGAGTGACCGACCCAGGCTCCCTTATCCTCCTGGGCCACCAAGCGCAAGTGGACCTCCACCTTCTCCCACCCCTTTCTGAAAAGCCCACCCTTGGTGCCCTGCCATCGCCCCGGATCCAGACCAGCCCCAGCCCGGCGCCACCGCCGTCCAGACTTGAGGGACCGTCGCTCCTCGGCTTTCCCCCAGTTCCAGCCCCAGCGCAAACCCGAAAGAGCGACACGATAGATCTGGAAGCCAAGGTCTCGCCGGCCACCGCCCCCCCATTGGATGGCCAGACTCGGAGCGCCACCGTCCCCCCAGCATCGACGCACCCTTAGCACCACCTATCGGCCCCGACCTGGCCCCTGCCACCCCCCTCCCCACGTCCCCCTCTTCCTGGCTCCAGAAGGAAACCCGGAGACTGGGACTCCCTCCCCCCTGTCTTATATGCTTGGTCCGGACCTTATGCCATTTTCTCGACGTATGCCGTTTTGTCCTCCCGGGGAGGCCTCGGCTGAAGTCCCCCCGGGTAATGGGACCCAGGGCGAAAAATTTCAAAACGATTTTTAGTCGGAAGGTGAGCCGGAGGGGAAAGGGCCATGCCCAGCCCAGGGTCCACCCTCAGTCCTTGCCTCCACAATGGCCGTAAAAAAGCGTTACTCGCTTTGTAGGGCGTGTTCACGCTTCGACCAAGGGGTTAGTCCAGGGCAGGGGGGCTTATTGCTGGAGGTACTTTCGGCGGGCGAGGTCGGCCGGGATAAGAAGATGGGACCCATGGCGATTTCTTAATGCATGCTGCTTCCGGTGTCAGCGGCGCCCGGTCTCGCCCCCCGAGATCTTCGTCTAAGACGGAAACCGGACACCTCGGAGGAGGACTCCCTTCCCCCAGTCAATATGATCTCAACAGAAATTTTTCGAAAGAATTAGCAATTCAAGCTCTATTTGCAAGGGTTCCTATATACGAACCATATGGAAAAATTAGCAAATGGGCGTATAGTGGCAAGTGCGCCACGAGCGCTCCTGGTGTTATAGGGAAGGCGTGCACAACGGCACGAGAGATGGAGGCGGCCAGAGCTTTATACCACGCCCGGCGGTGGTGTGTGCATGTGGCCTCGGCTTTTTCCTCTGTCGCACCATTATCGGGCGGTGTTGGCCATTGCATCATCCGCCTTTGCACCGCTTTATACACACCGGTCTCATAGCCTGTAAAAGGCCCAACCAGGAAATCTGCTATGCCGCAGAAGAAAGGAATAATTAAATGGTTCACTTTTGGGCAAAGACCACTCCGGAAGGGAAACCTGGCATTTCCGTTTTCGATCATATGGTAAATGTCGGTTGTGTGGCGCGCTGCATCGCTGAGATGTGGCCGGAGGTCCTGGAATATTTTCATTTCCGATCAAAGGAGATCGGGGCGCTTGCTGCACTCCACGACCTCGGCAAGTTATCTCCGGGTTTCCAGAGAAAATGTGAAGCGTGGCTTGAAGAGAATGGCTTGATGAAGGTTGCCCGTAACGGATGCTGGGACACCGCGATGGAATCGGATCATGGCAAGGTTTCGCATTCTGCAATTCAGGAATTTTTGGAGCAGCAAGGTACCTCCAGAAATCTATCTCAGTATTTATCGACTATTCTTGGTGCGCACCATGGAAAAATGAAGTTTTATCCTAATCCCCGAGGAATCAAGCCGCCGCTCATCAAGCAAACCACAGAAGGCAATAGCGGCATCGAATGGAATGCTGAACGGCAAAAAAATGCCCAGCAGGCATGGCGTTATTTCGACGCGGAGAGTTCATCTGTCACCATCAGCGATGAATCGCCAGCCCTATGGTGGCTTGCCGGGCTCGCCTCAGTAGCCGATTGGATCGGCTCAGATGAAAAATTTTTCCCTCCCGGGCGAGGTCCAGATCCTGGGGATCCCCCCGTCCTTGCCCATGACGCGCTCCGTGCTATCGGTTTTCGACCAATTCAATTTGTTCATAATCTCTCTTTTCATGACCTGTTCCATGACTCTGAAAGACCCGAAATTGGATGGGTCCCCAATGAAATGCAGGAGAAAACCGTTGCTACTGTGACCGGTCCAGGGGTTTACGTTGTCGAAGCGCCCATGGGTATGGGCAAAACCGAAGCTGCGCTCTGGGCGGCTTATCGTTTGCTTCTTGACCGAAAAGCCATAGGAATCTATTTTGCGCTGCCAACGCAGATGACCAGCAATCGAATTCACCTTCGCATGAAAGAATTCCTGCGTCGAATATCACCGGACGAAGCCTCAACAAGTCGTCTTATCCACGGCAATTCCTGGCTTTTGCAGGATGACTGCCCGATTCACCCGGCAGCGACCGAAAGGCATGAAGCAACACCCGAGGATGCGCGGGCGGGGCGGGACTGGTTCGCTTCGACCAAACGGGCGCTGCTTGCTCCCTTCGGCGTCGGCACGATTGACCAGGCACTCCTCGGAGTCGTGGCGCCAAACACTTTTTCGTGCGCCACTTTGCGCTGGCAGGGAAGGTGGTGATTATTGACGAAGTCCATTCGTACGATAGCTACACGGGAAGACTTGTCGACAAATTGATTGCCACCCTCGAGGGGCTGTGCGGTGATTGTCCTCTCCGCCACGCTCACGGGAAAGCGGCGTGGGCAGATAGTTTCTGGCCCCGATGCTGCCTCGGGAGCGGGCGGATTGCCCTATCCTCTCATCACCGGGCGCACTGCCGGCGTTTGCCTCGAACCTGTGTCAGCCTCACCTCCCAAATCGCGAGAGGTCAGAGTGGACTTTGTTTCCGCCGAAAGAGCGAGGGAAGAGGCGATGGCTCTGGCCCGGAAAGGCGGGGCGGTTCTTTGGATCTGCAACACCGTCGATGCGGCTCAGAAGGCGTATCAAAAGTTCACCAATCCGACCCGGCCAGAGTTCCCTATCGGACTGCTGCACTCCCGGTTCACTTTTCGGAGGCGTGAACAGCTTGAGAGCGAATGGATGGGGCGGTTTGGCAAGGATGGCAAAACTCGCGGCGGCTCCATCCTGGTCTCGACCCAGGTCGTGGAGCAGAGCGTAGATCTGGACGCCGATCTGCTGATCACCGAGTTGGCGCCCACGGATATGCTGCTGCAACGCCTCGGGCGGCTGTGGCGGCATGACCGGGAGCGCCGGCCAGTTGATGCAGCCCGGCTCTGCATTCTCGAAGAAGTAAAGAACCTTGACGAGTTGCGCCGGATGGAACCGAAAGCAATAGTGAAGGCGCTCGGAGGCAAGGCGCAGGTGTACGCTCCCTTCGTTCTGCTTCGCTCTCTGGAACTTTGGGAACAGCAGAGCAAGAAACAGAGCGGGGTATCAATACCAGCGCAGATACGGCAGTTGCTTGAATTGACTTATCAGGAACGAGAAGAGCCCGATTCATGGCAGCAGCTTTCCTCCGACTGGTTTGCAACGGACTCGGCAAAAAGAATGATTGCCTCTCGAAGCTGCAACCATTGGCAACTGGCGCTTGAAGACGAAGAAGGGGTACAAACCCGTCTCAACGAGGTACCGACGTTTGCCCTGGTGCTCTGTCGAAAGATCACAGCTCAGGAAGCGGTCTTTATCAATCAGTCAAAATGCCTTCTCGGCAACGAGAAATACCGACTCGCTACTGCCCAGGCGATTCATAAGAACCTGGTGAAAGTTCCCGAGTCCTGCTTCGACCACATTGAGCCGTGCCCAGCTTTTGTTGACTATCTCCACGGGAAGCAATGCCTCGGAATCGTTGCCGAAGGGGGAGCAGTTGAAGTGCAGGGATTAAAGCAAGGGACCCGGCTTTTCTATTTTGACGACCGTGGGCTGGTTATCGATAAAACATCCACCCAGGAGGAAATATGAATGTTGCCTTTGATCCGTGGATACCCGTGGTGACCGCTTCGGGCCACCCAACCTTGGCGAGCCTGTATACCGTCCTTGCCGGAGGCGAGCAGTTTGCCGATCTCGCGGTGCGCCCGCATGAAAGGGTTTCCTTGATGCGGCTCTTGCTCTGTGTCGCCCATGCCGCGCTCAACGGGCCTAGAGATTATGACGATTGGTGTGATGTCCCGAAAAACCTGCCAGGGGCGGTGCAGAAGTACCTGACGGATTGGAAGGATTCGTTTGAATTGTTCCATCCGGAAAAGCCGTGGTTGCAGGTAGCGGAGTTAAAAGGGGTCGAAAAAGGAGCTGAAGATTTAGGAAAGACCTCTCCTGTGACACTCCTTGATTTTGAATTGGCCACCGGGAACAATTCGACCCTCTTCGACCATGGCGGACAAATGAACTCCCGCCAAATCGAGCCTGAACGTATTGCCTTGAACTTACTGACTTTCCAGAATTTCTCCTCTGGCGGAGGATCACCGGTTGCGCAGTGGAAGACAACCAGAACTTCTCAGGTTGGGAACCCGGATGCCCCGTGCCTGTCTCAATCCATGGCGCATTGTTTGCTACGCGGAAGATCGTTGGCAGAAACAACGCATTTTAATCTGCCGACCTTTGAAAACATTAAACGGCATTACAGGACTTTCTCGACTGACCTAAAGAAAGGTGGCAGCTATTCGGATATAGCCTTAGGGCGGCCAGTTTGGGAGTTCTTCCCTGAATCGCCTGAGAAGGAATCGGACAGAGTGATCAATGCCACGAAAACCTACCTCGGGCGACTGGTGCCAATATCACGATGGATTCGCCTGATTCAGGGCTCAGGCCAAATGTATTGTTGTAACGGGTTCAGATATGACACTTATAAGGATGGGTTTGCCTCAGAGCCAACGGCGGCCGTTCGGTTAGTTACGAAAAAGGACAAAAAGGGTGCAGAAACCACGGAACGGAGGGTCGTAAAGGTTGAGCCGAAAAAAGCCTTATGGCGAGAGTTGTCCTCGCTGCTCGTAAAGCGTTCAGCAGAAGGACTCGGCGGCCCGTTGGCCATGGGGAATGCCCCTTACGATACCGAGTTCGATTTTCATGTATGTGCAATTACTCGGGATCAGGCTTCCATGGACATCGCTTTAGAATCCGTCTTCCATATTTTCCCGGCGTTCCTCACCCATCTTTCCGCCTATCAGGCTGAGGTAACTGGAGCGGATAAAGTTTTAGGGGCTGAGGGTTACTCCCGAAAACTTCGTTGGGCCATAGAAGATTATCGGCAAACGATCGATAACGATTGGAAGCCTCGCGTCAAAAGAACCCAGGCCAAAGAACAAAATGTCCTAAGAGAAAGGTTGGCCCAGACCGCATTCCTCTCGTACTGGACCACCGTCGAAAAGAATCTCCCGCTTTTGATGAATCACCTCAAAGCCTTTGGCACAGATGCCGCCCTCCTCACCCGCGAGGCCTGGCGCAAAATGCTCTTCTCCGCGGCCTGTGAAGCCTACCGGATCGCCTGCGGGCAGGAGACCCCACGGCAGTTGCGAGCTTTTGTCAAAGGGTGGCGGAAACTGACCTCGGCAGGAATTGAAACTGACGCGAATACTCACGAGACCAAGGAGGAGGAAGTATGAGCCGGCTTCTTGAAAGACTCCGGAAGTGCAAAGATGACCGGGGCATGATGGCCAACCTGCGCTGCGTGCATGTCGAGAGCAAAAAACATCGCGCCTGGCCTGCCTTGAATCGTCTGGGGGTGGCGATCAATGACAGTGTTTCAGCTTTTGTGGCCGGACTCTTCGCGGCCCATCCCGAAGAAACGGCCACGGGAAATTTCGGCGCTACCTGTAAAGCCATCGAGCGACAGCGGGGTGATAAGCGCAGCGATGACAACAAGCTGACGCCCACCGAACGGCGATTCCAGCATTTGCTCACCGCCGAAACGGAAGCCGAGCTGCATGATCGCGTCCTGCGGATGGTTCTCATGGCAAAATCACAGGGAGTTCCGGTCAACTATGCCAAGCTGGAGCCCGACCTGAGAGCCTGGAATAGAGGCGACCGCACCAAAATCGACTGGGCGACTGCTTTCTGGGCAGTGGAATCATCTCCGGCTAAGGAGGCGATATGAGCTGGCTGGCCCGTTTAGAAGTTGATGCCGAAACCGCCCGCGCCGAAGGCATTTCCGACAGCTACGCCTGGCACCAAAGGCTGTGGGAGTGTTACCCTGACACTCCGGACGCCAAACGGGATTTCCTGACTCGAATCGATCCACTCGAAGGGGCGTTCCGGCTCTGGATTCTGGCCCGGGGAAAACCTAGGCGGCCACTATGGTGCCCGCCTGACGGTTTTGCCCTCAAGGAAATTGCCGCCTCTTTCTTCTCTCACCGGTACTATGCCTTTGACTTGCGGGCCAACCCGGTAAAGACCATTGTCCAGCGAGGACCAAACGGAGAAACATTGAGGCGCGCTAACGGCAAAAGAAAGAATGGCAAGCGCGTCCCTTTGGTTAAACCGGATGAACTAGGCGCCTGGCTTATTCACAAAGGCAAAGTGAGATGTCGGGACCAGGACACAGGTTTGGATGTACCTGGTGGATTTCGAATCGTAGCAGAAAAGCCTCTCGAAATCAGCCCAATGATGGAAAACCATTTTCGCAAGAAGGGGCAGTCAGGCTACCACGGCGGGGTCCAGTTTCGGGGAATCCTGGAAGTGACTGACTCGGAAAGGTTTATAGAAACCTATCATGCCGGCGTCGGCAGCGCCAAGAGCTTCGGGTTCGGCCTACTTCTGCTTGCACCAATCAACATGGTCCTATAACAACCCCATGAGGAGAATGTTATGAAACACCTGGAGCTACATATCATTCAATCAGTCCCCGTTGCCTGCCTCAACCGCGACGATCTCAATTCACCCAAGACGGCCGTCTTTGGCGGCGTCCAGCGGGCGCGGGTATCCAGCCAATCATGGAAACGGGCGATTCGCGAACTGGCCAAGGACATTTCCCCTCAGTACTTCAGGGGGGAGAGGACCCGTTTGCTGTTTGAACCCCTCGTCAAGGAAATGAAAGCCGCCAATCTTTCAGCCGATGATGCTGAAGAAGGGGCAAAGAAAATCATCGATGCCTTGGTGAAACTTGATGCTAAATCAACTGATAAAGTGAAGTCTACAACCCTCTATTTCATGTCACCCCTTGAGCTTCAGACCCTTGCCGGGTCGTATGCGGATAACAAGGACGTGAAAAAGGCCCTCAAGGCGATTGGTGATGGCAAGTCCTTGAAGGATGCCGCGGATATCTCTCTTTTTGGCCGCATGGTCGCCAACGACCATTCTCTGACCGTCGAAGCCGCCTCCATGTTCTCGCACGCCCTTTCGACCCACAAGGTGGACAATGAGATCGACTTCTTTTCTGCTGTAGACGATCTCCAACCCAAAGAGGAATCCGGCGCCGGCATGACCGGCACTCTGGAGTTCAATTCTGCCACTTACTACCGCTTTGCCGCCCTCAACCTCGACATGCTTGCCGATGCAGAGCACCTCGAAAGCATGGCCGAGGAAGATCGCCGGAACGTGGTGCGCACCTTTGTGGAAGCAACCATCAAGGCCATTCCCGGCGCCCGCAAGAACACCATGAACGGCAACACGCTCCCGGTCTATGTGCTGGGTGTGGTCCGGGAAAAGGGACACCCGATTCAACTGGTCAACGCCTTTGAAAACCCGGTTCGCTCCTCGCAGGGCTATGCGGCCAAATCCATTGAACTGCTCAAGTCGGAATATGCCAAACTTAAGGATACTTGGGGAATTGAGGCTGTCTTCGAGAAGTCAATTCCTGAGATCGGCCTGAAAGCCTTCCTGGATGGGGTGGTGGATCATGTCGTCTGATCAACGCTTTCTGGCCCTTCGCCTGGAAGGACCCCTGCAATCATGGGGTTTCGACAGCCAGTACAACCGCCGCAATACCGGATTGATGCCGACCAGGAGCGCCGTCGCGGGGATGTGCTGTGCTGCCCTCGGTCTGCCGCGTGGAAGTGACCAGGAGCAGGACTTTCTTGCCTCATTCAGAGCGGTGCGGATGACCTCAATCGCCATCCCCAGGAATGGAGTTAGAAAGGAACTGCCGGTTCGACGGCTACAGGACTACCATACCGTTCAGAACACGAGGCGGGCGAGTGGTGCGATCAACCGGGATTGCGTCCTGACCCACCGTCAATACCTGACGGATGCCGCTTTTGGAGTTATCCTCGCAGGGAAGGCAATTTTATTGGGTGAAACCGCCGTAGCTCTTGCCGATCCAAGATGGGGCCTCTGGTTGGGCCGCAAGACCTGTATTCCCTCAGCGCCAATTCTCGCAGGCCTGAAAGATAGCTACGAAGATGCTTTGGCCCTGCTAATTGGCGACCAGCCGCTCGAATCGTTCACCCGGCAAGTGGAAGCTGAGAATTTTGCTCAGGGACGCGACTCGCTTCCAGACACACCGGTGTCGTTTGCGACGGAGCGCAGATTATTCTCCCCGAGAAGAGTGATAACAATAACGGGAACAGGGCGCTCCGACCAAGAGTAACCATCGAGGGGGGAAACCATGACCGAGCCGATTCTGCCGCCGCTTAAGCCGATTCCCATAAAGGATCGGGTTTCCGTGTTTTTTCTCGAACTGGGGCAGCTCGACGTACTTGACGGGGCCTTCGTTTTGGTCGACAAAAACGGGGTCCGCACTCACATCCCGATCGGCGGCGTGGCCTGCTTGATGCTGGAGCCTGGGATCAGGGTGTCCCATGCGGCCGTGACCCTGGCTGCACGAGTCGGCTGCCTGCTCGTCTGGGTCGGTGAGGCCGGGGTCAGGCTCTATGCTTCCGGACAGCCGGGCGGAGCCAGGGCGGATCGCCTGCTTTATCAGGCCAAGCTGGCGCTGGATGATGCAGCCAGACTGAAAGTCGTGCGAAAAATGTACTCCCTGCGATTCAAGGAAGAACCGCCGGAACGGCGCAGCGTGGAACAGTTGCGCGGCATTGAGGGAGTCCGGGTACGAAAGATGTATGAGCTTTTCGCCAAACAGTTTGGCGTTGCCTGGAAGCGCCGCAACTATGACCATACCCAGTGGGGCAGCGGAGATCTCCCCAACCGGTGCCTTTCCTCGGCCACTGCCTGTCTCTATGGCATCGCCGAGGCTGCTATCCTGGCGGCAGGATACGCTCCCGCCATCGGCTTTATCCATACCGGCAAGCCCCAGTCATTCGTTTATGACATCGCGGACATCTTCAAGTTCGAGACGGTAGTGCCGGCTGCATTTCGGATTGCCGCCAGGAAACCCGGCAATCCTGAACGGGAAGTGAGACTGGCCTGCCGCGATTCATTCCGACAATCCCGTCTCCTCGACCGGATCATTCCAACTATCGAGGAAGTCCTGGCCGCAGGCGAGCTCCCCAAGCCGAAAGCCCCCGCAGAATCGGTTGCACCTGCCATTCCTAACAAGGAGGGTATCGGAGATGCTGGTCATCGTGGTTGAGAATGCCCCTCCACGGCTCCGAGGACGGCTGGCCCTCTGGCTTCTTGAGGTTCGTGCCGGAGTCTATGTGGGCGATTATTCCAAACGGGTGCGCGAGATGATTTGGGACCAGGTGGAGAAGGGACTGGATGAAGGCAACGCGGTAATGGCCTGGAGCACCAATACGGAATCCGGTTTTGATTTCGTGACCTTGGGCAAGAACAGACGGATACCCACCGAAATGGACGGCCTCAAACTCGTCTCGTTTATTCCATGTGATTCCAATACCTTATCGGAGGCACGGCAAGGGTCTGAGCAGGTAGGTGATGGTACTTAAAATATCTTGTAAGATCAATAGGTTATCCGGTGGCAATTTCGCGGTCTAAAAGATGCTGTGATCCCGGTGGGTTAGAGGAAGAGTGTTCCCCACAGGCGTGGGGATGAACCGGAGTTCATCGCCATGGGGCTCATAAATGGAGGGTGTTCCCCACAGGCGTGGGGATGAACCGGCTTTCGGGGATGCGCACCGGGAGATTGTGGAGTGTTCCCCACAGGCGTGGGGATGAACCGGCGCTGGAACTCTTCCACGGGCGAGTGGGAGAGTGTTCCCCACAGGCGTGGGGATGAACCGGCTACCTGGACACCCTGGCCTCTCTCAGCCCTGTGTTCCCCACAGGCGTGGGGATGAACCGTGCCACCCCGGATGTGGTTGTGATTGGCGTGCGTGTTCCCCACAGGCGTGGGGATGAACCGATGCTGCGCCTCGCAGAAAAAGTCCGCCAATTGTGTTCCCCACAGGCGTGGGGATGAACCGCCTCCATTTGGGTAAAATTATGCAGCTTGCCGTGTTCCCCACAGGCGTGGGGATGAACCGAGATCGAACCGCCGGCCGGATAGTTTAGGGAAGTGTTCCCCACAGGCGTGGGGATGAACCGGTGGGGGGCGGCACTCCCGCCTTTCGGAGAGAGTGTTCCCCACAGGCGTGGGGATGAACCGATTCCAGGGTGTGCCCCCGGCCCGCGTCGATCGTGTTCCCCACAGGCGTGGGGATGAACCGTCAGAGCGGCTACCCAAGGGCGCAGCCGGGAGGTGTTCCCCACAGGCGTGGGGATGAACCGAGTACAGCTATGAGTCCCCGGAAATAGACCTGGTGTTCCCCACAGGCGTGGGGATGAACCGGAAGAGATTGATCCCCGTTGGGGGGTGTCGCCGTGTTCCCCACAGGCGTGGGGATGAACCGCGGAGGCGCTGAAAAGAATGGGTGCCAGGCTGGTGTTCCCCACAGGCGTGGGGATGAACCGGTCACATGTTGTAATAGGCGCTTCGAGGAAACGTGTTCCCCACAGGCGTGGGGATGAACCGAAGGCGAGATGGCCACGGCCAGGGAGGTCTTCGTGTTCCCCACAGGCGTGGGGATGAACCGTTCAGGATCTAATAGCGATTCATATAGTTGCCGTGTTCCCCACAGGCGTGGGGATGAACCGGCAAGAAGGATGGTTCGCCGCCCTCTATGGCTGTGTTCCCCACAGGCGTGGGGATGAACCGAATGGGGACCATCCGGCCGTCCAAATGAGAGAGTGTTCCCCACAGGCGTGGGGATGAACCGCGTGCCGCCGCCGCGAACTCCGCTGGCATGGCGTGTTCCCCACAGGCGTGGGGATGAACCGCCGAACAGCCGCTTTACCTGGCCTTCCTGAATGTGTTCCCCACAGGCGTGGGGATGAACCGAACCTGGGCACCACGTAGGGGAATTCCCGGTAGTGTTCCCCACAGGCGTGGGGATGAACCGCACGAGAGCATTATATTCAAGCTCTCCTGCCCGTGTTCCCCACAGGCGTGGGGATGAACCGGGGTGCGGGTAGCTTGCCTGGGTCGCTCATTGGTGTTCCCCACAGGCGTGGGGATGAACCGTGCTCTGCCATTCAGGCCAGGGCAGCCGACCTGTGTTCCCCACAGGCGTGGGGATGAACCGCGAATTTCGAGGTCATGTAAGCTGCATGGCGGGTGTTCCCCACAGGCGTGGGGATGAACCGTGAACCCCGTGGACCTCCCGCAGCTATGCTCAGTGTTCCCCACAGGCGTGGGGATGAACCGCGATTATCACGTGATATCTTATGCAGCATGAAGTGTTCCCCACAGGCGTGGGGATGAACCGATTTGCTTCGCGCAGAAACATTTCATCATCATGTGTTCCCCACAGGCGTGGGGATGAACCGTCCTGGCCCACTATTACGACGTCATCGACCAGGTGTTCCCCACAGGCGTGGGGATGAACCGGCAATTAACAAAAGCCGCGAGCTGGTCCTGGCGTGTTCCCCACAGGCGTGGGGATGAACCGGTTTGATTCCATTGTTAAATCAGGCGGCATGGGTGTTCCCCACAGGCGTGGGGATGAACCGGGCTCGACCTTCACCACCACGGATATCCCGCCGTGTTCCCCACAGGCGTGGGGATGAACCGTGATTGATTTTTATTAAAACCTGGATATTGGAGTGTTCCCCACAGGCGTGGGGATGAACCGGGTGCTGAATTTGTCGGGGTGCAATGCAACCCGTGTTCCCCACAGGCGTGGGGATGAACCGCAATAAGGGGTATCACAATGAAAAACGTGGATGTGTTCCCCACAGGCGTGGGGATGAACCGAGTGCGCATTGGGAGGGTTTCGCTTCCGGAAAGTGTTCCCCACAGGCGTGGGGATGAACCGAAGGACGTGACCGAATCCCAGGGCGACAAGCAGTGTTCCCCACAGGCGTGGGGATGAACCGGCATCACTTTTGATCCTCCGATATCTGCTGAGGTGTTCCCCACAGGCGTGGGGATGAACCGCAGAAAATAGACCTCTTATTCAGCAAATACAAGTGTTCCCCACAGGCGTGGGGATGAACCGAACTGCGTCGTCATCGAAGAGGGGAACCAGCTGTGTTCCCCACAGGCGTGGGGATGAACCGCCCGCAAAACCATCACGGTCATCCAGTTTTATGTGTTCCCCACAGGCGTGGGGATGAACCGGCGGTGATTACCGGCTGGACGCCAGTGACGGTGTTCTAACACCAGGTCCCAAAAGGGCTTTATAGTCAACATATCTCGGCCCACGGGACGGCCATCCGTTAATTGGTAGGGTCTTAATGGGAAAGACCAGCGAGTGTTGAGAATGGCATACCATGACCTCGACTTTCATTGTTCTGGGCAGGCGGTAATGGGGGGGGGAGGTGTGATCAGGGGGCGACAGAATGAGTGAAGAGGCTGTGGGACGGGGGCGAAAACCAACATGACATTCAGCTAATAAATTTGTGCTTCAGTCAACCCCGGTCAAACCCGGCAATTTCTCTCTTAAACCTCCCAAAAGCAAAGGTGGGCCTGACTTAGCCGGCATTATCAAGCAACTGATCGCAAAAACGGAACTAAAATAATTAGGTTATTGAAATTTTAGAAAATCTCTTTTCTTAATCTTATGGTCAACCCCGAGAAAACCTAAAATCTAATCTGGACCTGGGTTTTCAAGGAAAGCGCGGAAGGGTGGACATGAAGAATATGGCCAAAACGATGGGCTCAAAATCATGTATAAAGCGGAGTCGCCCGGGATTTTAGTTTAAATCCATATTCGGGAAACCCAATAGATAGAAATAATATTTAACTAATTCAAGCACTTGATTCTATATAAAATCGGGGCAGAATTGTGAAAAAAGTATGAATAAGGGCCTGTCCCCGGTGTTCAGGACAAAAAAACCGCACTTATTCGTCTTCGCTTATAATGGGATTAGGGACAAGGTCCCAGTCCATGGATATGGGAAAAATAAACCGCATGAAATCTGGATCTCTCAAGATGCGTTCTACGACATCGTCTCGGGACGTGATAAGAAAGCCGCCCACAAAACTGGCCAGGCCTAAGTTGAGGTCGGGGAACCTCGCGCAGATAAAGATTTTGACTCCCTTGAGGGGTTGATTTTTCGTGTGTACTTGCCTCCATTTCCGCTTATACTCGCGATGAAAGGTCCGACGCTTTTCGGGATCTTTATAAGGCATGATGAGCTTCTCCTTTGGCTATTTTTAGGGTCCGTTCCGCCTGAATAAGGCTCCGTTGCCGGGGTCGCACCCCTTCCCCCTATCCTTCATACAGCGCGTTTGCCAAAATTTTTCTATTCTCTGATAGAGGTGAGCCGGAAATCCGGCCATTTAAACGGGCCTCCCTGGCCTTCTTGAGTCTCTCTATTTGGGCGCGGGTGGCTTCCCGTTTTACCGTCCCTGGCCACTTACCAAATCTGTAGCCATATAAGGGGCAGGCCGTCAACAGAGTTCCACTTCCTTGGAACTGCCGCACCAGTAATCCAGGCATTTACGCCTCATGGCCTTCATGGGGCTATAAATATGTCTTTCGCCGTCTTTGATTCCATTGGTTCCGCATGACATGATGGATATTCCGTTCTCGGTTATGTTTGGTTATCATCAGAGAGATTTGCATTATCCACTACATCATCGGTTAGGGCCGCTTCGCAAGCCGTCGCGCATCCGTATCGACCCCGCCCCCGTTTCAAACACCGGCCCCACGCTTGCCGGGGATTTGGGCCAAGGGAGGCTGAGAAGCGGGGACAGTCGGCGCAGGTCAGCACGCGCTCTGGGGGTTGTGCCTTCCGGGCCAGAAAGCCTATCGCCGCAACCTTATGTTCCTTTACCAGGGCCATTAATGGCCGCACCTGGGCCGGGTCCGGGGCACCCTGGCCTTCATACTTGGCTTTGATGTTGACTCCATTCACCGTGAATCGATAACCCATATGGGCCAACTTCTGCACCGCTGCAACACCAGGGTTCGGTTTCATAGTTCAACCTCCAGCATGTCGTCCTCAAGGGTATGCAAAGAAGCGTCCGTAGCGTCCATATCGTCCAAACCTGCCTGGTTATCAGCTTTCCGGGTGGACCCGAGTTTTAAGGTAACGTCCATGGCCCCCAAAGTATCGTCCAGAATCTTGCCAGCATCGCCCTCTTGGACGGTACTTGATCCCGTCTGGACGGTACTTTTGGGGGTATCGTCCGGAGAAAACCCTTGATTTTCTCGGGATTGGGCGGTTTGGACGGTTTGGACGGTATTTTTCTTGGTCTTCCTGATGGAGGTCTTCCGGTCCCCAGAATGACCAAACTCAATCTCAATCCCCACTTTTCGTAAAAATGTTGCCGCCCGCTTGAGTCGGCCAGACAGCTTGTTTGGGGCTTTAGGCCAGGCTTTGCTTTTTTCGGTAGTTTCCGAGATATGTTCTCTTAGGGCCTCGTAGAGTTCAGAGGGTTTCCCGCACCAATCCTGCCGGTCTGCCATGTACTCCCGCACCGCCACGGCCACCACGTCGGCCTCAAGAGATAGCTCAACAGCCTCAGCCCGGTTCCCTATGTATGCCGTCATAAAGGAGCCGGGGGGCCAGGGGAGGGCGGGCTCACAGGCCACAACCCAAATGGCAAAGTCAGCCATCCGGGGCAGGGCCGGAAGCTTCACGCTGCCCTGGTTCCGCAGGCCCATGCTCACGGCGTCCAGCAGGGCACCGAGAATCCGGGGGCGGGCTCTCTCGAAGTCGGCCCAGAATTCTTCCTCGGGCCGTCTGGCGTCCTCTGGAATTTGGGGAAGATTGAAAATCAAAGACCGGTCGGCAAGATCCGAGCGCTCTGTGAGAGAACTGATCCCATTCATGGCAACGGGGCGCATAGCATCCATAATGTGTTCTTCGCCGTCGGTGTAAAGCTGCCGGTATGAATTACCGCCGCCGGTTGCCAGTCGACATAAGGCGTCCGCAAGCCAGAGCGGAATCCCTGAAAAATTATCAAAAGTTGGCATCCACGAATTGGTTACGGCGATCATTAGATCTCGCTCTTCACGAGGAGCAGAGCGTAATGGAGAGATGTTGGGGTCCACCAGTGAACGGATGCCGCGGGCCGTGGTGGACTTTGCTGAACCTTGCTCACCGTTGAGCGCCATATTCGGATAGGGCCCGCGGGCCCGCAAGGCCGCCAGCAGAAAGGCGATCACGAGGCGGAAGTCCTCATCCGAGGCTATATTTACAAAAGGACGAAGCTCGTTGACGCTGCCGTTCCTCTCGGGGTGGGTTAGAGGTAACATGCTCCGCGAACGGCGGAAGCACACTGGGGCCTCGGCCACCACTTGCCATCCATCGGGGGTAATCTCTATGACTTCCCAAGCCGGATTAGCCAAGTCTATATAGATTTTTCCCTCATGTTCTGCCACGCGCACCCATACCCTATGCTCCGCACCGTCAAATTGCGCCTGGGCTTCCAGAACATTAAGGGCCGCTCCAATGGATTCTGAATTTGCCCCCTTGCCTTCAATTTTGTAAAATTCATAACTTAGCCACCGTTTGAACCCCTTGCTCTTGAGTGCCCAGATCTCCCGGTGGCCGTTTACCGGGATCCTGGCGTAACACTCATCATCGGGAGTATGGAAAAGTTCAGCCGCCATGGCGATGGTTAGCAAAATTTCCTGCTGAGTCGGTTCCTCGTCTCCTTTGCTTTTTGAGGTTGCGGTCGTCCCAGCACCGGAGGCCGGCGCGGTTGCCGGGTTAAACTCAGGCGCCAATTCCACCAGGACTTGGAGATGCTCGATGGTGCCCCCGGCATCCAACCAATCGCTCACATCACCTTTGGCTGGCAAATCTGGGAGTTCTACAATCTTGACGCTGGCGGCAATACCATGGAGACTTCGGGCGACTTTTTGAGCATGGTCACGTCCGGCATCGTCTTTATCCTGCAGGATGACTACCGCTCTCCCGTTCAGGGGGCTGTTATATTCCGGTCTCCACTTGCCTGCGCCCATCGGGTTGCAGGTCGCCGTCACTCCCAGGGCCCATAGTCGGTCCGTATCTTTCTCCCCTTCCGGGAGATACACCGGATCATTCGGGTCCGCCGCCAGAAGTTCCGGGAGCCGGTATGGGACAAGCTGCGCCGCGGGGAACTCCTTCACTACGGCCATGGGGTTTATTCCCTTGCGCCCGATAGGGTACCATTCTCCTCCATTATTGAAGCACTGGTACTTCCCTGCCCGGAGTCCCCAGACACAACCACCGCTGGGTATAGGCCGCCTCTGACTGAAGGTCTTGCTACCGTCGGAATTGCGGAATTTACACACCTCGAACAAGGGGGTACCCGCCGCGTCTCTATAACCATAGGTGGCCACCAACTCTTTTTTGCCCTTGGTGAGCCCATTCCCATTGCCGGAAGGCCAAAGACCATTCTCCTTCAAGGCGCTAATCACCTGATCCTGGGAACACCCTGCATGACATTTCACCAAAATCTTCCCGTTGTTATCGGAAATCGAGAAGGAGGGGTGTTCGTCGTCGTGAGCCGGGCAATGCACAAGCCCGTGAGGTCGTCCACAATCGCATCCAGGCTCGCCGCAGCACTGGGCCTGGCGGATAGTTTCCGAAGTGATCATTCGCCTACCCCTTCCTCAGGACAAAGCCGCGCCCGGCGCTCATATTCCTCAATGTCCGCAAGCCGGAAGCGAACTTGAGGCCGGTTTCCCATGCCTCTTGCCAAATCAACCCAGGGTAACAAGCCCAGGGCCCGCCGCCGGTCAACGGTGCGCTCGGTTGTGTCCCATCTCATAGCCAATTTTTTCCGGGTGAGCATAATCGAAACTCCTCTTGCGCTTTTTTATGGCGTTGTACCCCCTCCGGTATTCCCCGGTCTCGACCTAAGCCAGGTCGACATCGACTTTTTTTGTGTCGAAAAAGAAAAGCCGGTCAGAAGACCGGCTTTAGTTGAAAGGAAACCTTAGAAAAAATTAATTTTACCGCAGAGGTTGTTTTGACTTTTTGAGGTTTTCGACATAGTCCCGAACTTTAGCGAAGGTTAGTTCTTGCTTAACAACATGTTTGATTAATTGGATCAACAATATATCCCGGAAGTCTCGTTTTTCTTGTCCGCCGCGCCCTTCATAGAGACGATCGTCTTCAAGATATGATTTTTTTAAATACGAAAGCCGGGTCTGGTTACGCTGATACCATTCCAACAGCGCCATTTTTCTTTGGTCCCGACTGCCCTTACCCACGGAAGACCAGCCACCCCCCTCCTGCAATATGACGCGATAGGCTTCCTCTATCTCACCCATGGCATTATTAATAAGACCAGTAATGATTGTTTCCGGGAAGAGCAGGGCTACAACCAGGTCCGCCAGGACTATGATAGTCCTCTCTTCGGAACTGACAGGAGTTTTGAAATACCAATCTCGGTCCTCATCCGAGAGATTTTCTGACAGTGGGTACAGATGTAGTCGCAAAGCGGCTTCGGTCAGGTGGGGATAAACCAGTCGTAAAGTGGTCTTATCCAGATAGGGAAAAGCTCTCCGCCATTCTTCCATCAATACCCATTCGGCTGTCTCTTTTAGGGAAGGTGCCATGCAATGCTCCTGTCGTTGTCATAGTGATGCTGCGGGAGAATGTAGTCCCGGAAAATGGCCTTATCGGGATCAGCGATTAGCCCTCTCTATCCCCGGAAATCGGTTCTTCAGTCTCCATGTTCACCACTTGTTGGCGGGCACCGGTTATTTTGCCATTCTGGGCCACGGCTTCAAATGCCGCCCGGTGACTATCAGGAGCTAAATGACTATATCTCGCGGTCATCATCAACGTCCGGTGGCCCAGGGCTTTGCCCACCACATACAAAGGGGTCCCGCTCATTACACTCCAAGAGGCAAAGGTATGTCGCAAGGTATGGAAGGAAACTCGCTCCCGGGGGTCCGAGATACCTTCATTCAGCTTGAGTTTTTTAATCGTGAGCGCAAAGAATTTGCTCAACTGTTGCACGGGGTTCCTGGCTTTGCTCTGAAACAGGGGGTCATCCGGGTCCCCAGGGGTTAACTCGGCCAAAGTCCGCTTTATGGGTTCCGTGATAAAAATGGGCCTGGATTCCCGGTTTTTGCTGTCTTGCACAAATATAATCCCGTTCTTGAGATCCACGTTGGACCATCTGAGCCCCAAAACTTCCCCCAGGCGTAGGCCGCCGTAAAGCGACATGGTTGCAATCCGGGCCATCTGGTCACCGCGCCGTTGCAAAGATTCAAGAACTTGAGCCGCTTCTTCCTGGCTTAAAAACCGTTGCCGGGCATTGTTGGGGGAGGGGAAGGACACCCCTTTACAGGGGTTCTCGCCGCTCCATAGGCGCCATACAACAGCCTTATTGAACGCCTGGCGCATTATGCAGAGTGCATGCCTCGTCGTGGCTTCACTCTTGCCGGCCTCCCGCATTTCCCGTTTCAAGCGTTC